>NZ_LBEX01000018.1:0-478226 GCF_001999655.1 Thermosipho sp. 1074 | reverse complement strand
TTCTTCAAAATAACTAAAGAAACTTTTTAAAAGACTATTGTTTTGAGATATTTTCTTTTTTGACATGCTTTAAATTGTTCTCGATTTTTTAATTTGTATACTTCTTTGTTCTATTACAATCATTATGCGACAATATCCGTAATTACCATTGTTTTTGATATTTATTTAATTTTTTCTATAAATTACTTATCTTTGTCTTGAAATACTTAATCTTTTATATAGTGTTTTTAACATTTCTATTTCTTTTTTTAATGTTTCCTTCTTTGATTAATCCCCAAAAGAAAGACAATGGTTCTTTTTGAAAGTATCTATTTAAAGTAAAGGTTAATGACTTCTTTTCTTAATTTAGGAAAACATAAAACTTTTACTCTTCCCTTAGATGATACTTCTTTATTGTTTCATTTTTCGGATTCAGTGCAAATACTTCCAAGTTTTTTATTTAATATCCAAATTTTTTAAACATTTTAAGCTAAATAATAATGTAACCGATACAAATATAAACACAAAAGTAAATCCAACATACTTTATTACTACCCCGATTAACAGTGGAAGTATTGCTGTTACAATATTTAAAGCACCAGAAATACCAACATACAATGCCCTGTTTTCTTCACTACTTATTTCAATTAAAACTCCTTCAAAAGACATCTGCCTTGCACTTAAAGTAATTCCTGAAAAAACAAATACTAATGAAAACAGTAATGGAGATATCTTACTAGAAATTAATGACAGTATTGGTAAAAAACTTCCAAAAACTACACAATATTTTAAAACCCTCTTGTATCCTTCATTATGCAAAATTTTCTTCCAAAAAAAGCTCGCCAAAACTACACCAAACATTTGCGAAAAAAGATAATTTCCAATTATTTGATTATTCAAAGAAAACGAATGTTTTGCAAGAGACATATAAAATGGGATTATAATCAAACCAAACCCCGTAAGGTTACTAAAAATAATATAATTTAGCAAGTTCTTGTCTTTAGTTAGTATTGTAGGTATACTTTTTAACACAGATAAAAACGATGGAATTTTTTTCACATAATTTACTTTTTTCTCATTAATTACTAAAAAACCAATTGACGCCATAAACAAAGAAAATGATGCAATGAAAAACATTACAGAATAATTAAAAGGATATTTATATTTATTTATAACCACCCTTGCAGTTAAAGCTCCAAACAATGCAAAAATACTTCTAAGAATTTGTCTAGTACCCATAAACTTTTTAAGATTTTTTCTTAAAATTGATTTTCCTAATAAATCAGTATAACTAATTCCTGCAAAAATTCCACTAAATGAAAAAATAGTTAAACCAATTATTGTAAAAATTATTATAGACTTTGGGGGAAGATTTGTAAATAATATAAACGAAATCATTGCTAAAGAAAATATTCGAAGATAAATTCCCAAGAGTAAATATGGCTTTTTTCGAGGTTTTGTAACCAAAATACTTGCAAATAATAATTGAGCTAAAAGAGGAATTCCAATACTTATAGCGGTGATTAATCCAATAATTACTTCAGAACCACCTGCTTTTAAGATTAGCGAAGGAATTACTGTATTAATTTCAATAAATGAACTGGCAAAAGCCAAAAAAATAGCATGCCATATAAATGCCGTGAAATTTCTATTTTCATTGGTCATGAATATCCTCCTTTTATTTAGATTTTACTAATTTTACTTTAACAATGATTATATCATAAAAATATAAAAATATATTTTTGATTAACTATATAAGATACTCAAAATATATGCAATATAATAGTTATTATATTGCGTTAATCATTAATCGAGAAAAAGCCACGAATATATCTTTGCCACCTCAATAAAATCCTTTATAACCACTTTATCTAATTTAAGGGTTTTATATTTTTTATTATATTATATATTTCAACATTATAACCATCTTATTTTTGAATACAACAGGTAATTTGTTGTGCGAATTGTTTGAGAGGCTAGAAAACACATAGTTAATTCAGATAGGATAAACCGGGATATAACTATTCATATTACGAAATATGGTATATTTAAGGAGTTCATAAGTTAATTCAATCGAGAAATTAATTTTAATATTTTGGATATAATCAAATATTTCTTTTCTATCTTTTTTTGAATATTCTTTTGGTAAATAATAGCCTAACGTAACATGTGGAATATATAAACTATTTTGCGGTATTAATTTATCAAATTTTCTTCTTAATTCAAAAATTTTTATAAAATCTTCTTTTGAGTTTGGTACAAACATTACTCCTATTGCAGATCCTCCGTTATATAAACCTATTGAATCCAATTTTATTAGAGAAAAATCTTTGATCTCCTGAAAAATTCCTTTAATCATAGATTTATTGTTTTTAATACACCTTTCGACATTATTTGTAATATTCAAATTGCACAAGTCATGCAAAGTTATATGAAAAAATTCTTTATTCAAAGCATTTGCTAGAATTTTTCCCAAGTTTTCATAAAGTTTTTTTTGGATTTCTTCAATAAACCTTTTCTCATTTTCTTTTAAAAAGAAAATTATTGTATCACCTTTAAAATCTGCATAATTTCCATCCTTGTTGACTTTTTTGTACAATTCATCTTTTGGATTCCAACTCTTTAATAAATTAAAATTCGTTATTTGTCTATAATTTATTAACTCTTTTTTATAATCATTATAATCCATTTTAAAGCCTCCCAATAAGATTATTTTATTTCATTGCTAATAATTTTCATTAGATTAATCTATTTAATGCTAACTGTATTTAATTTTTCTGATACGTTTGTGTTATTATCTATATGTCATTCTTTGAAAGCGCTTACAATTATTATACAATATTTTTCATCATTTACAAATCTAAATGGGAGGTGAAAAACATGAGAAAGATATTTGTTTTGTTGTTAACAACTTTGATAATTTTTGCATTTTCTGAAACAACGCTTGTTGTTAGTTCAAGATTATGGACTCCACCAACAGAAAAAGAATTCATTATCAATGAAATTATCAAACCATTCGAGCAAATGTATGGAGTAAAAGTTATTTTCCAAACAATGGATGATGAAACGATGTTAAAACAAGTAAAAATTCAGAAGGAAACGGGAAAAGTTACAACAGATGTTGTTATAGCTTATGCAACAAAAATGCCTGAATGGGTTAAAAATGATTTAGTAGTTGATTTAACGCCATATGTTTCAAAATGGAATGATAGACATTTTTCAAAAGGGTTCGATTCAATGACAGTATTCGATGGAAAAAGATATTTTCTACCAATTGGTGCGGATGTTTATCTTACATTAATTAACAAAAAGGCATTAAAATACAAACCAGATTATGTTGATCTTCAAAATATTACTTGGGAACAACTAGCAGAATGGGCTAATTTGGTTGCAGAAGGCGAAGGAGAAGGAAAATTTGCCGTTACAGGTGTTCCAATGAAATCACTTATTTATCAAATTGGTGCGATCGCCCTCTCCTATGGTGCACATTGGCCCAATCTAGATAATCCTGGATCCGTTGCCGCATGGTACTTAATATACAAAATGAAAAATGCTTTTTCACCAGCAGTAAAAACTTATGATGATACAAGACCACCAATGAAAAGAGAAGAAACTTGGATGACAGTAGCTCATTGTGCAAGAGTAGGAGAAGTATACAAAAATAATCCTACTCAATTTATAATTGCTCCTGCCCCAAAAGGGCCGGCAGGCATTGGTTCAGTTGCTGGAACAAGTGGACTTGCTATCGTAAAAGGAACAAAGAATTTTGATCTTGCATTAAAATTTCTTGAATATATGACAAGACCAGATATTATGGTTAAATCTCACAAAGGAACAGGTGGATTTATACCACCAGTTGATGAAGCTGTAAAATATCTTGGAGATGAGGATCAAGATTTAGTAATAAAGAATGCTATAAAAGTTATGAACCAAGGAGTACTATCATATATTGCTCCAATTTGGAAAGATTGGGGACAAGTAAAATTGGTCTATGATGAATTATTCAAAAAAATGATATTAGAAGAGAAAAAATTAGACATTGACATGCTTGAATTATATCAAATAAAAATAGATGCACAAAGAAAATGAAATAACTAATCTCTTGGGGGCTTTTGCCCCCTGGTTTTAATTGTGAGGTGATTTAACTTGCAAAAAACAATTACAAAAAAATGGATCCCTTATATTTTAATTGCTCCTACTTTGATTTACTATATTGTATTTTGGCTTAGGCCTGTTATTTCATCTGTATATTATAGTTTTTTCGATGAAAGTAACATATTTACTTTAAATAATTACATAACAATATTTAAAGATCCTTACTTTAAGCAGGCATTAATTAATACATCTATTTTTGTTCTTATTTCTGTAACTATTGAATTTTTAATTTCGTTGGGATTAGCTTTGATAATTAATAAAAAATTTAAAGGTGCACAAATTCTTCTATCAATTGCTTTAATTCCAATGGCCCTACCTGCAGTTGCAGTTGGTGCGATGTGGTCAAGTGGATTCGCAACTTATGGTTGGGTTAACAGTTTATTGTACCATTTAGGTATCATTTCAGAAAGTGGGAAATTTGCTTTCTTAGCAGGAAATGATTTTCAATCATTAATGTTAATAATATTAATAGACGCGTGGCAAGTTATACCGTTTATGATGGTTATACTTCTTGCAGGGGTGCAGGGATTACCCAAAGATTCAATAGAAGCTGGTTACATTTTTGGAGGTACCAAATTTACAGTTTTAAGAAAAATAACTCTTCCAATGTTGAAGTCAAGTATTCAAACTGCGTTAATTTTGAGAATAATCTCAGCAATTCAAGTATGGTTAATAATAGTAATGATATATGGATATAGGAGAATACCAGTTTTACTTGAAGAAGTTGTCTTTTACGAAGAACAATTAATAGGATTTTACAGAGTAGCTCTTGCTTATTCTGTAATTGTAGCAGCAATCGTTTCAGTGGTTTCAATCATATACCTGAAAATTTCCGGTGCCTTTAAAAAGGAGGAACTCTAACATGAAATTAAATAAAATTGCAAAACAAACTTTATTTTACATAATCATCGCTGGAATTATACTCGTAATTTTAACTCCTATATATTTTTTAGTATCTATATCGCTAATGTCCGATCAAGAAGCATATGATTGGCCAACACAGATGATTCCATCTTTTGTCAACAAATTTAAATTAGAAATTGTTAATGGAAAATATTTAATTTCTGTTTTTAGCAAATCTAAAAAAGAGTTTTCAACGGTTATTGAAACAAGTAGTTTTGAAGAATTACAAAAATTTGTAAGAAATAAGACAAATTCAAATATAAAAAGAGAAGTATTTGAGAAAAATGTTGAAACGTTAAAAAAACTAATGAAAATTAATGGTATTAAAATAAAAGATCTCAGAAACAGGATAAATGATCTAAAAACAAAATTAAATAAATTAACAGTAAACCTAGTTAAGTATAAATCTCAATTAAAGAAAGCAAAAGAGTTCAATATGTCTTCGTTAATAGAAGAATTAAATCAAAGCATAAATAGTATTGAAATAAAAAAACGAGAATATGAGTTGGAAATCAGTAAACTAAAAACAGAACTAGAAAAAATTGGTTCTATAAAATTTACGGTTTCTAAAAATCTGTTTGATAATTATATAAATTTCTTTAAAGTAACTAGCAATGCGCTCCCAGCATTATTTAGAAGTATTCAAGTATCATTACTTACAGTTTTAATTTCTTTAACTATTGGTGGTATGGCAGGATATGCTTTTGCAAGATATAGCTTTAAGGGAAAAAACTTATTAAAACTAAGTGTTCTATTTGTAAGAATGTTTCCTGGTATTTCGATTGCAATGCCAATGGTTATTATATTAATAAATATGGGATTTTATGATAAACCTCTAGGACTATCTCTTGTATATTCTGTAGGTCAAATAGGAATGACTATATGGATTACCGCAAGTATATTTATGGGGATTTCTACTGAACTTGAAGAGGCAGCAATGATCTTTGGTACAACTAGATTTGGAGCTTTCTTTAAAGTAACATTACCTCTAGCACTTCCAGGACTTGCAGCAAGTGCTATGTATGCATTTATTGGTAGCTGGTCAGAAACTGCACAAGCCATTGTATTAACCCAGTTTAATCCTACATTTCCAGTGGTTGTTTATCAAACATTAGTTGGTGCAAAAGGTCTGATTAATTTAACAGCAGCAGGTGGTGTTTCCCTTGCCCTTCCGGCTGTTGTTTTTACACTTATAATTAGAAAATATATCTTACAAATGTGGGGAGGAGTAAAGGTTTAAACACAATAAAAAAGGAGAGGTGAAATATGGCAACTTTAGAATTAATAAATTTATCAAAAAGATATGGAAAAAAAGTCTGGGGGGCAAAAAATGTAAATTTAAAGGTTAATAATGGAGAATTTGTAGTTTTTCTTGGCCCATCCGGTTGTGGTAAAACAACAACTTTAAGGATGATTGCTGGTCTTGAAGAAGTTACTGAAGGAAAAGTTATAATTGATGGAAAAGATGTAACATATCTCGAACCAAGAAAAAGAGAAGTTAGCATGGTTTTTCAAAGCTATGCAGTATGGCCACATATGACAGTATATGACAATATTGCATTTCCTTTAAAACTTAGAAAAATGCCTTCCAAATTTATCGATAAAACAGTTGAAGAAGTTTCAAAAATGGTTAAAATTGAAGAACTTTTAAAAAGGTATCCTTCCCAACTTTCAGGTGGACAAAGGCAGCGTGTAGCATTAGCAAGAGCTTTGGCTGTTAAACCTAAAATTTTTTTGATGGATGAACCATTGTCAAACCTTGATGCCAAATTAAGAGTTAAAATGAGAACCGAATTGAAAGCTATACATCATAAAACAGGTGCTACAACAATTTTTGTTACACATGACCAATCTGAGGCCATGTCTATGGCAGATAGAATCGTAATTATGAAAGATGGAAGAATTGTACAAGTAGGTACACCTGATGAAGTATATTTCAACTGTGCAAATACTTTTGTTGCGGGATTTATTGGTACTCCACCAACAAACTTCTTTAAAATGAATGTTATTAGAAGCAATGATGAGATTCATTTAAAAAATGAATATATTGATATAAAAATCTCCGAAAAAGTCAAAAAATCTCTTGAAAAATATAACAAAGATGAGATAATTGTTGGCATAAGGCCTGAAAACCTTCTGATTACAAATAATAATGATGAAGCTATTTTTAAAGAAAAAATTCTTGTAGTTGAACCTCAAGGATCACATCAAATAATTGCTGTTGAACTTGGCGAACAAATCGTTAAAATAG
This sequence comes from Thermosipho sp. 1074, assembly GCF_001999655.1. Classification (NCBI taxonomy): domain Bacteria; kingdom Thermotogati; phylum Thermotogota; class Thermotogae; order Thermotogales; family Fervidobacteriaceae; genus Thermosipho; species Thermosipho sp. 1074. The sequence continues at coordinate 470,938 of NZ_LBEX01000018.1, read as the reverse complement.
TTGCTCCTGCATTTCCAAAATATTCTGCAGATGAAATTATAAACGTTTCACTTGATCATGAAAGATTAATGCTTTTTGATATTGATACTGAAGAAAGATTGGAGGATATTTAATGAAAATTGCACTAGTTCATTACAGAGCTGGTTTGATGGATGGTGTATCTTTAGAAATGGAAAAATGGAAAAAAGTTTTACTCAGAATGGGACATGATGTAGATATTGTAGCCGGTAATAACAAAAGTGGGGTAGACATATTAATTCCCTCTATAGGTTTTGAAAATCCAACATATAAAATGATTAATAAAAACTGCTTTGAAAAGTTAGAAGATTTTTCTATAGAAGAAGTAATCAATTTAATTTTCGAGGAATCCGAAAAGATATATAATGATCTTGAAAATAAACTTTCAATGCATGAAATTATAATCCTAAATAATATTTGGTCAATTGGTGCTTTTTTACCTGCAGCAATAGCTTTTCAGAAATTTTCAAAAATTCACAAGGAAAAGACATTTATAGGTCACCATCATGATTTTTGGTGGGAAAGAGAATATTTTTTAAATTATCAAGACAAAAAGATTAAAGATCTATTAGAAAAATTTTGTCCACCAATTGGTACTAATATTAAACACGTCGTGATTAATTCATTGGCAAAAGAAGTTTTATATTTAAAGAAAGGAATTAATTCAACAATAGTCCCAAATGTTATGGATTTTGAAGAACCACCAACAAAAGATGAAAAATTAAATATTTTAATAAGGGAAAAATATAATATATCTCAAAATTCCATTGTATTATTGCAAGCAACAAGGATTACTGAAAGAAAAGCAATAGAACTTTCAATTGATTTAGTACATTATATGTCAAAAATTTCAAAAAATTATTATGGAAAAAAATTATACAATGGAAAGATTTTTGACGGAAATATTATTTTAGCATTTTCAGGAATGTGTGAAAGTGAAAATTATAAATATAAATTATTAGATAAAGCTTTTAAATTCGGCATTAGGATTGTTAATTTATACCCTAATGTTGAAAATAATGTATTTTCATTTTGGGAACTATACAACATAGCAGATGCAATAACTTACCCATCAATTTTAGAAGGATGGGGAAATCAACTTTTAGAAGCAATTATCATAAAAAAACCAATAGTACTATTTGAATATGAAGTTTTTGAAAAAGATATTAAAAATTCGGGAATTAAGTACATAAGTTTAGGAAATATATATACTCAAAAAGAAGGTCTTGTTCAAATAAAAGAAGCTATCATTCAAAAAGCTGCAGAAAGTTTATTTGAAATTATATTTAATAAGGAAAAATATGAAAAAATTGTAAACGAAAATTTTAACATAGCTAAAAAATTCTATAGTCTTGAAACTTTAAAACAGATACTAGAAAAAATTATATGAAAATCATTCAAAACAAAAAATAACAAAGTCTAGGTATATCCTGGGCTTTGTTATTTTGTTTAACTTTTTATTTAAAAGTGGTATAATTTTTATGAACTCTATTATTTTTATCTAAAATTGCAAGGAGGTTAAATATGACAATCTATGTAGATGGTTCATATTCAAATACATATCAAGTTGCAAGTTGTGCATTTTGTGTAGTAAAAGATGGAGAAATTATTGATGTAAGAAAAACAGCAAAGAGAATAAAAAAGGGAAATTCTGTTATTAGCGAACTATTAGGTGTAGTAATGGCTTTGAAGTATTGCAAAATGAAAGGGATTTCACAAGTTACAATTGTACACGATTATAACGAAATCCCAATGTTTGCTTCCTCGTATAGGAGAACGAAAAATCACATAGTAAATAATTATATTAAAGAGTTAATAAAATTGAAAAATCAAATAGATGTATCTTTCAAAAAAGTAAAAGCACATACCAATGATAAATTCAATAACTTAGTTGACGAGTTGTCAAGAGAGAACTTAAGAAATTATATAGAAAAAGAACTACCCAAAATTCTAAAAGGTCAATTGAAAAAAAATTAAGATAGTTACTTTCAAAATAAATCCGACTTCTAGAATCATTAGAGTTTTGAATATTTCCTGATTTTTGGAAGTTCAAAAAAATAATAAGATATTATATGCAGTTGCACGAAAAAAAGAATTCAATTTTGCAGTTTTTATAAGTGCAAAATTGAATTTTTGTTAAATAAGAAACAACTCTACAAATTCTAATTATACTTAATTTGTCTATTCAATCCGTATCTTGACGAATAAGAATTTCAAAATTTGTGTTTTTCTTATTCAAAGGTATCTACTATGCATCCATAGCCATGCTTATAATGTACAACACTACATTTACCACAATTTCATATCATAATTTTTTTAAGTAAGATGTATTTAAAGTATTTTGCCAATATGCAATATAATCATTCATCTGTATCTTTGGAAGTGATCTTATTTTTGAAAATAAACAGTAATTAGTAAAACGAATTATTTTAAACAAAAACACTTTTAATATCAACTTACAAAAAACTTACGTCTTATTCTTTATTTGTTAAACTACTAATTTTTTAATGGTATTATATCTGCTTCTTAGATAGAACAATTTTACAATCTAAAAGAAATATTAGAGAAACTTGTATCGTATACTTAAACCCGGAAGAAAAACAAGGTTCTTTTACGAAACTTTAAATAGGTATAGGAATTATACACAACTTAACAATATCAATACCAAAGGTAGAACTAATGAAATTGTTAAATGTTATAAAATCCTCAAAATGGCCATACAATTGATAGTTTCTATAGAATTTGGTCCTTTAATTAGTGCAATAAAAAATTGGTGTGCACATCCGCACACCAATTTTTATAAGTTAAGGTATATTTATAATTTCAAAATTTCAACAATTACTTTTTCACTCTGTTAACCACCTATACATCAATCTAGCATATATTCTTACAAATTTTTTGAAAGAATCAAGAGACCAATTCTCATTTGGTTGATGCATTTTAGTATTTTCCCCGGGAAAAGTTGCTCCAAATGCCACACCATATGGTACCGCTCGTGCATATGTTCCTCTTCCAATTGCTACTGGTGCACTTTCATCTTTTGTAACATCTCTATATACTTTCAATAGTAATTTGACAAGTTCGCTATCTCTTGAAACGTATAAAGGAGTACTATGACTTCTTCTTTCAATTTCAAACCCCTTCATTGCTTCATTTATCTGTCTTGTAATCATATCTACATTAAAAAATATTGGATATCTAATGTTTATAAATGCCCTTAATAAATTATCTTGAAGTTTTAAAATTCCAAGATTGCATGTTAATTTTCCACTTACTTTATCTTCACCATAGATATCCAATCCTCTTCCATTTATATCTTTACCAAGTTTTTCATATAAGGTTTCAATGATCTGATTAACAGGGCCAAAGTCAATTCTCGTAAGTAACTCTAACATACATGCTGCTGCATTTATCCCAAGCTCTGGCGTAGAACCATGGGCTGATTTTCCAATAAATTTGATTTCGATTTTGTTCTCGTTTATTTTGTATTCAAATCCACATTTACTTTTATGATTTTGCAATACATATTCTATTTCCCCTACCCTTTCAGTTTCAATTACAGCTTTACAAATTTCTGGAACTACATTAACGGCGGTTCCTGCTTCAAGTTTTAATAGTCTTGTATGATAATCTGTATTTAAAGAAATTGAAAGTTCATATGTTGCATTTCCTTTTTCTGCAAATATAAGTGGAAAGGCACCATCTGGAGTAACTGCAGCATATGGATATGGTTCTTTTTGAAAATAATATTTTAAACATTTTGAACCATTTTCTTCATTAGTCCCAAAAATTATTCTTATTGTGTTTTTAGGATTTTCAACAATCTCAGATGCAATCTTCAAAGCATATAGAGCACCTATACTTGGTCCCTTATCATCTGAAACTCCTCTTCCAAACATTTTCCCTTCTTTTATTGTCAATTCATATGGATCAGATTCCCATTTATCTAAATCTCCTTCCGGTACAACATCCAAATGACCTAACACTCCATATAATTTTCCTTTATTCCCAAACGTTGCATGTCCAGCATAGTTATCAACATTTAAAGTTTCAAAACCAAGTTCTTTACAAATTTCAAGTGTTTCAGAAAGCGCTCTAGCTGGACCTTCCCCAAATGGCATGTTATCTTTTTTTGTTTCCATAACTGATTTTATCCTTATTATTCTTCTTAGTGAATCGAGCATTTCATCAAAATACTTGTCAACAAGTTTATCAATTTTCCTTTCAATTTCAGTATTCATTTTAAACGCCTCCTTAATAAACAATAATTTAAACAACCAAAATATCTCATCAAATAATATCTTTCAAAATCTTTATGAATAACAAAAATAAAACAATAATAATAACTGGTCTGATAATACGCTCTCCCTTTTTAATTGCCAACCCTGAGCCCAACCAATTACCCAAAATTCCAAAAAATGCCGCTGGTAAACCTATAGAGTAAACAACTTTGTGTTCTAAAATAAATGTAATTAATGCACTAATATTAGATGCAAGATTGACAATTTTAGAAGTTCCAGAAGCTTTAACTGGTTCAAAAAACAAAAAATTAATATATAAGATAACGAGAAAAGTACCAGTTCCAGGTCCAAAGAATCCATCATACATACCAACTAAAAAACCTATCAAACTTGAGATTAATATTTTTTTGATTCTTGAAAGATTCACTCCTTGTCTAAGTTTTTTAGCTTTATCATTAGTTCGAAAAAGTAACAAAAAAGCAGCCATTACTACCAAAACGGAAATAACAATCTTTAATTTATTTTCTGAAACTAACAAAGCCAAATTGGCACCAATAAAAGAACCAGCAAAAGAAAAGATAACAGAAAAGAGTGCAACTTCGAAAACTATAAATTTACCTTTTGCATACCTCAATGTACTTAAAGTTGTTCCAATACTCGAAGATAACTTATTCGTCGCAAGAGCATTGTGACTAGGTAACCCCAAAAATAAATAAGCTGGAAGTGATATTAATCCGCCACCTCCAGAAATTGAATCAACAAAACCTGCCAAAAAAATCAATGAAAACAATGTTATTAACTCATTAATCGTAAATTCCAAATAAATCATCCCCTTTTTCGAAATTTTTTCAAAAAAACAAAATCATAACATACTGACTTTATCTATCTTAAAAGATTATACCACTAATATCAAATGTTCATATAATAATCCGAAAAATTGATATAATGTATGTAAGAATAAACAAAGAGGTGATTATATGCCAAAATTTCAATCTGGAGAATGGGTTTTAATTACAGGTGGTTCTTCTGGGATAGGTGAAGAATTTGCTTACCAACTTGCAAAAAAAGGTGTAAATTTAATCTTAATTGGAAGAAATTCTGAAAGATTAAAAAAAGTTTCAGAAAAAACAAGAAAAATAAACAAGAAAATTGATTTACTTACTTTTTCATTTGATCTTAGCAGAGGTTTACATAAACTTATTGAAAAATTAGAAAAATTCAACGTAACACACTTGATTAATAATGCTGGATTTGGTTGGTATGGTAATTTTACAAATGCAAATCAAGAAATATACGAAAAAATGATACTAGTTAATATCTCAGCACTTACTTATCTTTCCTATTATTACGCTAAAAAATTCTCAAAAAGAAAAAATGGTGGAATAATTAATGTTGCATCTGTAGCTGCTTTCTTTCCAATACCACATTTCACAGTATATGGGGCTACAAAAGCATACGTATACAATTTTAGTTTATCACTTTGGGCTGAAATGAGAAAAAATAATGTACATGTAATGTGTCTTGCTCCAGGAAAAACAAAAACAAGATTTTTTGAAAGAGCCAACATGAAAAATCAAAAAAAATTAATGAGCACTAAATTCGTTGTTGAAGGTGCAATTGATGCATATGAAAAAAACAAACCCCTTTATATACCAGGAACTTCTAATAAATTTTTATATTCATTTGTAAGAAGAATAATATCTGATAAATTTTTGGCAAAGATATTAGAAAAACATTTTTGATTAACTTTTTGTAATTTCTAAATATCTGTCAATGAATGATGTTATATCAGAAATACTAAAATTTCTGGCAAATCTGGTTAGTTCTCGTTCATCATCTGTTATTAATACAGTAGGAACGGTTAAAACGAGATGTTGACCAGCAAATTCAGGATTTTTAATTACATCAATTACTTCAAAGTCAACTTTATATTCTTTTGCAATTTTTTCTATTTTAGGCAATACTGCACTACAGACAGAACATTTATCATTTTTAAAATAATATATTTTCATATCATACCTCCTTGGTCGATTTTTTAACTATCATTATTTTATCAGTTCTTGTTAATTATTCAATTAACTTTCAGTAAAAATTTGTCGTAGTGGAACATAAAGTGTTGGTATACACTTTCGAAAATATTCGTAACTTTAAGTGTAATCAAAAATAAAAAAATTTGATTGTTTAATTGTTTTTTATTTTTTTGTATGATATACAATAGCGTTGAACAAACAAAAAAGGATAATATAGCTATTGGATTAGGATAGAAAAGGTTAGAATTTCAAAAACTAATTTCTTGTGGTAGCTGTGTACTTTCTTGATCAATTTTTATGTGTTTTTTTGCAAATTTTTTAGTCACACATAACTTTTCATATGGATTGTATATTTTATATTTAAATGTGTATTTTGTTTTAATCATATTAATTTTTAGGGTATGATATATTCATTGTTGAACAAATACAAAGAAGGATTTTTGTATTTCTTACACGCAATATAATGTACCTTATATTGCGTATTAAAAATCAGTGATAAATCATAAATTTAAACAGCGGATATAAAATAAACTGGATAGGTTGGAAAGATTAGAAGGATTGTCATCTTTAAGATTTTATTTAATCTGAAAGAAATTTCAGCCTATAGTATCCTAAAAAATTTGGATTAAGTTTTATAGGTCTCCATGCTACATCTGTTAGCATGAGATTTTCATAAGATACATATCTTAGCTGACCATCAGGACCTGTATGGTATACATAACCTTTGCCTGTATATATCATTACATGAAAAGGATATTCTGGATCTTGAGGATGAAGAAAAAACACTAAATCACCATGTTTTGTGTGGAATCTATCATATGAAATAAAATCTGTATTATATGTTATAAGATTATACGCATTAACGTATGAAACTAATTTATCACCATTTGAAAAAATATTTATACCATATGGTGTGTTGGGATAGTTATATTTTTTTACATCTTCAAATATTGGACCTCCATAACCCGTCTTACTAAACCATGACTTATCATGTTTTTTTAAGGCTTCTTTTAAACAATAAAAAATAAAGCCAGAGCAGTCTTTTGTTTTAAATGTTGGATGCTCCTTTACTATGTTATCAAGTGCAATGGCTACAAACCATGCCCTAAAATTAATTGAATCTTGTGCATTCAACATCAGATTTTTTGGATAATTAATGCCAGTGATTGAGGATAAAACTGGGTAAGTCACCATTAAAATCTGAAAGAAAATAATCAACTTCTTTTTTGTCATATTCTCCCATCCACCAGTAAATTAGTCCTTCTTGATATTTTTCATTCAAACCATATAAAATCCAGTGTAGTAATTCATGTAGTAAAACTCTATCATAAACACCTTTTTTCTTTAAAATATTTATTGGTTGTAGAATTATGATAAAATCTTTATAAACGCCTCCTACATGATAGGGTTTATTTGTTAATTGGTAAAATTCTTCCAAATTGTTTGTTTGATATACAATCACGGGGGTTGAAGGAATAGTTAAACTTGCATTGTTGAGAAATTTTAATAAATTATTCCAAACGTAATTTGAAAGTTCAAAATTTTCAATATTCACAGGTATTATTTCACTTTTCAGTGTTAAAGGAAACAACAGAACTAATAGCAAAAGTATCTTCGTAATACATGTTATACACATATGTTGGCTTCTTATAGAACTTCCCGTCAAATCTTACCCTCCAATAGTATACTAATTTACCAGGTCTTAGCCTTCTAATAAAGAAAACTATTTTATCCTTTTTAATATCTATATAGCTATACCAAATTCTTTTTTTATCTTTGTACCAGTTATAAAAATATTTCGAATTATAATACGGAGTCTTTTCAACATAGTCTTTTATTACTTGTGCACAAGACGGGAGATATTCTTCAACGATCAAATATTCGCCATTTCCTTCAATATCAATTTCAGTTTTTAAAACATCATTTTTATGTATAGAAAAGTCTTTATTTTCTTTGAATGTTATTTCATATATACCTTTTTTATAATATTCCTCATTTCCTATGAATTTGAATGGTCCTTCAATGATAAGTGTATTGTTTTCAAAATATATTGGTGTTCCATCTTTTATTATCTCTACAATTTCATCTGGGATTTCGGAATGTTGAGTAGTAGTAGTAGTAGTTGAGTTTTTAATACTAACGGGAACAAATTTTGTGTTTAGCGGAAGAAAAGTATCGACGTATTCGTCTTCAAACAGAGTTTCATATCTTTTAAATAAATTTGTTTTCAAGTTTATACCATTATTTATATTCTGATCCGACAATATCTTTTTTGTTTTAACTTTAATAATGCCTTTTCCATTTACAATTTTAGAATCTTCAGTTTCTTTGATCTGTAATGTGCTTTTAAAATCACTAAGAACGTTACTTTCTAATATTGCTAATATAGAAACTGCTGTATCTTTCGTAGAATACCAAAACGGTCCTTTTTTTGAGTTTAAAAGGTAGTTAACCATCTTTTTTATCAAATCAGGATATTTATTATTTGTTACTAATGTTCTAATAGATTGAGCCGTTAGATAAATTGTAGAATAGAATTTTTCACCTTTTACGTATGCAAAATCCTTATCTTTTATAGCAATTTCTTTGATTTTTTCAGGATTTGTGAACACAAAATCTATGATACTTTCTGGTTCAAATTCTACATTTTCTCCATATAGTTTTAGAACAAATGCAGAATAACCATTTATTGATTGACTTTTAAGATATTTGATTGCTTCATCTATAACACTTTGTGGGATATAATATCCATTCTTTTTTGCATAATAAAATCCTTCTAATACGTAAGAGGTCATAAAAATATCACTTTTATCCCAAGACCGCCAACCCCATCCGCCATCTAAATGTTGAAATTTCAAAAGTCTATGTAAACCTTTCAAAATTATATTATCTAAATTGGAATATTCTATTAAACCCTTGGCAATTATAGCAGGATAGAATGAACTCATTGTCTGCTCCACACATCCATATGGAAAATGTATTAGTGCTTTAATAGAAGGCTCAATTAATTCCTTTAAATTTCTGATTATCTTTATATTATCTGTTTTTTTAAATGTTGTTTCTTTGTTAATAACATATATATAACTTAAGTTTTTTACAAAATCTATTGACTTTACAGGAATATCTAATTTAACGCCATCATATTCGTTGTTCATTTCAGCTTCTGCTATTAGTTCAATAAGTTCTGTTTTTGTGGCGTTTAAAGCAAATGGAATTTTCAAATCTTTTTCTATTAACAACTCTTTGTCGTTAAATATTATCTTCTCATTTGCTGTAAGGTTTATATTTACTATCCCACTTTTTCCCGTGTAATTTTTTATATATAAAATTCCATTTACCCTATCTCCAACAGTTAAAAATTCAGGCAAAAATACTTTGACTTCAAATGGTTTATTTGTAACAATATTGGTATATCCTTGTGCTACATAACTTTTAGAAATTTCATAAACGGTTATTCTCCATTTTGTAATATTATCTGGTAATTTGAATGAAAAAGTAGTATTTAAAAGATATGGATTCCAGTACGCAGTTTCTGAAAAATAGTCTCTAATGTTTCTCTCTTCGGATTCTTTAGTGGCAGTAAAAACATGACTAATTAAGTTCTTTTCTAATTTGGATATTGAATCAAAATATATGTATTTTGAAGAAAGATATGTTGTAAAAAGCGGAAAATCTAATTTTGGATACAAATAATCGGTTAATGAGAATTGTTTAGATAGAAGATATAGTCCTTCATCTGCTACAGCAACTATTTTTAAAGAATTTTCTCTTGAATCTTTAATTTCTACATTTATTAATTCACCAGGTTTGTATATGTTTTTATTTGTTTTTATGTTTAAAGTTTTTACTCTATCATATTTTATTTCTACTTTTGTATGATCTAAGTATTTTAAACCCCGAAATTCAAAAAAAAGATCATTTTCAAATAAATTTTCGGGTATTTTGAATTTGAAGTTTTTACTTTTGTCAACTAAAAATATTTTCCAAATTTTATTATCAGAACCAACAACAAGAATTCCAACGTCATCTTTTGGCTTAACCTCGATATTTACATATTCACCTAATTTAGCTGTATTCTTATCTAAGCTTATTATTCCTTGTTTGCTCATGTTATATCTTCTATATATTGTTTTTACCTCTTTCCCAAATAAAACATCTAAAGACCAGACATTTTCTGGAAGCGTAATAGTGGCTTTTCCATTGTATACTTCCACGTAAAGTTTTTTATTGTTAATTATGAGAATAGCTATACCATTTAAAGGGTTTCCTTTTAAATCGGTAATGAAAAGTTTTAAAGTATTATTTTCGATAGAACTTTTAATTTCAACGTTATCTGATTTGACATTAACATAAGTAACTTTTTCTGTTTGGTAACCACTATCATCGGTAATTAATGCTTGTATTTTATATGTTCCACTATTTTTTAACAATACATTGTATATTGCTTTTCCATTTTCATTGGTAGTTAAAGACATCTTATTTATTAATCTGGAATAGTTTTCAAAGCTATAAAATATTATCTGAGCATTTTTTACAGGATCACCATTTAAATATTTGACCTTAATTTCAACCGTCAAGGTATCACCGGCAACCAATTGTGTAGCAAATGGTATTAACTCAACGGTATATGTAGGTTTCTTATAATCTTGGATTATGAAGTTATACTCTGAAATAACATCTTCAGTTTTGAGGTTAGAAATTATAAATGTATAATTTCCAGTAATTATTTCCTCAGAGGTTCTATAGTCAAAGGAGAATCCTCCTAAATCGTCTGATGTGAAATTTTTCTTATAAATGATATTGTTAAATGGATCTTCTAAAGAAACTAATGCATCTTTTGGATATGGAATGTATTTGCTGCCTTCCTTTTTAAAAATGTTAACTCTGAAATGTATCAAATCTCCTGGTTTGTAAATAGGTTTGTCTGTTATTACCAATGCTTTATATAATGGGTAATACGTATTTTTGTTAGCATAATTACTAATAAGAACTACATTATTATCAACGAAAAAGAATTTTGATTTGTATCTTTCTATAGCATTATATTCAAAAATAGGTCCATTTAAAGTTTTCTTTTCAAAATTGCTATAGTAATATACCTTGTCTAAAAACTTTTTGTTTTTCAAATCAAATATAGAAAAGTACAATGTGTCTTTATCAGAAGCAACAAAAGCTTCCAAATTTGTTAAATAAAAAAGCTTTCTGTATAATTCTTTTGAAGACAAACCATTAACTACAACATGGTATACTCCGGGATCTCCAGGTAGTTCCAATGAATAAAGCTTTCGATAAGTTCCACTTTCTTCTAACCTGATTGTGTAGTCAAGTATTGTTGAAAAGGTATTAGAAAATGCAAAATCGTTTAGGATGTTGTTATCTATTTTGCTATAAAAGACAAAGACTTTTATATTTTCCTCATTATATGTTGAAAAATATACTTTTTTGTTAGGATAAGTTACTACATTGCTTGTCAAAAAATATACTCTTGAAAATGAAAGAATACCTAACAGTAACATTAATATTAGAATTGCTCTTTTCAAAGCTTCCCCCCCGATTTGGAAACATGTTTTAATTTTACTAAATTGTTTTTAATACAAATTTACTAATAAATTACATACAGGTAAATTAAGTCGTTGAAGAATCTTATCTTCTTACCAATTTTCTAATCTTATTAACACTCTCTAACACTATCTAATCAAGATCCTTCGTCGCTTCGTTCCTCAGGATGACAATATTGGAGAAGGAATGAAAAATAAAGTTATTAGCTTCGCAATTTTTCTTTGACAAAGTTTTCCGAAAAATTCTCCACTTCTATTTTTTGTAGCATTAGTATCCATACCTACCTCTACACCAAGAGATAATCATACAAATCTTTAATTTTATCAAATAAATCAATAATTCTTTCTCTTTTACAAAATTTCATACAATCTGGTATATTTTTAGGATTAACTTTTTCTGGTTTGAATTTAAAAGTGATGAATTTCCAATTTTCAGGAACGAAAATTTCTAATTTGTTATTTTAACTCTCTCCGCAATGAGAATTGGAAAAACATTGACATCTTCAGGATATTTTAATAATATTTTAGACAATTGCTTAATTCTTTCATTTCTTTAGAATTTTGCTAAAGAGTTTAAAATTGAAATTAAAAATAAATAAATGCTTGTGCATAATCAGGTAAAAATTATATTTTTAGTTTGTTTTTGCCAATAAGGTGTAGATTTGCAATTGTGTTGAGCTTTTATAATATCTTATTTCAATACAAAACCATTTTTTTAAAAAGTTTCATTATATAATACGACAAAGGAATATAATGCACTTTTTTCTTGTATCGCCAATTAATATTGCACAGTATTTATTAGGTTTAAGTACTCTATAAATTTCTTTAATCTCTTTCTCAAATCCCTCGCAGAACTTTTTTACATTTGAAATATTGAAATGATCTTCTTTTATTTTTCTATCTGAATATTTGGTTATATTTAAACACGGTGGATGAGTAATAATTAAATCTATACTCTCAATTTTACATCCACTATCTCAACAATAGGTTTATACAAAAAATTCCATCAAAATTTAAATTTTCTTTTGTGATTTTAAGTGCTTCGGGATTTATATCATATTCAATTGCTCTTCTATTTAACAACTTCGCATCAATTAAAGTCGTACCACTTCCCATCATGAAATCGATGATAAAATCCCCCTCTTTAAAATATCTTAAAATAACATTCCTCGGAATTTGCGGTGCATAATTTCCTCCGTAATTCGAGTGCGGATGGCAAGGCAGTCCTAAACGGTTTCCATCTCTTTCAGAGAGAAGTACTATTCGGACTCTAAAGAATTTCAAGCGTTTATTTATGATACTTTGTAAATGCTTTTTTCCGAACCCAACTTTTTAAAGAACATTTCTTTATTTTTGTTTAAAACAAATTGCTACAAACCCTCTTAAATACTAGGTTCCAAACCTATTTTTGATAAAACATTTATTTATGCGAATTTTCAACATTTTTATTTCAGACTTGATAGGTATAAATTTAACATGTTATCACCTTTATTTTACCATAAAATTATTTATTTTTAGACAACAAAAAAATACACATATTACCTAATAAAATTATAAATTTTATCCTTTCCAATTGGCACATAAATTTTCCATTCGTAATCACTTAAAGCTACTTTGTTAACAATATACAATGGATATGGCAACCTACGTTCTGAAAAAGGAGAAGGGGGGGTGATTTTTGTTAAACCATATATATGCTCTGCTATTTTTTCAAATGAATAATCTGTACAATTCCTTATTATATTTATTTCTACACCTTTTTGGTGATTATAGGAACTTGGAAAATATACAAACGAATTTTTCTCAAGCCTTATTATATTCTCCTTTAGATTTAAACATGAATTTATATTAGAATTTTTATTAACTTCAGCAAGAACATATTTAACTTCGATCATATTTAATATGTTTTCAACTACTTTAATATCTTCCAAGAAAACACCATCTCTTATAATAAACACAATTTCCGGATAACTATTTGTTTTTTCTTTATATTTATCCATTAATCTTACATATTCTTTTTCCAAAATTTCTAATTCTAATTTTTCGTTAAGCATAAGATTTCTGTATCTACTTAAATATATGATATTCCCAAAATTTGTTACAGCACTAATAGCTAAATGTGTCTTTCTATTGTATGTATCATGACTTAAATCAATTCCTACATACAGTATTTTTCTTTTTAAATCAAGATTTTTTAACAAAAAAGGCATCGAATCAGTACAAAAGAGAAGCAATTTGTATATATAACTTTTAAAAATGTATGGTTTTATTTTTAACAAATTATTTTTTAATATTGGAACAATTATTAGATTATCTGGTACATTTTTAAGTAAATTATCTATGTTTCCCACGTGCTCATCCAATACAACAATAGTTATTATTTTGTAACTTTTATTCGATAAAAATTCTCTATCTTTTATAGTAAGAGTATCAGGGTCATAGAAAAAAATAGCTTTTTTATTAATTGGATTTTTTTCAAATCTGACATTTATTATATTTTTGATACCTAATTGATTAAGCGCAATATAAAACAAAGAATTTTTTGAATTAAATGTACTTTTTAACACAGGATACAACTTTTCACTTGTTTTTTCGAAGAAAATAAAAATGCGATATTTAATTTTTTAGGTGGTTTATAAAATGAAAACTTGAAAATATCCTTTTTGTTTTCAGAAATGCCATTTTTGAATATATAGGTTATCTTTGGTTTCTTAATATCCTTTTGTAAAATTTTATATGGAATATCAACTTCCATTACATTGTTTAAGAAACTAAGTTTCTTCTCCATATTAGAATAAATCATATTTAGATTTTTATAAATTTGTGGTAATTCCTTCGAAAATCCTAATTCTTTTGCTTCAGTCGAACTAAAATTAAAATAATAAATGTCGTTATTTTTTACTGTAACTATTTCATCATCAACTTTTATTTTTATTTTTTCGTCTTCTCCTGAAACATACAAAAAGGTCTTACCTGTTTTAATATTAAGTAGGTATGCGCTTTTTATTCTTGAATATAATGCTGGATCTTTAGAAAGGAAGGTAAATCTTGGCAATATAGAAAAATAATATTTGCCATTTAATTTATACAACTTTATCTTATAGCTAACATGTGCATTTATATCTTTGTTAGTATTCAAGCAAAATTTATCTTCATTGGAAATAAAGATGCTTCTTCTTTTAAAATAATAACCTTCATCTATAAATTGTTTTTTTACATAGTTATATAAAGTTTTTACAAAAAGTATAGGATCCTGAGATTCATCTATTACTTCAAATTTGTCTAATAAATAATTTTTAGCTTGATAAGGCTTTATAGAAAAATCAACATCTGGTATTTCAACCCATACCAATTTTGAAGAATTGTAGAACCTTATGTTATTTACACGTGTTAAGTTTTTTGATAATATCTCCGCTGGAGTAGATGAATTTGAAAAATATAATCTTTTCACTTTATAAGGTATTTTAAGCCTATAAAGATTTAGGAACATTTTTCCTCTCCTCATAAGTTTTATATTATAAGAAAATCATCTTTATAATAACTTCCTTTATCCTTTCCCAACGTAGTAATAGATTTTCTCGCATCTTTTGAAATTGGATATATTCTTATAGTATCTTCCTTTTCATCTATCCTTTTTTTAAGCTCTCTTATTAATATACTTAATTGTTCCCTACTAAGCTCCGTTTCAAAAACACTATATTGAACCCTTACTCCATAACTTTCTAAGTATTTAGTTAATTTTCTTCTTCTTTTATCGTTAGTAATATCATAACTTATAACATACATCATTTTATCACCCTGTAGAAAGGAATATATTTATCTTCATCACCAAGTACAACTCGTGCATAATGTCGTACTTGCTTTTGAAATATTGTTCGTATATAATTTGTTTCCCCATCCAAATGATATCTCATTTTTCGTCCTAACCATTTTTCATATTTTGATATAAATTTTTTCATACCATCTTCTGTGAAATGAACTATATTTTTTTCTTTTTTTATAAAATCAGACTGATTAAATTCATTTCTATTAATCATATTTATGACAAGACTGTCAATTAATATATTTCGAAATTCTTCAACCAAATCAAATAAAAGAGATTTTTTAGAAACTTCAACTGTATGAAGATTTCCAAAATAAGGATCCAGTCCTACTATATTTATAGCAGCCATAATCTCATTGTATAATAAGTAATATCCAAATGATAACATTGCATTTATTGGATCCTTTGGTGGATTCATCGTCCTTTTTTCAAATTTAAAATTTTGATTTTTTATTAACCTTGAAAAAGCTTTAAAATAACTTTTTGTATCAACACCTTCAAGGCCTCTCACTACGTCTATATCTTTAGCTTGCTCTATCTTTGATGTCATGACCCTTATAGTCGCTATCTCTTTACCTAATTGCCCCTTTGGAAGATGTTTGCTTTTGTTTATCAAAAAATCATAGTAATTTTTTAGTTTTCCTTTTACTATGGCTTTTGCCATTTTTAGTTTAAATTGTTTATCGCTAGACCGCTCATACTGTTTCAATCTCAGTAATAC
The DNA here is from genome assembly GCF_001999655.1 of Thermosipho sp. 1074. Lineage (NCBI taxonomy): Bacteria > Thermotogati > Thermotogota > Thermotogae > Thermotogales > Fervidobacteriaceae > Thermosipho > Thermosipho sp. 1074. The sequence goes on along the minus strand of NZ_LBEX01000018.1, from coordinate 454,547 downwards.
ATTTTTATAATCGTCAGTATATAACTTTCCACGATATTTTCCATTTTGAGTCATAAAAATTACTTCTATTTTTTTGTTCAAAAAATAGTTGATTATTGGTGTAGTTAAAGATATATTTCCCATTAAGTTAACTTTATCTATCTTATTCAATGGAATTTCAGAAATGATATTTCCTTCTTTGCTCACGATTAATTTTCCTTGTTTTTTTGAAAGTACCGTACCCTGTTGAGTAATGTAAATTACCATTATTTCACCTAATTTTATTTATATAATTATTTCAATATCATTTCCATTTTTTCTTATAGTCCATATTCCCACTGTCATTTTTGTATTTTCACCCATTCTTTCCAAAAGTATCTTTTTTAAGCTTTTTATTTCCCGTTCTAATTCAAACTTTTCAGAAGTTTTTTCTATAATTTTTTTAACTATTTCTTCCACGGAAAATTCTTCGATAATTTCGTCAAAATCTTTCACAAAGGAATACGGTGTATTATAACCAGGAAACTTGCACAAACATTTATCTAAACTTAGAGATAAATTATATTTAATAATAATATTTCTAATATTATTACAAGATATAGGAATTTCACCAACTTGATGTTCTATTTTTTTGAATCTATCATAATCAAAGTTTATTGTATTCTTTAAAATTTCAATTAATTGCTCCCTTCCATTTATAGCTTTAATTGAAGATTTTATGAGAATTTCTTCTTCTATTTCTGAAACATATGCATCCCTCTTTATTTTTTGTATTATTTGGTATAAAACATGGCAATTACTAATTACTTTATGAAATTCACTTAAATTATCTTTCTCTAATGATTTTACTAACTCTTTCTTTATAGAAGTGTTTTTTCTTTTTTTGTATGTGGTTTTTTGGAAATTATAACTTTGCACGGAATCCGTTATTATTTCGTCAAATAAAGATTCTATATGTTCTTTGCTGTTATATTCTATTTTTAAAAGAAAATCTAATTGATTTTTTATAACTTCAAAATTTTGATCCACAAAAACTGCTTTTTTATATGTCTTTTTATGTAATCCTAAGGGGACTTTTATTAGATTCCCCAACCCGCCGTTTAAAGTTGGTTGTTTTGGAAAAACCTCAATACCTATCGATTCTTCTAAATGTATATTTTTCAATATTGACTCCATAAAGACTTTAACCTTGTAACTTGATAATGCCTCATCAAAAAAGAACCAAACATGATATCCACGGTTTCCTGTAAATTCTATATAATTTTTTATATTATACTGAGACAAAATCGATGAAATTTTTAAAGTAACAGTTTTAGCTTCTTCAAAATACGTATTTTTGTTATTTTCCAAAAAACTCTTCTTTATATCCACATCAAAAACAGCAAATTTTATTTCATCATTCTTTTTCAGTTGATATATTCCAATAGTTGTTTTCCCAGAAATATGTTTTTTTACGTCATTAAAATTTATTGAACGCCTAATAGGTCTATATGTCCCGTCGTTTAGCTGAACTGCAAATACATCTTCTCTTCCAGAAAATAACTCTAAAAACTTTCTTAAAATTGTTCTTCTAGGATTAGTTGTTTCATATTGTTCTTTTATATTCTTTACTCTATCTGTTATGTTTAATTTTTCATATATCTCTAGTGCTTTGTCCAACATACTAATTTCTTCGTATATTTCTGCTAGCCTTAAAAGATATTCCTTTTTAGGTTGTTTAGAAACAATCTTTTCGAATACTTTCCTTGCCATTTCGTATTTTTGAAAGTCAAATAGTAATTCACCATATCTTATTAGTGTTCCATCTTCGACAGATAATTCTTCTTCGGCTTTTTCAAAATATTCAAGAGCTTTTTCAAATTCAAGATTTTCCTCGGCCCTTAATGCTAATTCTTTAAAATTCATAAAGTTATTCCCCCAACTTTTTTACTTGCCCAAATCCCATAGTTGTCTTATATCCAACCCCAGAAAAAAAAGCAAAATCAGCCAACATATGTATTACTTTGAAAAAATTCCTATCGTCTGTTGGTATCTTATATTCAACAGTTCCTATAAATCCATCCAAATAATAATTTCTCATATATACCCGCTTTTTGTAAGTTCTTTTATTTAATATTTCTATATCTGAGAACATATTAGCATAGTCTTCATTTATTTTAAACTCTGCATATTTATTGAATTTTTTTAAAAGACTTTTAAAAACTTTGTCGGGGAAAGGATAACCTAAATGTTTATCACCTATCCTAAATAATGTAGGAGTATAAAATCGCAGTTTTATAACGTTATTATTATAATTTGTTGACAATAATTCATTTTCCGTTAAAATCCCCGCCCATTTACTTTGTTTTTCATGAAATATCACATTTGAAATATAAAACTCAATATCATTGATTTTTAATTTCTCTTTTGAATATTTACTTTTAAATATTTTTATGGTAAAAAAATTAAAAGCTTCCTCGTTTAAAAAAGTTATTCTTATATAATATTTTCTTCCTTTTTCTATAATAATCAATCTATCCGTTCTCTTTCCTAAAATTGATGAAACAGTAAACGGCTTGTAGTTATCCTCTTCGTGAACCTGTTCAGCTAACCTTTCATTTGCATTCTTTAATATATCAAAAAAACAATCCATGTAACTTTTCCCCAGGATATGTTGAAATAACTCCAGAATTTATTGCCTTAAGTCCTAATACCAAACTAAAGAAAATATTATCCCTCCTTTAGTCTCAATATTTATACTATTCAAATACATCAAACATTATGATTTTATTAGGAACCCCTAAACTTTGTACAAAATTTTAAATATATCAACATAGTAAAAATAAAAACATACACACAAACACTTAACTATAACGAAACAATTACAACACAAATACAGAACATATTTTCCTTTTTTATAATATTATTCTTTCTCATACCTATATTTTGATTAAATGTATTAAGTATTTTTTATTGGAAAGTACAACTTTGCAAAATCTTAATTTTTATATTTTTTCAAATATTTTCACAAATATTCTTGCTTATTTAAGTGTTTCTTATCCCAAATATTTGTGTCATAATCATTTCGTTATAGTTAAGTATTTATGTGTATATTTTTAACATACCAACAATATATCAACATTTAAACACCAAAAGAGAATATTCAATTTTTGTCAGAAAATTGCTATGTTATTCGTTATATATTATGAGACTAAAAATTTTTAAATATTGCTCATTTTAGGAGGGATAGGATGGCTAATACGTTAATATGTACAGTAGGGGCAAGTATGATTAGTAATTTGAGTAGGGATGAAAAACTAAATGAGTATTACAAGAACTCACAATTAGAGGCTATAGTAAATTATTTTTCGGAAAGTAATGAAGATCCAGAAGAATTTAGGGGGTTTGGAGCAGAGATTAATTCGATTGCAAGTATCGTAAAGAAAGGATATTTAACAGAAAGAAAAAATCTTTATTTTTTGTTATCAGATACAGACGATGGAAGAAAAATCGGAACTATATTGAAAAATTTCTTTAAAGTAAAAAAAGGATATAATTTTGAAAATGTTGAAGTTAAAGTTATTTCAAAGTTGAGAGATGATAAACCTAATGATTTTAAAATACATGGACTTAGAAATTTAATAAAAGAAATAGCTGGTATTATAGCAAGGCATTCTGGTGAAGTAATAATAAATGCAACAGGTGGATACAAAGCCCAAATAGCTTTTGCACTTGCTTTGGGACAAGGGTTAAGTGTTCCCGTATATTATAGATTCGAAAGATTTCCAGAAGTAATAGAGTTAATTCCATTACCTATAGATTTAGACGATAGTATATATTTTGAAGCAAAAACATTGTTTGAAGAGTTGGAAAATGATATAAAACCACTTAAGGAAATTGAAAATTTGTATAAATCATTATCTTTAAAATCAAAGGTATTCTTTGATGAAGCAATGATAGATGGAAAAAAATATCTAGCAATAAGTCCAATGGGACAGATTTATTTGGAAATAATAAAAAATAAATTTTACCATTTATCAAAAAATGTTGAATTAGTTGAAAGAAAAGGAAATTTAATATTCCAATCAAGTTCAAAAGAACATCATTCTAAAGAATTAATTGAAAAATTTAAATTAAAGGAAAGATTTGAAAAATTTAAATATATAACAAAAGTTGAAGTATTTAAATATTCACAAAGAGAAAAATCCGGGTCCCCAAGAGTAAAGACAAATGGAGATAAATTAGTGGTAAATTTACCAACAAAATTGGGCATATTGCATTTTAGGGCATACACCACCAAAAGAGATTCAAGAGAGTTAGAATTAATAAAAATTAAGTTTGAAGAGTTTTTAAAAGACATTTTTTAAAATGTTGGTCAAATTGGAGGTGAATTGCTTGAAAGAACGTGAACAGATTGTTGTTAGAGCTTTGACGTATGGATTAAATGACATTATAAATAATAACCTTGATTTTTTAGACAAAAAAGATAAATTAACATATTTTGACAGTAAAACTTTTAATGAAAAAATAGATTGGTATATATCATACGTGGATAGTTTATTGAAATCTGACAATACACCATATAAATTTGAAACCTCAAAATTTAGTAATTTAGAAAATATTTTTTCAAAGGTTTTCAATGAAAATATAGTAAATAATGAATTAGTATTTAATACAGGCAAAAATTCGTTTTTTGAACCTTTTGTAATAAGTGATTTGTTATCGTCCACCTCCGATAGAGAACTCTCACAAGAAAAAATAAAAAAAGTTTTCTATTCTTTTGAAAAAGATCTCAAAATATTATCAGATTCGTTGAATCCAAATTCATTGGAAACAATGATAAAGAAACATTTTAGTTTTGTTCCATATCTTATTTTTTCAAAAAAGGTAGTTGATGTTTCTTACTATGATTATAGAAAAGTTTCAGCAATGTTGTCACTTTGTTTATATGATTATACAGATGGTAAAATAACATCTTTTGGAGATTTGCAAAATTTAGATGAAAAGGAAACATTTTTGCTTATTGGTGGAGATGTTTCTGGAATTCAAAAATTTATCTCCAAAGTCTCTTCAAAAGGTGCTTTGAGATCTTATAGAGGAAGAAGTTTTTTCATTGAATTGTTACAAGAAATAATTGTCAATGAACTTTTAGAGCAAACGGAATTTTACAGAGTAAATATACACTTTATTGGTGGAGGACACTTTTATTTAGTACTTTCTAACACAGAAAAAAATAAGAATATATTGAAAAAAATCCAACAAAAAGTGAATAATTGGTTCATTGAAAACAATTTAGATTTAAGTATAGTTATGGAATACGTTTCATTTAAACCTTCCGATGTAAAAAATATGAACGTTGTTTTTTCTAAGTTAGCGCATAAGATCAACGAGAAGAAAAATAGACTTTTTAGTGACTTTGAACTTGAGAAATTATTTAAGATAAGAAGAAATGGAAATAATATGAAAACTTGTAAGGTATGTGGAGCACTTACCACTCAATTGTTTTCCTTGCGAGCAGACGAAGAAGAAATTGCATGTAATTTTTGTAGAACACTTTACAACATTGGTAAAGAACTTATGGATAATAAAAAGAAATACATTGTTTTAACAAATAAAAATGAAGAAGATGTATTTGAAATTTTTGGAAAAAAATATAAATTCTCTTCAATTCCCGAAAAAGTTGGATTTAAGATAAAAGAAAGTTATAAATTTGATAATAACGACAAAAACTTAATTAGACTTGAAGTTCTTGCCTATTCCAGTACGCAAAGTTTGACAGAAATGGCGAAAAATGTACCAGGAAAAAAGTTAGCTGCTTTAAAAGTTGATGTGGATAATCTTGGAAAAATCTTTAGAGAAGGTTTAGCACTTAAAACTTTAATTAGAATTAGCGCTCTTTCTAGACTACTTTCATAATTTTTTAAACTGTATTTGTATAAATTGGTTGAAAATAGAAATTTAGCTGTGATTTATTCTGGAGGAGATGATTTATTTGTTCTTGGAGGTTGGGATGAAATTCTTAATTTTGCAGTTGTTTTGAGAAAAGAATTTTCTAAATTTATAAGTAACAAATTTATAACCATTTCTGCAGGATATGCACTTGTAGATGAAAAAGATAGTATGAAGTTTATTATGGAATTATCTGATATTTCTGAATCAAAAGCCAAGGAAAATGTAGAGGTTGTAAGTATAAATTCACAGCAAGAGTTAATGTTAAAAGACTCAATAGCTTTTTCTAACGGAATTAAGAGAGTCTTTAAAGATGGAAAATTTTATTTAGAAAATGTTTCAGTAGTAAAATTTAACGAATTCATCAATAAAACATATGAATTATATAAAAAATTGTGTAATTCAAAGGACGAATTAAGTAGATCTCTCGTTAGAAAACTTTTAAATATGTCAGTTAGTCCTAGTAAATATGACAAAGTTTTTTTAGCTTATTTGATGAGCAGAAGCAATAATGAAAAAGAAAAGAACATTTTAGAGGAGCTTATCAAAAATAAAAAAGTAGAATTTCCAGGTTTGAACGTTGTACTCCAATTTTATGATTTATTAAATAGAGGAGGTAGAAAGTGATGCATGATAAAAAAACCAAAGATACTTCAAGTCTTGTAAAAGGTATTTTAGAGAGGATTTCTTCGCTTGATTCTTTAGCATATTATAAAATGGAAGACTTAATAAGTGATGCTGAAAAGTTTGGAGAGCACTTGAGTAAAAATTTTAAAGCTAATCAAATAAGAAAGTTTCATTCCTATATTTCAAAATTTTGGCAAAAATTTATTTCAAATAAAATGAAGTATGAAAATGATCAAGAAAAATTCAAAGAAGATATTCTTGACGAATTAAGTTTTGTAAAAGTTTATCTTGCATATCAAGCAAGTAGAACGAAAAGCGATGTTTATAAAGACTTTGAAAAAATAATAGGAAAAGCAATTGATAAAGTTAAAACTTCAAAAGACTTTGAAACCTTTAAAAAATTTTACGATGCAATTTTGGCATATCACAAATACTATGGTGGAAAAGATTAATTAGGAGGTGTTGTGAGATGGACGAAAGAAAATTATTAGGAAAGTTTATAATAAAAGGTACTATAAAGGTTTTAACGGGTCTTCATATTGGAGGAAAAGATTTAGGAATTTCCATTGGTGGTATGGATAATCCAATTGTGAGAAATCCAATAAACGGTGAACCCTACGTTCCTGGTAGCTCTTTAAAGGGAAAAATGAGAGCATTAATGGAAAGAGCGTTAAACAAAAAATTAGAATTAGTTGAACGTAAGAATAAAATTAGAAGACATGAATGCAAGGATCCAGATTGTAAAATTTGTAGAGTTTATGGTGCAAGCAAAGAGGAAAATATTCCTTCTAGATTGATTGTAAGAGATGCATTTTTGACGGAAGAATCAATTAAAAAATTAGAAAACATGGAGACCGACACACGATATGCTGAATGGAAAACAGAAAATTCCCTTGATAGAATAACATGTGCCGCTGTTCCAAGGCCAATAGAGCGTGTCCCAGCTGGAGCAGAATTTGGTTTTGAGTTAATTTACACTAATGAAAATGAAAAACATTGCATTGAAGATTTGAATTTGATAAAACAAGCACTTGAACTTGTAGAAGATGATTACCTTGGTGGCGGTGGAAGTAGAGGCAATGGAAAAGTTAAGTTTGAAATAAAGGAAATAATTTATAAACCTGTAGAGTACTATATTTCTGGTGATCCTTCAAAAATCGTGAGAAAAGAATTGAAAAAAGATGAAAAATTTGATGAGATAATTAAGGAAATGCTAAATGGAAAATGATTTTTCTTTTAAAAGAAGGTGATATTAATGAAATTAATAGTAGAGCTTATTATAAAAACTCCATTAAGAGTTGGAGTGGGCAATGAAACTGATGATACATTAAATACCGTAAGATCTACTACAATATATTCGGCAATTATATATAATGCATTTAGATTATTTGGTGATGATGCGCATAAGCTAGCAAAGAGTTTAAAGGTTTCTTCTCTATTATTTAAGTTTGGTGAAGAATATTTGATACCTAAACCTTTTCTTTTTAACACATATCCACCTGAGAAGCTTGAACTGGAACCAAAAAAATTAAAAAAAGCTCAATATGTATTTGCTTCAAAGTTATCCAATAATTTCAAAGAGTCTATTTTTTTCGAAGATTCTCCTGTAAAAATAGATAATAGATTAGTCGTAAGTTTGGATAGAGTAAGAAATACATCATCTTTGTATAATATCGAGCTAATTTATTTTAAAGATAAATTTACCCCATATTTTATTGCAGAATTTCCAGATGATCTTGAAAACCATCTAAAAGCTAGCGTTAGATTATTAGGAGATAGTGGACTCGGTGCTGATGCTACAAGGGGGTTTGGGCTTTTTGAGCCTAAATTTAAAGTACCACCTGATATTTTTTATAAAAACGGAAAATCAACACTTTTACTTGGTCTTGCAAGACCTAATGAAGACGAAATAAGAAAACTAAACAATGGATATTATAAATTAGTAAAATTGCGTGGTCATAGACACATAGTTCCAAAATTAAAGGATGAACTTTACTATTTAAGTGAAGGTTCAACATTTGATTTTAATTTCGTTGGAGAACCAAACAAATTGCAAAATGACTACTATATAATTGGTTCAACAGTAGTGTTCAAGTTTGATTTAGGTGGTGATTTAGTTGAATAAAAAAATTTCATTAAAACCTTTAACTATTTTACACATTGGAAGTGGTGAAAAGTTATTGCCTATATTTTATGTTTTAAGAAATAATTCATATATAAGACTAAAGGAAAGGTCTTTGAAAAAACTTTTAAAAAGGCATCCTGAAATAAAAAGTTCGTTTTATGTTGATAGTAGAAGATTAACTGTACTAAAATGGGAAGATTATAAAAATGTATTAAATGACGATGATATTTGGTATATCTGCAAAAGAAAATTTAATTACAAAATTAGAGGTGAAGTGTTAGAAAATATCAAACATCCAGATGGTAGGTTTTATATTCCCGGAAGTAGTATTAAGGGAAGTATAAGAAATGGAATTATGGGATATATATTAATGAATAATAAAAATTTAAGAAATAAAGTTGAAGAAAAAATACTTAATTTGTTAAAAAATCATAAAAAAAAATCTTAACGATGCCACAAAAATTCTTGAAAGTTCATTTAGAGTAGGAAATTTTAAAGATGCAAAAAATGATTTTCTTAAGTTCTTAAAAATCTCAGATACAAATTTTACAGATAAGGTTGCTATTTTAGCTCTAAGTGTTTTTGTTAGTAATAAGGATTCTTTTTATCAAAAGAACTTTAACATCTTTTTTGAAGCAATCCTTAAAAATGCCGAATTTGAATCAGAAGTAAAATTTGATGAAGAAGGTTTAAAATTATTTGAATCTAAACAAGGAAGATTTGACAATAATCTTCCAAGAAGTTTGGAAGATATTTTCAAAATGGTTGATGAATTTTATAGATTTGTAATAAGCAAAGAACTTGAATATATTAAAAATATCAAAGAAAAAAAAGAATTTTTTCAAAAATTAACAAATAAAATAGAAAAAATAAAAGCTGAAAAAGGCTATATAATGCATATTGGATATGGTGGGGGATTAAATGCAATGAGTGTCTTTTCGGTACTTAGTGACAATGTAAAACGCGAATTTGCAAAGGTTATTACAAAACATCCTGGAACTATCCCCCCAATTTCTCGACGTTACTTAATTGATGAAGAAGAAAAACCTATTTCGCCCATAGGCTGGATAAAGGTTGAGTTGAGATAATATTTAAATGAGGTGAAAGTATATTCTACAGTTTAGTTTTTAAATTAAAGGCTTTAAACTCAGGGATTATTCATACTTATCCCGGCGAAAAAATTCACGGAATGTTTTTTAGTATTTTAAAGATGAATAATAGTGAACTTGCTAAGAAACTACATGATAATATTGGACATAAACCTTTTACTGTTTCTTCTTTTTTGGGAAAGAAAGTTGATAAACCATTGGTCATTGAAAAAGAAAAATCATATTATATAAGGATGACTTTTCTTGAAGACAACGTTTTTAACTCAATAGCAATAAATATGTTCAAAAATAAGTTTGATAAAAAGAAGTTAGATATTGATAATATAAAGTTTTTAGTTACAAAACTTTATTTTCACGAAAAACAAAGTAAATGGACGGGTATTACTACAGAAGAAGAATTATTCAAAATTGATAATGTTAAAAATGAAATAAAACTGAGATTTTATACCCCGACTTTACTTAAAGTAGAAAATGATTGTTTGTATTATCCAAAACCTGAAAAGGTCTTCGGGGATTTGTTGAAAAAATTTAATAGAGTCAGTTCAAAGAAAATCAAGGAAGAAATCATAAAGGATTTTAATGAAATAAAGATCTCAAATATGAAAATTTACAAAAAGAAGGTATATATGTCTAATTATTACTTAAAAGGTTTTGTGGGTGATGTGGTATTTTCCGTTGATAGAAATAACAACACATTGGCAAAGATTGTGAATTTGCTTTCTAAGTTTGCATTTTTTTCAGGCGTGGGATATAAGACAGCTATGGGTTTAGGGCAAGTTAAAGATCTTAAGGAGGATACATAAAAAAATTAGTTCTTTAATTGATTTTTATTTTGGCAAATTTTACTGATATAAAACGTATATTAACATAAGAAAGACTTTGCAATGCGATTCTAAATTTGTCCCTCCTTTGTTTTTAAATCTTTCATCTACTTTAATTCCATTTTGATCACTCTAAATATCCAGCGATTTCGCCTTTTTTAAATAAGATATTTTCTAGAAATTTAGCAATAAAAAATGGATTATTAAAAACGATTACGCAGATGAAAAAGTTCAAAAGCAAGGAAGTAAAAAGTATTACATGATTATGTTCATTTTTATTTAAATCCAAGAAATGCTATGCTTTATGAATATTTTGTTTGTGAAACTTAAACGTTTAATTAAAGTAATTGCTCCTGAATATGTAAGTTTGGCAACAATCAAAAATATTGTAAAAAATTATGAAAAAAATATACAAATTCCACAAGAAGTTGATTGTATTAAAGATTTATTTTTTAGAAAACATGTTAATTGAATTTTTAGTATTAGACATGATTCATTTTATACTATTTGTCAGATTTTATCAACACAAAACGTATATTAATACGGATAGAAAGGAGGAATGATATATGACAAATAGCGATATTATGGAAATCAATGTTTTAATAAAATCATTACCAAAAAAGGATTTTATGGAAATAGTTGAAGAATCATTCAAACAGGCATTGAAATCAACAATTAATCATAAGATAGTTTCATTTAAATACTTCTTAAAAGATATAACAAAAGTAAGCTTTCTAACCACAAAATTTGTGTTTAGGCTACTAACTGGAAAAATTTCATTTAGTGATGTGATTTTAAATTCTAAAAAATTTGTGTATAAAAAGTACAATAATTTTAAAAAATTGAGTTTGAAAAAAAAGAAAGAAAAAATAGCAAATTTAACAATTTATTTTATCACTGCATTGTTAGTAGGTGGTGGAATAGATTTTGAAGGAGGAATTCCTGATTTAGATTTAAAGACTGGAATAAAAAACCACAGAAACATAATAACACATACCATTATTGGATTATTTCTTTTGGAATTTATGGCAAGATTTTTGTTCAAATTAGTTCAAAAAACTACATGGAATAAAGAAAATATGGTTTTAAGGACAATTTACGAAATTTCCTTAAAAGAAGAAGAGTTTATAAATGGTGCATGGCTAGGATTATCCTTTCATTTATTGAAAGATGCAGGTTTATTTCAAAAAACAATAAAACCGTATTCTGGTATTAGAGGACACACCATGGGATTTCATAAAAGTTTGTTTTTAGGAAATTCAATTCTAGCTGCTATTTTTTCAAGAAAAAATGAAAAAATATAAGTAAAAATATCATTTAAAAAATAATATTTGTTAAGGAGGGAAAAAATGAAAGTAGTTTTCAATAGAAATATCTATAAATTTACTCATGATTATCCCGCATTCGCAGCTTTTATGACAGAAACTGAATTGAGACAAAAATATTATTTTACGTATCCAACTAAAAATTTTTATATTTCTTCATATGTATGTCCAATATGTGGCAATCAATTATTCAAAACAGTTTTTCATAACGACTTTGAAATTGAAACAGAAGATGGAAAAATATTAATTCCAAGAATTTTTACTTGTGGAAAGTGTCAAGCATTTTTTGCCCCAAAACCTGGGTATAGATTAAGTTCAAACAATGGTTATTACTTAATTTTACCGGAAAAAATTATATTGAATATTTATTAACCATGGATAAAGTGGGCTCAAAAATTGGCAGAAGAAATACCTTATACAATGAACCATTTTAGGTGTAAAAAAACAATTTGAAGAGGGGAGATACTTTGGTAACAATTTATGTAGATGGTTCATGGAATTGTGAAATACCTGATATAGCTGGATGGGGATTTGTAGCATTAAGAGGAAAAACTATTTTAAAAGTAAAAAAAGGGATAGTTCGAGGAAATACATCTCTAAATTCAACATATGGAGAATTTACATCGGTTATAAAAGCACTTGAATGGGCTTTGTCACGAAATATAACTGAAGTTACAATAGCTTATGATTTTCTACCTATAGAAAAACTAGCTATAGGCAAAATGAAACCATATTCTGAGATTTCATTGTATTATCTTAAAAGTATTAATTATTTCAAGCAATATATGAATATTTATTTTAAAAAGGTTAAAGCTCACTCAAGAGTTGAATACAATGAATGGGCTGATTCTCTTGCCAAAAGAGCTATTTCGAAAAAAATTGTTTTTGGATATAGATTATATCAATGTTAAAGTATATTCTGTCAATACCGTAAAAAAAACATGAATCCCAAAACAGAGTAACAAGAAATATCTCTTTCCAAATATTTTCTAATACCCAACAAGATTTATATCGTTAACCCTACTTTACTCAAATTATTTCTCTATATATTACACTAGCTACTATGATACAACATATATTGTTCAGTTTTAAGATTTTACAATGAGGAGATGTGCTAAAAAAGACTAAGCAACCAACATTTCTATTTTTTATATCATCATAACTTTTCAAACTTAAAATAAATTTTATCGAACATCTCGAAAAATCTTTTAAAACTTATATTTTTAACTATTATATTTTAATTTAAGACCATTAAATCTTAACATTTTAAGTTAACTAACTTTAAATGATCGTAAAGCTCAACATTTTCAAGAGTTCCTCGAACGAATATGCATTATTAACATCTAGATTTTTAAAACAATATTTTACATACATAATATCACTTTTAAGAATCTTTGCTTTTGGAAAATCTTTAGCAATTAAAACACCTCCAATTACTTCTTTTCCAATTTGTTTTAAGTAATTATGCAACTGTTCTATGTCATTTGTATTTGCTCTTTTTGTCTTAATTTCTACTAACACATATCTATTCGTTGCTATTGGGTATTTCAATTTTATAAAAATGTCAACAAATCCTTCAGGTAGAGCCTTTTCCCCAAGAACTTCAAAATCATCTACTGAGAGATTCTCACTAAAATTTTCTAATACTTCTTTTAACAAGAAATCTTTTATTTTTTTACGCACTAATGATTGAAGAATAAATTCATGGAAAGGAAATTCAAAAGGAATTTTCTTAGTTTTTTTATTAAAAACTATTTTTGGTGTAAATGTTTCAGAAAGTATTTCTAATGGCTCTGGAACTATTTTATTCATTCTTCCCATAGTAGAAACATTATGAAGTGTCGTTAAATCTGCTTGAAAGTGAGTTTTTTTATATCCACCTCTTAGTAACAGATTTTCAGCCACATATGCAAATTCGGCTTTTACTAACGGTTCATCCAAATCTCTTACTTTTTCTAAATGCAATCTGAAAGGAAAATAATACGTATTACCTGAATTTCTAAATTTTATTGAAGGCCAAGGAGGCAAGTTTTCTGCGTTTTTATAAGCTACTTTTTTAGTAACACGATACAAATCTTTTATTCTAGCACCATAAAGAAAAGAGATATAGTCTCCTATGCTTATATCAGAATATGTCCAAAATCCGTTAATACTATTTGTAAACCCCGCCAAAGTATATTTCTTACATAATTCAAGATTTTCCCTATTTGAAATAGAAACTAAAAAATAATTAATTTCTGAGTTTGTTATTTTACAACCTCCTCTTTTGAAAATTTATTTTACAAGTTTAGAATGATACCACAATTAGAATTATATCATAATTATAGTATAGAAAAAATTATCTGATAGATTATTTAAAATAAAGTTTTAATTCTTTTTAGCAATTTTCTTGAACAAATCATACCAGATCGATCCAAATCGATTAGTTTATATCATTTTGTCAATAAAATTTTATGCTTAAAAGTATTTCACGATACTTCTCTATAAGCATAACTAAATATTCTTTCTAATCATATAAAGCCATTCTTTATTAGAAATGTCCACAAAGTTCAGTTGTAATACCTCACGTCGTTTTTGTAAAAGTTCATCTTTTGCTTGTAACATATTTTTCTCGCCTTCATATCCAATTTCTAAATGGTAAAATGACAATATCAGACATATATTTACATAATATCAACAAAATAGTTATGTTAATTTATTGTTTAAAATATATCAAAAAATTTGATTAAAAATCCTCTTCAAAAGTCTTATGGAAACTATTTCTTTTTTAAGCTTACCTTGATATCCTTCCTAATATTTCTTTACTGTCCTTCTGTCTATCCTGTATATCCTGGCTAATTCAGAAAAGTTCGATCTCAAATCCATCCCCCTTAACATTTCCAAATGTTGTTTGACTTTTTCCATTTTTGGTATTCCCCCTTCCTTTGGAAGGATACCATTTATGTACATTTTTGTGCATTTTTATTTTCCTCTTCTTGGCCATTTTTATTTTACCATTTACAGAAGGTTAGTGAAAAAAATAAGATTCTTTGTCGATAACGCTCCTCAGAATGACAAAAAGGAAGGAGCCTCTCAGAATGACAGAAAAGATTATGCCATCTTCTTTCTATTTTTGAAACAGACTAAGATACAGTTTTTTATTTTTACAACATTTACTTTACACTGCATTCTTTTTCCACTTTCTAACATTATTATACTACTTTTTATTACTTTTTCGATACAATTTTTTTGTAAGTTTTTGGCAAAAAGGCATATGTTAAATTAAGAATCATATTCTATTGTTATCCTAAATATATCCAAAGAACATCATCCTTAACGTAACGTCAGAAATAAAAGAAGGGGCTTTAAAAAGCCCCTTCTTTTATAAACATTTTTATGAGTATTACTTTTTATTTTTTACCAAATTTAATATTATATCTTTCAGTTTTTCAGGAGTCATATCTTGGTAAAATTCATTGTCTATTTTAACTATTGGTGGTTCCATTTTCTCATAACAACTATTAAAACAAAGGCTATATTTAAGTTCCAAAGATTCTTTAATATCTTTTGGAAGATCATTTAAAGCTTCTATTAATTAGGAGGCACTTTAAACCACAACATGTTTTCACGCCTTTCTGCAATTGTTTTAATGTTCAACAAATGTTTAACTCCAACATTTTCACTTACGGAATTGCCACCCCATGAACCACATCCTAGAGTTAAAGAAGGTTCTAATTTAAAGTTATACACATCTCCTATGGCTCCTTGAGAAGATGGCATATTTATTAATACCCTTCCTGTTTTTAATTTACTTCCAAAATAATCTATTCTATCCTTGTTAATTTGATCTGTATACAAAACAGATGTATGTCCCATTCCACCAAACTCCACTAATTTAACAGCTTTATCTACTGCTTCTTCAAAATTTCTTGCTCTATACATCGCAAGTGTAGGTGACAACTTTTCATATGAAAAAGGCTCTTCAGAACCTATCTTTCCAACTTCTGCAATTAATACCTTAGTTATTACAGCAGATTTTAATGGTCTTGGCCGGCCATTGACGGTATTATTAAGTGATAAGTTTGGCATTTTAAAAGTAATGATAGTAACTTATATAATCCGAGTAATAATACTACTCTTATTTCCCATTTTCGTTGTAAACTTTATCACTTTATGTATTGCGGTCGCAATAACAGGATGGAGATTTGCTGTGAACCTGGCACTTTTCCCCGTTTTAACGGCAGAATATTTTGGAACAAAAAATTTAGGGGTTAATTACGGCTTAATATTTACAGCCTTTGGTGTAGGAGCAATATCACCGACAATAGGTTCTTGGATATATGATTCAACTGGCAATTATTCTTATGTCTTCATATCCGCTGGTTTTCTTTTTGACATTTAAACATTTCTATGTATACTTCTTTTGAAAAAATTGAGTTCTTATAAACTGTTGGAAAATCACACTGGTGAATAATTTTCAAGCTATATATTTATATTTTCTGCATTTTGCATTGTTTAAAATATAAGGATTTTAAAAAGAGAGTGTTGGAAAAGTTAGTGTCTTTTGTCATTCTGAGCGCGTATGCGCGAAGAATCTTGGATGATATTCCTTCTTTCTTGTCATTCTTAGGTGCAAAGTACCGAAGAATCTTTTCTTTTTACTAACCTATCTAATCTATCCAATCTTCCAACACTCGCAAAACTTCTAACTCACCAGTATTATCATCCTGAGCATAGTCAAAAGAGCTTACTCTTTCCTTGGTTTCTTGAATTTCGTTTTTTAGCTATTTTTCAATTCAATTAACCAACAACTTCTTCAAGCTGTCTTGCAGCAGTAATTCCTGTACGAACAATATCCCATACACCCATTAGTGTAAATAATTGATATCTTATTAATGTAAATAAATTAAAAAGAGCATAAAATGTTCCTGGATCACTTAATACTACCCCGCGATATATAATAAAAAGATAAAATACCATTGAGATCAAATCACGAATCATAAAACTAAGAATAAAATCGTTAAAATACAATCTCTTTTTATATTTCCAAAATGGATCGGTTGTCTTTTTATAAAGATCCATTTCAAAGTTATATGCTTCAAACAATTGTATTTCCTCTATACCCTTGAACATATCTGCTACATATGATTTGATTTCTAAAAAATTGTCCTCGATGATTTTAGAATGTTTGTAATAATAAACATTTGCCCCCCATAAAGAAAGTAGAATTAAAATACCAAAAAATATCATAAACAAACCTGAAATACGATCTAAAGTATAAATTGTTACCATATAAAAGATTACTTTAAATATAAAAACAATTCCACCTAAATCAGCATAATTAGAAAAAGGTTCCAACAAATTTTCAATAGTTCTCAACGAAATTTCTGAGTAAAACGCAGGTGTTTTCTTAGAAAACTCCGTAAAATCTTTGTTCATTATTCTTTTATAACAATACTCACCGAAGTATTTAAAACTTCTTCCCTTGTTGAAAGAAACGAGAGCCTTTCCAAACGTAATTAATATATGACTTATCAAAACCGCTATTATTAACAACAAACCTTTTAAAAAAAAGTTATTACTTTGGGAAACAGCATAATTTATGATGTCTTTGCTTAAAATAGTAGTATATGAGACTATAAGTCCCGATATAATCCCAAATAAATTCATTAAAATTATCATAAACATTAATTTTTTGGGGATTTTAAAGAACCATCTTATTAATTCTCTCATATACTATCACCCTTTCTAAATTTCTCAGTCAACTCTTGCTCAGCTTTAAAAAATCGTTTTAAAAGACTATCTTGTGAATGTTCATGATATTTTCCTCTTTCAACAATTTTCCCATTTTCAAGTACAGCAAATTCATCTGTCAATGAAAGAATACTAAACCTGTGTGAAATCAAAATCAAAGTTTTGTCCTTTACAAAATCTCTGATATTATTTATAACTTCTTTTTCAACAAGTTTATCAACACCCTCAAGTGGCTCATCAAGAATAACAATTTCTGGTTCTCTGAGTAATAATCTTGCAAGCGCTATTCTTGTTCTCTCACCGCCAGAAATATAACTTCCATCACTCCCAAGAACTGTGTCAAGATCTCTATTTTGCATAAACTTTTTCAAGCCGGCTAATTCAAGAGCTCTATACATTTCTTTGTCTGTCACATTTGGATTTGCAATAAGAAGATTGTCTCTGAGTGTTCTATTAAAAATATGCGCTCTTTGACTCAAAACTCCAAGGATTTTATACCATTCCTCAAACTCGGATAAAGGTTTTCCATTAACTAAAATCTTTCCCTTATGTGGTGATATATACTTTAAAACGAGCCTTATAAAAGTTGTTTTCCCTTCTCCACTTGAACCTACAATAGCCACTTTTTCACCACGAGTTATTTCTAAATTAAAGTTGCCTAATATTTTTCTGCCCTCATATTCAAAAGAAACATTTATAAATTCTAATTTTTCGAACATATTATGCATCCTCCTTCAAATATTGTTCGTAGGCTATTTTTGCTCTTGCAATAACCCAAGAAATATAATCTGTATCTTCTATGTACACTTTAGAATAACTTTGTAATCTTTCAATGTAAATAACAAGCATAATAGCTCTCCCTACAGAAAGGTTTCCAGAAAAAACTTGAAAACCCAATAAAAATATAACAAGAGGCATTATTAAGATTACTCCAAGTTCGTATGATAAACCAAATAGTATTTCAGTTTTTCCAAATAAGTCGTACGCCTTCTTTAAACGCTCCAACGCAGTTGAAAGCCATTTAAAGGTTAAAGGAAAAGTTTCATATGCCTTGATATCCTCATACCCGGAATATAGATCTGAAAATACTTCTGAGACCTTATATTCTGCTTTACTCATTTGATCAGCAATTTTTTCTTCTTTGTGCATTTTTTTATTACTCGATATACCTGTCAAAAAAAAACCTACTAAAGCTATAACCCCAACTTTCCAACTATTAAAAATTATCACTCCAACAGTAAGTATCATCATAACTGGCAGGATAAAAACATACATTGAAAACGTACCATAAAAGAATTCGAAAATATGTTCAAAACTAAAAATTTTATCCATTTCTTTTTCAGGAACAAAATTTTCGTTTTTTCTTTTTATTACACTTGATATTGATCTTTCAAACAAAAATCGGGGCCCCTCTACCAGAGAAAAGGCTCTTCGCATAACTTGAGTTATCTGCTGCAATGTGAAAACTACAATATAAATTAACGCATATACATAAAACGCATCTAATGCTTTTTTATTTCTAAAGTTATCCACTATTCTTCCAAGAAAGATCGGGAGCACAAATGATAGAAGCATTGTCAAAACATAAATAACATCAATAAAAAATTTTTTCAAAAAAAGCTTCTTTGAAAGAACTTTATGAAATAGGAAAAAGTATTTGTAAAATTCCTTCACATAAATCCCTCCATTTTTTAAAATTTGCAACAAAAAAGCTCCGGCAACCCGGAGCTTTTTAAAATTGACTATTTATTAATACAACATTTGCACTAAATCAAGTGCAAAAATCCTATATACACAACCTTTACACCTTTATCCGAATAAAAGTGCAAGTATCTTTGTCCCAACTTTGGTTGCCGCATTATTTTGTATTAAATTGTCCCGAAAACAAACTTACTCTTTCTCATACTCTTTCCCCCTTGACTATGAAGAAATATAACAACTACGTGAAATCATAACACATAAACTAAACATCGTCAAGCTACTATGGAGCTGTTTTAAAAATATAAACTTTTCTCACTTTTTGTCATTCTGAGGAACGAAGCGGGTGAAGGATCTTAAATAACAAATGTCAGAAATGACATTTATTCACTCATCATCATGAACAACTGCAAAAGAGCCTTTTTTTATGTAGGAAATCATGAAAATTAATTGTCAGAAATGAAAAAGTTTTTTCGTTATATATAAATGGAAAAGCAATTGATACATTTTTACAGGGAGGTGAGAAAGGTACGATTAATTTTATTCTAATGCAGCCTTTTAAACATTTATCAGAAAGTTTAAAACAACTTAGAAATGGGTTAAAGATATGAAAAAACTCTGGATTTTGATGATTATAGTTCTAATTGTAGGTGTTCTTCAAGCTTATACTATAACTTCAGCTGTTGAAGCTCAAAGTTTAGCTAAAAAACACGTAAATGAAGATGTTAACAGAATCATGCCATTTTTTGGAGGAGTACTTTTTGGACCATTGGCATCTTTATATCACTATATAGCCACTCCAGAAGTTCCAGCTAATAGACTCATTCAAATAAAAGAAATGATTCCAAAAGATCAAAGCTATTTGTTTGACGTTTATGTACAAACATATAGAAACGAAGTGAAAATGTTAAAAGCAAATTCAAGTTGGTTAGGATGGGCAATATGGATCGTAACAGTCCTTGCAATTTCTAACGCTTAGTTGATTAATTGATTTTTTCTATATTTATCTCCTTCAGCAATATTGCTGAAGGAAATTTTTATTATTTAATGTATTCTTTTCTTCCTTTTTAACCATAAACATTGCTTTTCGAACACTTTCTATAACTTTAAAGAAAAATATTGAGACATAAAAAAATTATATAAGTATGTTGTCAATTAACAAAATATGGTCTTAAAGCATGTAATTATACATTGCCTTTTGGTTTTCATCTTTTTAATTTATTTTTTAGAATATTTGGAAATACATTTTTTATGTAATCATTCAATTTTCCTCGTGATAACTTATCAACCATATTGTTAAACTCATCATTTAAATGTGCTTTAACCTTTTTGAAAGAAACATTCAATTGTCTTTTCAACGTTACCAAGTTCCTTATATAATCATTAATTATTCCATTTCTTGTTCTTATACAAGAAGACGCAAATATTGGTATTTTATTATAATCATGAACAATTGTTACACTCGTTATACCTTTTGTTTTACAATATTTCAAAGCTCTTACTACGCCCAGCAGTTCAGCCGCTACTGAATTCCCTCCTTTTATCATCTTGGCTCCTTTTCTAACATCTATAATTTCCCCGTTCTCAACAACACAAAAAGCATAACTTGCTACTTTATACGTATCTGAATAAGAACCATCTACATATATGGTCATTCCCCCTATTAATTAAAATATATTAACACACCGTATAAACGCAATACCACATAAATTATACAGTTGGTAAAAGAAAATTTAAAATTATGGTTATCCTTAAGACATAGGAGATCTTCCAAATAAAGGAGTACTTTTAAGATTAACAGCATCAACTTTACTTGACATTAGAAAAAAAGAAGGGGCTTTAAAAAGTCCCTTCTTTTATAAACATTTTTATGAGTATTATTTTTCATTTTTTACCAAATTTAATATTATATCCTTCAGTTTTTCAGGAGTCATATCTTGGTAAAATTCATTGTCTATTTTAACTATTGGTGGTTTCATTTTCCCATAACAAGTATTAAAACAAAGGCTATATTTAAGTTCCAAAGATTCTTTAATATCTTTTGAAAGATCATTTAAAGCTTCTATTAATGTTGATAAACCCATAAGATGACAGGCTGTTCCAACACAGACTTCTATTTTCATAAAAATTCCTCCCTTTCATATATTTATAACTTACCATGGTATGCGTTAATGTATAATTGTTTAATCTCAGAAATTAATGGATATCTTGGATTAGCCGGTGTACATTGATCGTCAAATGCGTATTCTGCTATCTGGTCTAATCTTGCATAAAATTCTTCTTCAGAAATACCAAGATCTTTTATGGCTTTTGGAATATTTAATTTTTCTTTTAATTCCTCAATAGCATCTATTAATTTTTTACCTTTTCATCTTGAGTTTTTCCTTTTAAGTTTAGATAATCTGCAATTCTAGCATACCTTTCTTTTGCAATAGGATACTTATATTGTGGGAACGCTGTCTGTTTTAGAGGTTTATCTGTTGCGTTATACTTAATAACATGAGATATAAGTAATGCATTGGAAAGCCCATGAGGAATATGGAAAGCCGAGCCTAATTTATGCGCCATTGAGTGACATAATCCAAGGAATGCATTTGCAAATGCCATACCAGCTATACAAGATGCATATGCCATTTTTTCACGGGCTTTTACTGCTTTTTCTCCAAATTCATAGGATTCAGGTAAGTATTTAAATATCAATCTTATTGCTTCAAGTGCCAATCCATCAAAAGCTTTATTAATACAAATACTATTATATTTCTAATATTATCAACAATATTAATATTTGTTATTTTGATAAATTATCAGGACTATTAGTTACAAATAAAAATATTTCAAATCAATCCAACAATTACTGCAAATCTTTTTTTTGTTTTTTCTTTTCTATATGAATAAAAATATTTATTAAATTTTATTGTATCTACCATTGAAATTTCAATATTTCTTACGCCAATATTAAACAATTCATCCTCGATTATGCCCCATAGATCTATAAAAAACTTTCCATTTTTAACATCTATATATTTTTCACCAAATTTATTGCTAAACATATTTTTCACTTCAATTCCAACTTCGAAACTTTTTGGACCTATTGATGGGCCTAAACTTACAAATATATTTTTAGGATTACTATTGTATTTCTTAACCATACTTAAAATTAACTTTTTGGGGATATTCTTTAGTGTGCCTTTCCATCCAGAATGTGCAATTCCAACAACATTTTTTACTGAATCATATGCAATAATTGGCACACAATCTGCAAAACGCATAACCAAAAAAATCCTCTTTTCATCAGTTATAAGTCCATCTGCAGTGTAAATTACTCCTCTTTTTATATCTCTTTCTCCAACACACTTTATAACATTTCCATGGACTTGTTTTGCAAAAAACATTCTATCTAGTTCTATACCCAAAATATTTGATAATATCCTAAAAGAATCGCTTCCCAAGGAAAAATCCAATTCCATATTTTGTCTAGTTGTAACCACATGAAATAATTTTTTAAACTGATGCAACATACAAGACCTACAAAGAACAAGATTTTCTATCTCTTTGCAAACATAATTTCCAAGTTGCATACATTACCACCCCATAATTAATAATATTACTTTTTTATTTTCTCATCATTTAAAAAGTAATAATCCAAAAAAACAACCACCGACAAATATTAAAGTAAATGCTTTTCTTTCATTCAATTTTAACACACACATGAAATATTTTTTGTATAATTTAAGTGAAACAGCAAAAGGAGGATCAACATGACCATATATGAATATGATCCAAATATTCCTTTGAATTTAAAAAAAGCAAAATTTTCAGATTATACTCTCATTTCATTTGATACAACATATGAACCTGATATTCCAGAATCAAAAAGGATTTTTGTTTATCAATATCATTCAAAAAATCCATGGGGGAAAATAATCATATTACATGGAATCGGAAATAACCACATTCCATACTTAATGTGGTATGCAAAACAATTTTCAAAATTTGGACTTGAATCATACTTTTTGATTTTCCCATATCACCTTAACAGAGGAAAAAAAGAGTGGGAAGGTGGAGAACCATTTTATCATCACTCTCCTGCACACTGTGTTGTAAGATTTCATCAAGCAGTAAAAGATGTAAGAAGAACAATTGATGTAATTGAAAAGAATGACAATACGGATAACCTTTTCATTATGGGATTTAGTTTTGGAGGAATGATTGCTACCCTAAGCATGGCATTAGATAAAAGGATAAAAGCGGGAATAATTGCTTTTTCTGGTGGAAATTGGCGTTGGATAAATTGGTATTCACCATACCTTGAAAAAGTAAGAACAGGTTATAAAATGTATAGCAACGAATGGGGATGCTTTGATGAAGTAAAGTGTGTTAATCTTAGAAAGGATTCTTTTAATAAACTCAAAAAAATAAAAACTATCAATGAAATTTTCAAATTAAAACCTACGTGTTTCCATTATGATCCTATTTCTTACGCTAAATTTATCGAACAACCAATTTTGGTATTTAAAGGATTATTTGACAAAATTATTCCATCAAAAGCATCTGAAGATTTATACAATCTCTTTCCAAATGCAAAAAAAATACTGATACCATCTGGTCATAAATCCTCGTATCTTTTTAGAAGAATAATCACTAAAAAAGGAATAGATTTTTTAAAAGCTCAAAATTTTGTCGAAAAAGTTAGATAGTAATCCGTGGTAATAAATGGAATCATTATTGTTTCTTGATTATTGCTCTGATAATACAAACTTACAATATTATATACCCAATCAGTAAAAGAAACACCTTGTATAAAACTTAAATAACTAGATTTCCCATATAACAAAAATCTATAACCAATCTCTATACCTGAATAGTTATCATAATACCAATTCAAACCCAACTTTAATGTCGAGTAAAACGAATCATCTCTCAATCTTCTAACATACTCATCCATTTCTTCATCCGGATTAGAAGTAAATATATTAAAAATTGTTCCACATTCAATAGTTCCAAATATCTCCGTGTTATCCATGATATATCTTCCAATACCAATAAACCCTTTTGGAACCAATGCAAAAACATAACCTTGATTGGTAATCAATCCAGGTAAAACGATATTAAAATAAGTTTTAAAAGAAAAATCTTTAAAAAAGAAATTTGAAAAAATATAATTCTCAGAATATGAAAAATACACTTGTTCATTCGAATTCACTTCTTCTTGCATATATACTTTTCCTATAAACAGTGGATCAATAAAGTACGTTGTGAAACTCAAAACAGTATTCTCTCCCAAATAATGTCTGTAATTAAAATTAAAGGCTCCTAATATATCCAAAAGTGGTTGTGATGATAATTCACTATCATCTAGTGCGTATCCAACAGAGGAGAATTCCACAAAAAAACCTTTTTCATGTTTATTTCTAATCGCAGAAACTTCTCCAAATGCAACAACAAAAAATATAAAAGTAAAAATTATTATCATTTTTCTCACAAAACCACCCCCTGATTTTATTATATCATATAAATATATGATATAATAGATACAAAGGAGGGATTTTGTGGTAGTAAAATCTCGATTCGTAATCATACCAATGCCTGTAATGCAATTTTCCATGAAAGTAAGGCCAGCAAATGCTGGTAGAGTATATTTATATTTGTATTCCATTTCAATAGCGGCAGGTAGAAAAATAACCCCATGGATTTCCTATAGAGAACTTGCAGAATATTTTCAAGTAAAATATGGAACAATAGAACTTTCATTCAAAGCACTATTAAACTTAAATGCAATAATCCCCGTGGCACGAAAAAATAAGAAAGGATATGGTCAAAAATATATTGTTAATGTACCCAAATATGTTGATGATAAATTTATATTTATAGATGTTGAAGATTCCAAAATTTTTGACGATTTAATCCTCGACAAAGAAAACAAAACGTTTGTCTCCGTAATAAAAAGGTTTAAATCAAGAAAAGAAAAAGCCAAAAAAGATCAATTAAAACTATTTAATCTGGATAAATAAACTTATATAATAGATTTCGACTCCAAGATAACATGAAGTATATTTATGTTCCTTAATCTTTTTAATTACTTAAAAACTCTTTTAACCACAATGCACTCTCTTTTAAATATCTCTTTTGAGTTTTATAATCCGTATAAATAATTCCAAACCTTTTTGAATAACCTTCAATCCACTCAAAATTATCCATTAAAGTCCATATAAAATATCCCCTTAAATCTACTCCATCATTAACTGCCTTTAAAGCCATTTTAAAATGTTGTTCCAAGTAATCTATTCTATAGTCATCGTTTACAATTTCATTTTCCAATTTGTCCGGTCCTGCCATTCCATTTTCCGTTATATAAAGAGGTAATTTATACCTAAAATACAGTTTCTTCAACATATCATATAAACCTTGTGGATAAATTTCCCAGTTCATTTCCGTTTTTGGAAGTTTACCAATTATTTGTTTGTACATAAAAGGACTTTCCGGTGAATACTCAATCAATTGACGCGTATAGTAATTTACTCCAAAGAAGTCTATATCCTTTGAAATTATTTCCATATCATTTTCATATATTTTTATTCCAAACCTTTTCAAAAATCCCTTTGCATTTTCTGGATATCTTCCAAATACAATAGGATCATGAAACCATCCATTTATTAACTCATCAACTAAAAGTGCAAATTGATAATCTTCCTCTCTCTCATTTGCCGGTTCTACCTTTGTTACAACGTTTGTAATACCTATCTTACCATCTTTGACAATTTCTCTAAATGCTTCAACAGCATAACCATGCGAACGCAAAAGATTATGTGCAACTTTAATAGCTTCATTTAAATTTTTATGACCTGGTGCATGTATTCCCATAAAATAACCAAGATGTGATGAACACCAAGGTTCGTTTAATGTAATCCAATATTTTACCCTATCTCCTAATTCTTCAAATATTAACGCCGCATAATCTCTAAAATAATACGCTATATCATCACTAAGCCACCCACCTTTTTCATATAGATAGTAAGGTAAATCCCAATGATATAAAGTCACGAATGGAATTATATCTTTTTCTAATAATCTATCAACTAACCTATTGTAAAAATCTAAGCCTTTTTCATTCTTTTTTCCATCTTTTTTTACCACCCTTGGCCAAGCAATGGAAAATCTATATGAATCAAGCCCAAGTTCAGATATAATACTTATATCTTCTTCAAATCTATGGTAATGATCACAGGCTATATCACCATTTTCGTTGTTTTTTATATTTCCATTAGTATGAGAAAAAACATCCCAAATCGAATGTTCCCTTCCATCCTCATTTACAGCTCCTTCAATTTGATATGCTGAAGTAGCAACTCCAAAAACAAACCATCTTGGAAAATCACTTCTTTTTAATCTCATAATTTACCTCCTACTTTAATCTCACTTTTAAAATCACTGGATTGTGATCGGAATATTCAAAATTTAAATCCAAGTTCTTTACTTCTAAAATTTCCACATTAGGCGACACGTAAAATCCATCAATTACCGTCACAAAGTTTTCGCCTTTCTTATATGGAAAACTCACAGATCTATTCGTCGGTGCATTCCTGGCCACTCCCCAACTCCATCCATCTAGATTAAAGAAATCTGGTAACTTTATATATGAAGAAGGTTTTTTCTCTGTAAAAGTAAATTTGTTATCTTCAAAAAACTCACTGTTCCAGTCTCCACCAATAATGACATAATTCCCCTTTTTGTACTCGTCACTAGCAAGTTTCATGATAAATCTAAGTTGTTTTTCTCTGAGTACACCTGTATCATACGCGCTTGGATGAATATTTAAAATTACCAAATCCTTTTTACCTCTATTCAACCTAGTTAGCAATACACATCTGTCTAATTGAAAAATCTTTGTTGGCCAGCTATATTCTCCAGGCAATGATATCCTTAATGCTTCACCAATTTCATACTTTGAAAATGTAGCAAGTCCAGCTGAAACCTTTCCCATAGGATTTAAAAATGGTACTGGAACATATAAAACCTTGTAATTATATGCAAACGCTATGTCATACTTTCCAATAGATTTTAAATAACTTAGTTCATTTATATAATTAGTTCTTCTACTATTTACATCTATTTCTTGCAACAAATATATATCAGAATTGTATTTCTTTAATACGTTTACAACACCATTAATGTATCTTTTTACTAAATTCTTTGGAACAACTGCGTTTTTTCCTCCATCAAGAAAAAAATCCATCTCTTTCCCTAAACCTGCATATCCAATATTCCAATCGAAAATGGTTATAACATCTTTATCTAAATAGTTATTTACATTTTTCTCCACTCTAACCTCCTCAATCTTATCTGGTCTATAATCAAACAAAGTCGCAAACAATATTACTCCCCCTAAATATGTAACTATAACAAAAAATATAATCAAAAGAAAAAAAAGCAGCTTTTTCATACTACTCCCTCCCCGTATTTATCAAAAACATAATAATTGTTTTTTCCATTTCTTTTGGCTTTATAAAGCAGCTCATCTGCAGTATTAATAAATTCAGTAATTTTAAAACCAGATTGATAAACTGCAACTCCACCACTAATAGTAACCTTTCTATTGTCATTTAACACTTCACTCCAATTATATTCGTTAATTTCATCATATATACTTTCTATGTTATTTAACGCTTTATCAAAATCATTGAATAAAATAACAAATTCTTCTCCTCCATATCTTGCACATATTTCTTCTTCAGAAGTATTTTTCAAAAATATCTCAGATAACTTTTTTAAAACTTTGTCTCCAACAATGTGTCCATATGTATCATTTATCGATTTAAAGTTATCAATATCAAAAATAGCCAAAACAGTATTTTCTCCATATTTTTCAATATATTCCTCAATTTTATGCATTAAAACCTTTTTGTTGTACAATCCTGTAAGAGAATCAAATTGAGAAGCAAAAAGGTATTCTTTAAAATTATTAATGGTAGAAAAAACAATCCCCAAGCTTTCACCAATTAATTCCAGAACATTTTTTAATTCATAACTTGCATTTTCAAACAACAATAAAGCATGTTCTTTATTATCATACCTAACCAAATATTTTTCAAAATTCTTTAATTTCTTTAAACTATTATCATTAAAATCACCGTAAAAACTCCATGAATTTGGAATAGTAGGTCGTTCAAAATACGATAACATCAGCACTTTTGCATGACTTTTCGAGATATTTGTATTAAAGCTATAAAGTCTTGCTTCACTTTCTGATAGGATAAGTGTCAGAAATGAGTTAAATGAAAATAATTCGCTAAAGAGATCTTTAAGTCTTAGAATTAGGTATTCTTCATCTCTAATGTATTTTAAAAGATTTAGAATTTCTTTTTCATATATCTCTTCTTTTAACCTTTCCTCTACTATTTCAAAAATTTTATCACGGGTAATCGTTTGATAATTTTGCATCTTTTTTGTATAAAACTCTCCATTTTTCAAAGTATTAACAAAAAAAGATAATTGTTCTTTGTTGTTAAATATAGCTTTGGAATAAAAACCATTTGCACCACTTTTTTGGGCCCAAAAATTATTAATTTTATCATCCGAACTTGTTAAAATAAAAATACCAGAGTTTTCAAAAGATTCATATTTTCTCAATACCAACGATAAAAATATACCATTAATATCTGGCATGTTGTAATCTGTAATGATAATATCCGGCAAAATTTCAAACGCCTTTTTTATACCATCAAGTCCAGAATCTGCTGTAAACACATCAAAATAATCCTTAAAAAAATCTGAACTTACAGACCGCCAAAATTTACTATCGTCAATAATCAATAATTTCTCCACAATTCTCCCCCCATTAACTTACTTACTTGATATTATACCAAATTGCAAATATAAAAAAAAATCCTCCGTTACATAACGGAGGATATCAAAAAAATCAATTTTCATATATCAAAATAATTTTCAAATTCTTTTGGATGTGGAATTGACATTATTTCCCTATCCTCAGAAATTTTTAATTTAATCCAATGTTCTATTAGTTCCCTTGGAAATAGTTTTAGATAATCATTATCATTTTTCAAAGCCTGACATGCTTGAGTCAATGAATATGGAAGTGGTTTAATATTTTCCACATATAGATCTTTCTCAAAAGGTCCAAATCCTTCTTTTGTTGGATCCATCTTATTTTTTATACCATCTATTCCTGCTAAAATCATGGCAGAAAACGCTAAATATGGATTACATGACGCGTCAATAGTTCTAAATTCTATTCTTTTCTTTTTAGCATCTTTCACATATGCGGGTATTCTTATCGCTGCTGTTCTATTTGCAAGGGCAAAAACCGCATTGGTAGGTGCTTCATAACCAGGCACTAATCTTCTATACGAATTCGTGGTTGGATTGGTAAATGCCATAACAGATGGTGCATGCTTCAATAATCCTGCGATGTACGATAAAGCTGTTTCCGATAAACCGTACAATTTATCACCAGCAAATATGTTTTCCCCATCTTTAACCAAATATTGATGCACGTGCATTCCATTTCCCGCTTCATCATACAATGGCTTTGGCATAAATGTTACTATTAATCCATACTCTTTTGCAACTTGTCTTGCAATGTATTTTACTAACAATGTATAATCTGCCGCTTTTAATGCGCTTACAAAATTCAATTCAATTTCAACTTGACAAGTTCCTACTTCATGATGGTGATATTTTACCGGAATACCATACTCTAATAACTTTGATACTATCTTATTTCTTACCTCCATCAACGTATCAAACGGAGGTATTCTATGATAACCCTTTTTCTTTCCAATAAAATACTCACCTGTTTCTTCAGAATTCCAAAATCCCTCTTTACTATCAATTTGTACTGTTACTTCATTATTTGAAATTTTATATCTAACATCTTCAAAAATATGAAATTCATATTCTGGACCAAAATGAACCTCATCAGCTATATCTTTTATACTATTAAGTGTAGATTTTAAAATCGTTCTAGGATCATGATAAGAAGGTTTCCCAGTATTTGCATCATAAACATCGCAAATTAAACTTAAAACTTTTTCTTCCCCAACATTTTCAATAAAAGCTGTTTCTGGATCTGGAATTAAAATCATATCGCTATTTTCCACAGATGCATATCCCAAATTTGACGCATCAAAACCCACACCATCATAAAATGTCTTTTCGGAAAAATTCGTTCTTGCAAGTGTTACATGTCTCCACTTTCCCCAAATATCCACTACTTTCAAATCTATAAAATTAATTTTTTCACGTTCTACAATACTTAGTAATTCTTTTATTTCCATAACACACCTCCAAAAAATTATATTTTGCATTAATAGTGTAACACGCAAAAATTATACTAACAAGGATAGAATAAAATAATTATAAGCAATATTTTCAAAGATAACCCAAAAACATTGCTTATACTCCCATTAACTATTTTATTCAAATTTTATCTGGGATAAATACAACTAAGGGTGGGATTAAATGTCTGAAATTTTTTTAAATTCGTCAATATTTTCTTTTCTTCCCATTATCATCAAAGCGTCGTTCTCACGTAACTCCAAATCACCGCTTGGGCCAAAAATTGTATCGCCTTCTCTATTAACAGCCAATACCATAACTTTAAATTTTTTTCCTATATCCAAATCAGATATCTTTTTATTTACCAACACACTGTTTTTCACTATTTTAATTTCCTCGATTCTATATTGTTCATTGCCAAATGCAAACAAATCAACAAAGTTAACACTTTCTGGTCTTGTAGTTAATCTTGCCATTCTAGTACCAGCAATTTCCGCAGCTGCTACAACTGTAGTTGCACCAGCATATATTAGTTTCCTAATTGACGATACATCAGTAACTTTGGAAATTATCGTCAAACTTGGGTTTAATGTTCTTGCACTTAATACAACAAAAACATTTACTGAATCTTCTGGAAGTGTTGTTATTAATGCTTTTGCTTTTGAAATCCCAGCATTTAACAATATATCTTCTTCCGCTGCATCTCCAACTATATATGGAACTTCTATACTATACATTTCCAATAAACGCTTTACATTTTCTTCGCTTTTATCTATTATTAAAAAACTCTCCTTTTCTCTGATCAATTCTGCAATTACATATTGTCCAGTTTTTCCTGCACCAACAACAATAATATGATTTTGCATCTTTTCAATCATTTTTCTGTTTCGCCTCTCTTTCATGTAATCGCTAAGTTTTCCTTCAACGATAATTGCCGTAACACTTGATATTCCATATAAAACAACACTAATCCCCATAAAGATTAGAATAGAAGTAAAGATTCTTCCAGTGGTAGAAAGTGTTTCTGGCATTTCATAGCCAACCGTTGAAATGGTTATTGCCGTAAAAAAGAACGCATCAACAAGCGGGAGTCCTTCAAAAAGATGATAATACAAGACTCCCGTTATTAATACTATTAATATTAATACAGTAAAAAGAAAAATTTGTTTTATGAGTAATTTTCCTACGTTCTCATTCATTGTTCGGCATATAAGGGATTATACATATAAATTCAGCATATTCATCCCCAACGTTAACAAATTGATGTTCTTCATTGGGTTTAACAAAAATAAAACTTCCTTGCTCAGCTTCAAATTTCCCATTTTTTGTAACTGCTTGGATCTTTCCTTTTACCACAAAAATTTCATGTTCCCAATCATGCGAATGATATAGCGTATTTGCACCCGGCTGTAATCTAAAAAGTCTCATAACAAAATTCTTAGCCCCATCCTTTGAACCAATCAATATTCTTTTCTCAATTTTCCCATCATCTATTATTATAGGCTCTACTTTTTCTGGTTTTGATATTATCATTTAGATGCCTCCTTTCAATTACCACATATCTATAAGGTTCAACACCTTCAGAATGAGATACAACATCTGGATATTTCTTCAAAAATTCGTGTACTAATCTTCTTTCAAATGAAAACATTGGATCAAGTTCTATCCTTCTTGCACCATTTCTAATCTTTTCTACGGCACTTCCTACAATTTTTCTAATAAGTTCTTTTCTCTTTTCTCTATAATCTCCTGCATCTATAATTACCGTGATTTTTATATCAGAAAGTCTGTTTAAAAATATTGTTGCAATATGCTGTAAAGCACCTAATCCTTTACCATGTTTTCCTATTATCTTTCCAATACCTTCTCCTTGAATTTTCGCAATAAACACTCTGTTATTTTTTGAAAACACACTTATTTCTATTCTATCATCAAAGTATTTTATCACATTTTTCAAAAATTCCTGTAGTCTTCTTTCATAGTACTCTTTCTTTATGGTAATTTCTACAACCGCATCTCTTGCTAAAAAGCCAAAAAAACCACTTGAACCCTTATCTATAACCAAATAATCATATTCTCCATTTTTAATACCCATATTTTCCTCAAAAATTGTCAAAATTTCTTCTATACTCTTTCCAGTCAACGTTAACTTCTTCAAGCTATTCACCCCTTATTTGGTAAGCCCCAGAGTTCTCTTTGTGTTAACCCTTTAATTTTGTATTTTTTATAAATATAATATGTTATTCCAAGTTGAATTAACGTATTTGCAGTGTAATATAAAAACACTCCACTTGGCAATCCTATGAACAGGAATGGAAACACAAAACTCATAATTATACTCTGCCATGCTGTTCTTGTATCCTGACTTGTAATCAATGCAAGATAATATCCTGCAAGAATTTGTATAACTAAAAACACCCAATTTGCTGAAAATCCTCCAGCTGTTAAATCCTTCCATATGAGAAATTGTCCATTAAACGCAAATTCTTCTTGATAATACCTTATAACTTGATACAAAACTATAAATATTGGCAACTGCACAAACGCCATTAGACACCCACTTGCTGGATTAATATTATTCTCTTTATACGCCTTTAAAAGTTCTTGTTGCTGTTTTTGAGGATCTTTATACTTTTTCTTTATTTGTTCCACAATAGGTTGCATTTTTCTCATTTTAATCATAGACTTTGTCTGTGAATGATACAGTGGATAAAGTATAAATCTGACAATTATCGTAAAAACAATAATTGTAAGTCCGAAATTCTTAGTAAAATTATTTATCCATCCAAAAAAGTAAACTAATGGATATAATATTACATCAAACCATCCTCCAACCCCAGAAATTGTTTTTAACATCTCTGAAATCGTGGAATAATCTTCTCCAAATGCATCTTTTATAAGGGTTTTTTTATAAGGACCAATATAGGCTAGAAATCTTAGATTTGTACCTTTCACCTTATTTCCACCTAATGTTTTCCCAGAAAATTTTACTATAGAAAGAATATCTCCTTTATTATAAAACGATACAAAAACATTATCGCGCAATCTATCATTTTCCTCGTAACCAACCCTTGGAATTGATACAGTAATTTCATCATTAGAATCAATTGAAACATTAAATGTATAATTTGGGCCTTCTTTAAAACTGAATATTTTTTCAATATTCCCATAATTAAAAACCAAAGTTAATTCAGAGTATTTTCCTTCATCTTTTAATCCCTGCCACTTAAAAGTAGGAGTCGAATTTACATTTTCCAGATCAAAACCATCATTAGAATACAAAAATAATCTTGTTCTTCTTTCAGTAACTCTATACACTTCTTGTAAATTACCATTATAGTCAAATTTATATTCCGCAAGTTTAGTAAACACGTAAATACCATCAGTTCTTTCTTCAAGAGTCATAGTTCCTGCTAACACAAAAAAAGCCAACAACAAAAAAATGACGGTAATCGCTTTCTTCAACTAGACCGCCTCCTTCTAATTATATAAAATTCATCTGGTACTGGATCTTCCCCACCTTTATGGAGAGGATTACACCTTAAAATACGCTTGAAGCCCAGGAAAAGACCTTTAAATACACCAAATTTTTGTACCGCCCAATAAGTATACTCCGAGCACGTCGGAGTATATATACAAGTTGGTGGTTTTAATGGAGAAATAAATTTTTGATAAAATCTAATCACTAACATTACTATTTTTTTCATCATTAATCCTCACAAATAATTTTAACAATTCATCTTTTAATTCTGTAAATAATATCTTGTCAAAATCTTTCGAAAGATGTTTCCTAGCAATTATTAAATAATCGAATCCTTTTGGAATAATCCCTTTATTATTTCTTATAATCTCACGTAACCATCTTTTCAATCTATTCCTTTTCACGGCTTTACCAAACTTTTTTTTAATTGAAAAACCATATCTACTATACTCTAGACCATTATTTACATATAAAATCACAAGATAACTGTTTTGTATGCTTTTGCCATTTTCAAATATATTTTTAAAATCTTTCCTGAGCTTCAAGCGTTCATGTTTTTTAAAGGTGTTTTTACTTATACTGTTAATCTCCATCTTCCTTTTCTTCTTCTGTTCTTTAACACCCTTCTTCCACCTGCAGTCTTTTTTCTCGCTAAAAACCCGTGTGTTCTTTTTCTCTTAATCCTCGATGGTTGATATGTCCTCTTCATATACTATCCTCCTTTTCTAAATTTTGTCCTTTTATATGTTATCATAAATTTAATTATTTATCAACTTATATATCCTCTTTCTTTTAAAACTTCTAAAAATTGTGCAAATAACTCCGATGAAAACTTAACTCCAACCATATCCTTCATTATACTCAAAGATTTTTCAACTGAAAGCCCCTTTCTATATGGTCTATCTTCGGTAAGAGCAACAAAAACATCCACAATCGATACTATTTGAGCTCGCAAACTAATCTCTTGCCCTTTTAATCCGTCGGGATAACCACTCCCATCCCAATTCTCGTGATGATGTCTAATTACATCACCAACAAGAGACCAACCTGGTATAGTTTTAATTATTTTTTCACCATAAACTGTGTGTTTTTTCATTATTTCAAATTCTTCATCATTCAATTTTCCAGGTTTATTTAATATATGCTCGGGGATACCTATCTTACCTATATCATGTAAAATCGCCCCATATTTTATTGCTTCAATTTCCGCAGGCTCTTTAATTCCCATTTTATCTGCCAAAAGTAGGGAAAAATCCATAACATTTCTTGAATGATTTCCAGTAACTGAATCTTTTATTTCAACAGCCTCGGCAAGAGCTGAAATAATTTGAAGATTCTTTTCCATCAATTCTGCATTAGTTTCCTCAAGTTCTGCCATTGTGGATTCTAAAATTTCTGCAGTTCTTTCATATTCACTAAATATCTTTCTAAACTCTTCAAAAATACTTTTAATAGTTTTTTGTAATTTACTAACACTTTCTAAATTAGTAGGAGAACTACCAAACTCATATAGCCTTTTATGCTTTTTAAAACTTTCATATATCTTCTCTAATTCCATATTCAAATTCTTTATAACATTTTCCATTTTCTCAGTTTCTCCCTTTTCAATATAAAATAAATAATAAAAGAATACAAAACCAACGGTAAAAATCATTGTCACAAACAAATTCAACTTTATAACAAAAGCTGCCTTATACCCTACTACAAAAGTAAATCCATAACTTGATTTTGAAAATTCTTCAAAAAATGATTTTTTATATTTGCTTCCAATTTTTAAAGGTTCCGACGAATAAACAACCTTATCCTCAGCAATAATATCATAATATTTAATAGAGAGTTCACTTAAATTAAACAAGTTCAATGGAATTTCATACAAAAAATACTGCTTTCCATGTTTTTCCACATATTTTAACGTATCAATTCTAAAATATATTCCTTTGATATATTTATTTGGCCCTTCAGTTAATATCCCTTTCAAATTTTTATTTGATTCTTTGTCAAAAAAGCTATCATCCAACTTTGCAACTAAAAATTGTTTGTTTAGTAATAAATTATCAAAATATTTCGTAAACACCTTACTAGAATCTTTTAAAGTTACCTTTAAATAGTAATTAAGCGTTATAACCAATAAAATCAACAATATAAAATAGAATAAAAATAATAATCTCCTATTTACCTTCAAATATTAAACTCTCCTTTCTATACTTTGAAAAATTTACTATACTAATATTTTTTTCGATAAATCCTTCATCGTTAAAATACATTCCTCTACCAATTTCATGTCCCAAATAAAAATTAACAAATTGGTTGGTAGAAATAAACTTATGCTTTGAAAGCATTCTAAATATTGTATAAATGGCTTCATTTGACCAATTGTAACTTTTAAACCCAAAAGTTACAACGTATAAATTTTTTAAATCCGGCAAACTATCCAATCCCTCATCAATTGCGGCATCAGATGCTACAATTATTCCTCTAAAATCAGGAGCAAAATAACTTAGAAAATCGATAGTCCCTTTAGGTTCAAGCGTAATTACAATTGAATCGTATTTACTCACATCTTTAGAAAAAGTCTCAACGGAATAAAAATACGCATATTCTCCATTAAGCTCTTTTAAGATTTTTAAAAATTCTCTTGAGTATTCTTTGTTAAATGGATCTAATATCACTAAAACATTTTTTGATGCATTATTCTTCAAAAATTTTATAATTACATTTATTTGAAACTCATTAGTGGGAACTATTGAAAGAATTCTATTAGTACTCATTAACAATTTAGTTGATGTTATACTTGGAGAAATTGCAACAAGATCGTAATCTTCTAAAAATTTGAATATTCTAAATCCAGTAGCACTAAAATTAGGTCCAACTATAATATTCAATCCCTTTGATTTTACATACTTTAAAGTATTTTTAGAAAGTGCATCTTCATTTAAGGGATATAAATTTAAAGGCCTATATTGTTGTGTAATAATCTCGTGTGATGCATTCTTTAAAGAATAAAGAAATGCATAAGAATTTCCCTTAAAAAAATACCAATACAAAAATTGAAAAATTATCATTACAACAATAATTATAAACCAAAACCAAAAACTCATTTTTTTTAACATTTTATCACCGTTTAAAACTTAATTTTTATTTTCATTCCATTAAGCTCTTCTTCAGATGATGGAATTATAAATTCTTCTTTTTTTATTAAACTTATTAGATATTCTATCTCACAAATCAAACTATCAGGAACTATCCCTTTGGTAAATATCATATTGCTAATTCCTTCACCATTTTCTTTTATTCCCAATTCCGTATTTCCAGGCGCCCATTCTCCATTATACGCCATTTTAACAGCTAAATAACTTGCAACATCAACCCTTTTAATAGCACTTGCTAAAATATAGCCAGGTGCTTGTGGCCCTTGCTCAACATCACCACCTAACATAAAATAACCGCCATTTTCGTAGAAATAATCAATCAAGTCTTTTAAATTATCCGATTTTACTAATTTTTGATCCTCTTCTTTGACTGCTTCAATAATTCCTAATGCGGTTCCTCCACAAGCTTGTTGAATAATATCTACTTTTTCACTAATTAATGCCTGCGCCAATTCTTTTCCTTTTTTTGGATCTGTGAATGAATTTGCATACACAACTTTCACTTCAACATTTGTGTTATGAATTTGATTGAATGCTTTAACTCCCGCCCTAAATCCAATTTCATATCTCTTCACAGGTGGAATAGGAATTCCACCAATAATCGCAACTTTTCCAGTTCTTGTCATTCCAGCAGCAAGATATCCAGTTAAAAAACTACCCTCTTGTTCTTTAAATGTAAATGTCATAACATTTGAAAGTTCTGTACCGTTATCAAAATCTATTCCAACAAAATATGTTTCAGGATACTGTTGCGCAACTTTATAAAACGCATCAGACATTAAATAACCTACAGCGAAAACTACATCTGCTTGTTCTGCTGCCTTACTTAAATTACTTACGTAATCTCCTTGTTCCTTTGACTGTATAACTTCATACTCAATGCCAAGCTCCTCACACGCTTTAACAATACCAGACCAAGTTCCATCCATAAAAGATCCATCGCCTAATCCCCCGATATCCGTTACCATTATAACCTTAAAAGAAAACACACTTATAGATAATAAAATCCCAAGTAATATAATCTTCTTCATAATATCCCCCCTAATGCCTATTTTTGAATTTCAAAAATATAGGTGCCCCATTGAAAGGATAGACATTCTCGCGAATAGTATTTCTAATACTATTTTGATAAAATTCTGGAACTTTTTTCCCATTTGTAAAAAATAAGAATGTTGGAGGTCTTACGTCTACCTGCACACCATAAAATATCTTTAAACCTCTTGGTGGTGGTGAAAACATAACCATTCTCTGTATAGCAGCATTTACCGCACTTGTATTAACTCTGTAATTTAACGAAGTATATGCTTCATTAATTGCGCCTATTAATTTTTTTATTCCTTTGTTTTTTGCAGCACTTACAAATACCACAGGACTATAATTAATAAAATATAACTTTTCATTAAAATGTTCAATAAACTCTGTTTTTCTAAAATTAAAATTCTTCACAAGATCTATCTTATTAAAAACAACAACAGTTGCCTTTCCTCTATTTTCAGCAATCCCTGCTATTCTTTGATCTTGGTGTGTGATACCTTCGATGGCATCTATAACTAACACAACAACATCGGCTAATTCAACACTTCTTATAGCCCGCACATTACTGTACATATCAATACTTTTGTATTCAACTCTAGATTTTCTTCTTAACCCCGCTGTATCAATAAATAGATATTTTTGGCCATTAAATTCTATTAACTCATCAATTGCATCTCTTGTTGTACCAGGTATAGGAGTAACAAGTACTCTTTCTTTGTTTAATATACTATTAAATAATGTTGATTTTCCCGCATTTGGTCTTCCAATTAACGCTACCCTAATTATAGAATCATTATTATTATCTTCTTCACTTAAATTTTTTCCTTTTTCTTCCAACTTCTCAATGATTTTTTCAACTAAATTATCGATATTTTTTCCTTGTTCTGCTGAAACAAATATTGGTTCACCAAATCCTAAGCTATAAAAATCCGATAAATTTACCAAAACTTTTTTTTCATTTTCAGATTTATTAACCACCAACAATACATCAGAATTTGATTTTCTCAAAAAATCCGCAAGATGATAGTCTTCAGAGGTTAATCCATTTTTTCCATCAAGCACAAACAAAACGAGATCTCCTTCTTTCAACATATCCAAAGTTAAATTTTTTAACTTAGAAGATATGATATCTTCTGGTCTCTCGAAAATTCCACACGTATCTATTAATCTAAAAGATTTTCCAAAATAAGAGACGCGGTCACTAACCGCATCTCTTGTAACACCTTCTTTATTATCTACAATTGATTTTTTCCTACCTATTAATTTATTAAAAAGCGTTGATTTTCCAACATTACTCTTCCCTACTATCAAAACTGTTGCCATTTTTTACCTTCCTTTCAATGGAACTAAATCTTTCCTTCTCAGCTTCATTGTTTATTTCTTCTATTAAAGACTCACTTACTTTTTCTTTCTCGCTTGCAATAATCCTTAAAATTTCTACGTCTTCCTTAATACCAATAATCTTTACTTCTAATTCATCTCCTATATTGACAGTTGAATCCACATCCGACTTTGGAATGTAAATTTCAACATTTTCAATAACACCAATATACCCTTTTTTCAATTCCTTCGTTAATTTAACTTTTACCACATCTCCTACTTTGTAGTTTTCTTTGAACAGTTTCCACGGATTTTGTTCCACCCTTTTTACGCTTAATTTTATTTTTCTATTCTCTTTATCAAGTTCTGTCACAACGGCCTTTACCTTTTCACCTTCGGCTACGACTTCATTTGGAGTTCTTATGTATTTCCATGAGATTTCCGAAATAGGACAATATCCACTTACTCCTTCTTCAATATCTATTATTATTCCTTTCTCAAAAATAACTCTAACAACACCAGTCACAACATTTCCAACTGGATATTTTTCCTCAATACTTTCCCATGGATCTCCCTTTACTTCTTTATAACTTAACTTTATTCTCTTGTTTTCTTTATCCACCTCTTTTACAACTAATTTCACAAAATCTCCTTCAGAAATTAACTCTTTTAAATTTCCTCTTCTTCCCCAAAATACATCATCAATATGGACAAATCCATCAATACCTGGTTCAAGATTTACAAAAAACCCATATGGCATTATCTTCTTCACTTTCCCACTAACCACTTCTCCTACTTTATACTTTCTCTCAACACTATTCCACGGATTTGGAAGTAATTCCTTTAAACTCAAGATTATCTTTTTTCTTTCCGGAACAATTTCTTTTAAATATAATTTAACACTTTGCCCTTCACTTAATACATCATAAGCATTTACTTCATTATCATAAGAAATTTCCGAATTTGGCAATAATCCTTCAATACCTTCGCTAATTCTAATAAACGCTCCAAACTTTTCAATTTTTTTCACTATACCTTCAACAATATCTCCATTTTTTCTCTCATTGAAAAATTTTTTCACTTGTTCTTCCACTAATACCTTTCTTGAAAGTACAACATTTAATCTTCTTTTATTTTCAAATTTTATAATCTTAAACTCACATTTGTATTCAGGTATATTATCATCAAATATCATAGATTCACTCTTTGGTAAAAATGCTTCTAAAACATTATCAATTAATACCTTATATCCTCCTTTAACTTTTGAGATAATCTTTCCTGTAACTTTTTCGCCTTTTTCAAACTTTTCCTTTAAAATTCTTCTAATTTTTTTCAAATAGATTCTCTTCTCTGATAAATATGCTGTACCATTTTCTTCATCTTTTTTTAACAATAATAATGTGATTTTATCACCAATATTATATTCTTCCAAATCTTTTACAAGTTCATTAGAATTTACAATCCCTTCACCTTTCCAACCAAAATCTACAAAAAGTTCAGTATCACTTTTTCTTAAAACAGTTGCTTCTACCTCTTCTCCCCTTCTAACATCTGTGTACAAATACTCTTCTAAAAGTTTTTCAAAATTTCCATCCATTTGCAGCATCCCTCCTAATATTTTTAATCTCTCTACCACTTTATCAACTAACTCTTTTGGTGTAGATGTACCACTTATTATTCCAACTTTTTTAACCCCCTTGGGTATAAATTCTATCTCTTCAGGAAATTCAATATGAATAGCATTGGTATATTTTTTAGCAATTTTATAAAGCTTAGTTGTATTAGAACTGTGTTTTCCACCAACAATAACCATCAAATCCACAATTTTTGATAATTGTTGCGTTTCAATCTCTCTATCATATGTTATATTACATATACTATTTATTACTTTAAACTCTTCAAACTTAGACATTTCTTTTACTTTTCCCGCAAAAAGATTAAAATCTGAATATGACATGGTAGTTTGGCTTGCAACAGCTATTCTCTTTCCTACAACCATTACAGGCTCCTTTGTAATGATAGCATCAGTACAATAACTCTTTAGCGCCTTCATCTCTGGATGTTCTTTTTTTCCAAAAACAACCACTTTATACCCCTCTTCTTCCAACTTTGAAACAGTTTTAAATAAATTTTTAACAATCCTACACGTAAGATCTTCTATTTTGTATTTTTTATTTAATTTTTCAATCTCATATTTGGGTAGTCCATGTGCTCTAACTAAAAAAACATCTCCAGAAGTTTTTGACAAACCCAAATCATTTAATTCTTTCATAACAAATTTGTTGTGAACTATATCATCATCCGTCCAGACACTTACGCCACTCTTTAAAAGAGTCTTGGCCCTATTTACTGCGTATTCTACTCCAAAACAAAAACCTACTCCCTTTGCCACAATAATTTGCATTTTTCTTTAACCACCTCTAATATCTTTTGAACTACTTCTTCAATGGAAAACTTCGTTGAATCTATTAATATAGCATCTTTGGCCTTTCTCAAAGGTGCGACATTCCTTTCAGAGTCTTGTTTATCTCTTAATTTTATTTCATTTAACACCTGCTCGTATGTTACTTTTACTCCCTTTTCTGTCAACTCCTTAAACCTTCTTTTCGCTCTAGCTTCTTGTGTGGCAACAAGAAATATCTTTACTTCTGCATCTGGTAAAACAACAGTTCCAATATCTCTTCCTTCCACTACTATATTTTCATTTTCCGCAATCTCTCTTTGAAGCTTTGTAAGATATCTTCTTACAATTTCGTTTTTAGCATATTTAGAGGCATAAATTCCAACCTCAGGTGTTCTAATTTCATCACCAACTTTTTTTCCATTAAGAAAAAAATCTCCATCCGAAAAAGATAACTTTAATTCTTTTAATTTGTTTTCTATTTCTTCATCATTACTAACATCACTTTTCTCCAAATACAATCCAACAATTCTATACATAGCCCCAGTATCCAAGTAAAAGATACCTAAAGTTTTCGCAAGTAATTTTGCAATAGTCGTCTTTCCAGAACCAGCTGGTCCATCTATTGCTATTCTACATGGCATTCTATCACCTAAATTTCTTCAATACTTGAAATAATATTAAATACCTTATCTAATCTTGTCATTTCAAAAACTCTCATAACAGACTGTTTTGGAGACATTAAATACAACAATTTATTATTCATTCTTGCATCTTTTAAAATTGCAACCAAGCTCCCCAAACCTGCACTATCTATGTAATTTACTTCAGAAAGATCAATGATAATCTTTTCTTTATCTGATGAAATCATTTTTTCTCTAATTTCCTTCTTTATATCTGCCGAATGATATGCATCAATATCTCCATATACTTTAGCAATTAATGCCTTTTCTTCATTTGAAAATTCAACCTTCGTGCTCCTCATTTTCTATACCTCCTTTATGAATTTCAATTGACAATTCCTTTAATTGTTTTTCTTCAACAAATGACGGTGCACCTGTAAGTTGACATGTCCCACTTGTAGTCTTTGGAAACGCAATAACATCTCTTATTGAATTAACACCAGCAGCAATTGAAACCATCCTGTCAAAACCAAATGCTATTCCTCCATGCGGTGGAACTCCGAAATTTAATGCGTTTAAGAAAAAACCAAATTTTTCGTTGGCCTCTTCTTCAGTTAAACCTATTATTTCAAAAACTTTTTTCTGAATATCACTATCATGTATCCTTATACTTCCTCCGCCTACTTCCGTTCCATTAATTATCATATCATATGCATAAGCTTTTATTTCATCTAATTTTTGTTCCAAATTTTTAGGCATTGTAAATGGATGATGCCTTGCTACATAACGATTTTCCTCATCGTCCCATTCTAAAAATGGAAAATCAACTACCCATAGTGCATCATACCCTTCTTCCAACTCTTTAAAATATTCTTTTCCAATTTTTAATCTTAACGAACCAAGTGCACCATTAAGCACTTCTTTATCATCATAAGCCGCAAGTAATACCACTTGTTCTTTTTTTAATTTAAACTTTTCTACAATTTTTTCGTAATTTTTCAACAAAAACTTCGCTGTCGGTGATACTATTTTATCTTCAACTTTAAACCACAATAATCCACCTAAGCCTAATTGCTTTACATATTCTTCAAATTCAGATGCTATCTTTCGACTAATAGGAATACTTGTAATAAATCCTTTAACGTATCCACCATTTTCTATTACATTTTTTATTACCCTAAAATCTGTTTCTTTAAAATATTCTGTAAAGTCAACAAGCTCCATTCCATATCTTCTGTCTGGTTTATCACTACCGTATTTATCCATTGCTTCATCGTATGTTAATCTATCAAACTTTTCCGGTAACCTTATTCCTACACTTTTAAAAACTTCTCTTGCAAAGTTTTCCATTAAACACAAAATATCTTCCATTTCCATAAAAGACATTTCAATGTCAATTTGAGTAAACTCAGGTTGTCTATCTGCTCTTAAATCTTCGTCTCTAAAACACCTTGCAAATTGATAGTACCTATCAAAACCCGAAACCATTAAAAGCTGTTTAAATAACTGAGGTGATTGAGGCAAAGCATAAAATTTTCCCATTTGTAGTCTAGAAGGCACAAGAAAGTCCCGAGCTCCTTCGGGAGTACTTTTAGTTAAGTATGGTGTTTCAATTTCAACAAAACCATGTTCATTCAAAAAATTTCTTGCAGTTTGCGCCATTTTGTGTCTAATTATTAAATTACTTTGCATTTCACCATTTCTCAAATCTATATATCTATACTTTAACCTTAAATCTTCAGAAACCTTTTCTCCTGGATAAAATGGTGGTATCTCTGCTTTAGACAAAACATTTATTTCTTCAACATCTATTTCTATTTCACCAGTTGGCGTGTCTGTTTTCGTTTCATTTGGCCTTTCCAATACTTTTCCTTTCACTTGAATTACCCATTCCCTACCTAGCTCTTGAGAAACTTTATACGCTGATGAATTGGGACTTACCACCAATTGTGTTTTCCCATACCTATCTCTTAAAATTATAAATTTTATTCCTCCAAGATCTCTTATACGCTCTATCCATCCAGCAAGTACTACTTTTTCTCCTTTATTTTTAATTGTTAATTCTCCACAATTATGCGTCCTATACAAAATCCTCACCTTCCTGTTTGATATTTTTTCCAATCATCTAAAAATCTCTTAATACCTATTTCCGTCATAG
This sequence comes from Thermosipho sp. 1074, assembly GCF_001999655.1. Taxonomy (NCBI): domain Bacteria; kingdom Thermotogati; phylum Thermotogota; class Thermotogae; order Thermotogales; family Fervidobacteriaceae; genus Thermosipho; species Thermosipho sp. 1074. Next base: position 409,740 of record NZ_LBEX01000018.1, on the reverse strand, counting down.
GGTGATGAAACAACTTTTCAAGAACATTAAAAGGAATTGTAACAATATCCGCTCCCATTAATGCAGATTCTAAAACATGTTTGGGGTGTCTTACACTTGCAACAATTACTTCAGTTTCAAAACCATAATTAGAATATATGGTAATAATCTCATCAACAATTCCCATTCCATCATTAGCTATATCATCCATTCTTCCTACAAATGGACTAACATAAGTAGCACCAGCTTTTGCCGCAAGCAATGCTTGATTTGCACTAAAAACTAGTGTAACATTAGTTTTTATACCTTCTGCTGATAAAATCTTAACAGCTTTTAACCCATCAGGGGTCATAGGAATTTTTACAACAACGTAATCATCAATTTTTGCAAGTTCCCTTGCTTCTTTTACCATTTCTTGCCAATCCAATGAAACTACTTCAGCAGAAACAGGCCCTCGAACGATCTGACATATCTCTTTAATAGTTTCCTTAAAAGGAGTACCAGCTTTTGCAATTAATGTAGGATTTGTTGTCACTCCATCAACTAATCCCCATTCCACTCCCTTTTTTATCTCGTCAATCTTTGCTGTATCGAGAAAAATCTTCATTTCATTCCCTCCTTTTTCAATTATTTTAATCCTGTTCTTGCAATTCCTCTAACAAAGTGCTGTTGTGTGAATAAGAATAACAATATAACTGGTAGTATCGAAAATGTTGCTGCAGCCATTAATTGATTATAAAGTGTTCCAACATCCGAACTAAAATTTTGCAATCCAACTGGAAGAGTTCTATACTTATCAGAATTTGTAACTATTAATACCCATAAAAATCCATTCCAGCTTCCGACAAATTTCAACAAAGCACCGGTAATAATTACAGGTTTACTTAATGGTACCACAATTTTCCATAAAAACTTCCAATGAGAACAACCATCAATCTTAGAAGCATCAAATAATTCTCTTGGAATTGCTAAAAAATGCTGTCTCATTAAGAATATAGCAAATACACTTACAATCCAAGGAATTATTAATGCATAATACGTATCTATCCACCCAAACTTAGAAATGGTTATAAAGTTTGGAACAAGTAATACCTCACCCGGAACCATCATTGTAGCTAAAAAGATTCCAAATATTAAATTTTTCCCAGGGAAATTCATCCAAGAAAATGCATAAGCCGCCATTGATGCAAGTATTACTTCAAGCACTGTTGTTGCAGTTGCCACAAAAACCGTATTTAAGTAATATCTTCCAAATGGAGCTGAATTCCAAGCATCAACATAATTTTGAAAAACATTCTTTATAACCTCTCCAAAAGAAAATTTCAAGCTTACCATCTTTAAATTATCATCACTAAGGTATATAGGTGAAACATTTGAGAGTTCAATTTCTATTACTTCCCCGTTTTTAACTCTAATGTTTTTAACAAATTCTGGAGCTTTTATTATTTTCCATGCATTCATTGAGTTATTGTAAACTCTTCTTACCTCATCAACATAATCCGTATACAACATTAATTCCTTTAAGAATTTATCTAAATTCCTTATCCTAGATGATATGTTTTCCAACTTAGAAATAAATATTTTATAAGTATTACTATCTTTTAATCTTTCATCAGACACATATTTTAAATCGTTAAAATTACCGCTTTTAAGAATATATGTATAATCTATATTCTTTTCAATCAAAAGATTTTTATAACTTACTATTAAACTTTTTAAACTATTAAGTTGTGAAATACTAATGGCATATTCATTCATAAAATATTTGTCAACTTTTTTGGAAAATTTTTCAGGTAGATCCTTTAGATCTTTTTCGCTTAATATCTCCTCTAATATTGGATTGTCAATTTTTGAAATCTCATTTTTCAAAAGCTCATATTTCTCGTCTTTTGACATTACTTTTGCAACTATTGAAGAGTTTACAACTTTACTTTGAATATTCTTAAAATAATCGTATACTTTTAAATAAAACTCCAAAATTTTTATTTCTGATTTTATAACATCTACTACTTTATTGTTATAAACCTTATTTAAAACATTCTCTCCATTGTAATTTAAATCTAAACTGGATAAAATATCATAAATATTCTTTATTTCATCATTTTCCAATACCAAATATTTCCCCGCTTTATATTTTTTTATTATCTCTTTTGTTGAAAATAATTGTTCCTTCATTGAATTTAAAAATATTTTAAATTTTTCTTGTTCACTTTTATCTTTTATTCTTCTATTAACAAACTTGGAAATTAAATTTATTCCAGAAATTGCAGAGTCAAATTTTCCAGTCAAATTTGAAATATATTCTAATCTATTAAAATACGGTTTTGAACCACTATTAAAGTACAAAAAAACTTCTTCAAAAAAATTTTCAGGTGTATCATATTGTATTTCTATGGGAATATCTACATTTTTCAACCAATTTTGAAATTGCGAATTGGATAATCTTTCTATATAATCAAATCCTTTTATATCTATGGTTAATACTCCTCTATAGAATGGATCATCTTCTACTGAAATGTTTAAAACATTGTCCTCTTCTTTTGAAGAGGTAAAACTTAAAGCTTCGCTCAAACTAATACCCTTTAAAGTCCTTACTGCACCTATTTTTGTTTCAACTTTAACATCTCTTTTGCTGAAAAAGTTCTTGGTATACCATTTTGGAGGCCATTGTTGAACTTCACTAGGCATTTTAAAAGATGTTATTATCATCCATGCAAAAGGCATAATCATTACAACAAAACCTATTGAAAGTAATAAATATATTATCAACTTCTTCATCACTTTCACCTCACGATACGTATTCTACAACTTTATTCCCAACTTTATATTGGATTGCAGTAAATATCAATATAACCGCAAATAATAAATATGCAGCTGCACTGGCAATTCCCATTCTCTGTTGCCTATAAAATAAATCAAATACATAATACACCATTGTCATACCACTATTATTGTACGGACCAGGTAACCCGTCATATAAAACATAAACTTGTGCAAAAACCTTAAAAGCACCAATCATTGAAACAATTAATAGGAAAAACGTAGTCGGTGAAAGTAAAGGCCACGTAATTTTTGAAAATTTTTGCCAAGAATTTGCACCATCAACCTCTGCTGCCTCGTAATAAAATTGATCAATATTTTGAAGTCCAGCCAAGAAAATAATTGCATCATAACCTATCTGCTTCCAGATTGATACAATCGCAATAGTTGGAATTGTCCACTTTTCATCTTTTAACCACCTTATTCCTTCTATATTAAACCAAGATAAAAAGTAATTCAAAAGTCCAAACTCGTCATTAAAAATCCACTTCCAAACCAATGAGACTGCAACTACGGATGTAACAAAAGGAATGAAATAACTCGTTCTAAAAAACACTCTAAATCTTACATTTGAATTTAATAAAACGGCTACTATCAACGATAACAAAAGTGTTATAGGAACTGTTAAAATAACGTAATAAAACGTATTAACTAAAGCTTTCATAAACAAATTCTTATCCTTTGCATCCATAAAAAACATAAATAATCCATTTTGATTAAATTTACTTGTTTCAAGCAAAACATACACAACAATTATAGCCGAAACATTAATCCAAGCAAATTTTTTAAATAATTTCGTCAAACTTTTGTTTTTTAAATTCAAAAATAAAACTACAGCTAAAACTATATCTAAAAACAAAATAAAGGAATTCAATTTAAAAAATATTAAAAATGCCCATACAATAGCAAAAATATTAACAAAAAATATAGTAACCTTCTTATCTTTCCAAATTCTCACAAAAGCATAAACCGTAAAAACTAAAATTATAGAAAGAAAAATATATGAAATAGAATAAAATAACCCCTCCAAAAAAGAAAATTTTGGAGGATAGTTATACTCAAAAATTTTTAAATAGTTATCAAAACCACTAAAATAAGGGGTTTTCATGTTTCTAAAATCCCACTTAAAAAAACTTAAAACAAACGAAAAACCTACAGGCCAAAAAACAAATATACCTAACACAATTAACGATGGCAACAAAAATAAATATGCCAAAACTGACTCTTTTAGTCTTTTTTTAGCAGATGCCTTCACTTTCTCCCTCCTATAGTATATACGAAGTTAAATCTTCATCTTCTATTATATCCTTCAATTTTTTATTAACAAAGTCTTTGTCTACGACAATTCTTTCTTCTATGTCTGGTGCTTCAAATAAAACGTCTTCAAGTATCTTTTCAAGTACTGTATACAATCTCCTTGCACCAATATTTTCCAATTTTTGGTTCAATTTATACGATACCTTTGCTATTTCTCTTACACCATCTTCAGTAAACTCCAAATGTACTCCTTCAGTATAAAGCAACGCTTGATATTGTTTAGTTAAGGCGTTTTCCGGTTCAATTAAAATTCTTACAAAATCATTTTCAGTCAATGGTTCAAGTTCCACCCTTATTGGAAACCTTCCTTGCAATTCTGGTATAAGATCCGAAGGTTTTGAAACATGGAAAGCTCCTGCGGCTATAAATAATATAAAGTCTGTTTTAACAGGTCCATATTTTGTAGTTATAGTCGTTCCCTCTACTATTGGCAAAAGATCTCTTTGTACACCTTGTCTTGAAATATCTTGCCCTCCCCCAGATGTTTTTACCGCAATTTTATCCATTTCATCTATAAATACAATTCCCCTATTTTGAGCAAGTTCTAATGCTTCTTGAACTGTCTCATCCATATCAATAAGTTTTTCTTCTTCTATTGGTAATAGCACTTTTTTAGCATCAGAAATTTTCATCTTTCTTCTTTTCTTCTGTTTTGGAAAAATATTCCCCAAAACATTTGATAAATCCATTCCAATATCCTCCATTTCAGGAAGACCTATAAAACCTATTGGAGAATTTCCAGTTTCAATTTCTATTTCGATCTCATTATTATCAAGTTCTCCATTTCTCAACTTCTTTCTTAACTCTTCCCTTTTACCTCTAAAATCTACATTTTCCTCTACAGTTTGAGTTTTTTCCAATTGCATCCCAAAAATATTTGCAAATGGGATTTGTGTTTTTTTTGCACTTGGTAAAATGGCATCTAAAATCCTTTCCTCGACATTTCTTTTAGCTTTTTCTTCAACTTCCTTCATTTTCTTTTGTTTTACCATGTTTACAGCTATTTCGACTAATTCCCTAATCATTGAATCAACATTTTTTCCAACATATCCAACTTCAGTAAATCTTGTTGCTTCAACCTTTAAAAATGGGGAACCAGAAAGTTGAGCCAATCTTCTTGCTATTTCTGTTTTACCAACGCCAGTAGGCCCAATCATTAAAATATTTTTAGGAGTTATTTCTTTTTTCCATTCATCTGGTAATTTTTGTCTACGAATTCTATTTCTTATAGCAATAGCAACAGCTTTTTTAGCTTCATTTTGTCCCACAATAAACTTATCTAGTTCATTCACAATTTGTTTTGGAGTTAATCTATCAAAATTTTTCATGGTTTCCCTCCTAATTAATTACTTTCTTTATATATATCTTCTCCTTTACTATATCAAGTAACCTACCATTGGCTTTTACCAAAGGAATAAGGCCAGATAAAACTTTCACTACAATACCTCTTTCTCCGTTACTTAACTCTACCACCGTTCCAGTAGGATATATACCAACATATTGTACAAATTTTGAAACTATATTTGGATCAAACATTTTTCCAGAATTTGAAATTATAAATTTTACTGCCTCATACGGAGAAAAAGCTTTTCCAGGAAAATCTTTACTAATAAGCGTATCGTACGCATCAGCTATTGAAAGTATTCTTGCAAAAACCGGAATGGATGTTCCCTTTAAATTTCGCGGATATCCTTTTCCATCAAATCTTTCATGGTGATGCAATATTGAAAGCAAAACATCATCATTCATATTAAAATGTTTTCTCAACATTCCCGTTGCTTTTATTGGATGAGTATCATAGTATTCTATTATATCACGAACGGGTTTTTCGTGTGCAACATCATGTAAAATTGCAGAAATTATAAGTTTATTCAATGTTTCATCATCAAACCCCAAACTAATCCCAATAATGGAAGATATTACACCGGTATTTATAGCATGTCTTGCCAAAGGTTTTTGATCTTTCCTAATTAAATTAAGAATCTTTTCGTTGTATTTTTCAAGAACTTTTTTCATAATTTCCTCTGAGTGTTTAACTACTTTTTTTACATTTAATTCTCCATTCTTTACCTCTTCAAAGGTATTGGATAAATCTTTAGATAAGTTATCATATAATTCCATATCAATTGTTGGTTCTATATCCTCAGAGGTTAGTACTTCTTCTACATAAATTGGAAGAATACTAACTCCACGGTTTTTTAAAAGATATATATCCCCTTCTTTTAATACAGAACCTTCCTTTATCAATATTATAAACCCCGAAGGATCATAAACATCCTCACCAACAATTTCACCTGGTTCAACTAATTCAATATTTTTCCATATAATCAAAAGAATTCCCCCCTAAAATTTAGATTATTTAACTTTTTGGGAGAAACATAAAATAACGACCACCGTTGAGTGAAAAGTTTTTCAAAAACATCTTCTATTTCCTTTTTTTGTATAGTCTTAATTCTTTTAATAATATCTATCGGAAGTTCAGGAGTAACATCATTCGCTAAATATTCAATTATCAAATTTGTAATAGTTGAAGTACTCTCAGTTGAAAGTTCTAACTTTCCAATCATCCGTTTTTTTCCGTAATTGAACATATCATCAGTCAATTTAAAATTCCTTATAACCTCAAACATTCTTCTTACAAACTTTTCAACTTTTTCTAGAGACACAGCCGCATAAATATTAAAAATTCCCCAATTTTTTTGCGAAAGATTCGTAGAAAATATATCATAAACCAATCCTTCTTTTTCCCTTATTTCCTCAAAAAAATACGAACTCATACCACTACTTAATATTGTATTCAAAACTATCATTGGATATCTTTCATGCTCTTCAAGTGAAAATCCCTTTGTTACGTATAATATGTGAACTTGTTTTGCATTTTTCATTACCTTTCCTTCCAAAATCCCATGATTTATATCACTTTTGTGTTTCACGGTTCTAATAAAATTTCCGTCCACTTTTTCAAGTTCATTAACTATTCTATCCAATACCTTTCTATCTACATAACCAACTATTATTACTTTAACATTATACGGTGTATAAAATTCTTCATGAAATCTCTTAATATCATCTAACAATATATTTTTAATAGTTTCTTCTGTGCCGATTACCGTTTTAGAATGCGGTCCTCTTAATCCCCTTTGATACATCAAATCAAACAAATTACTCATGGGATCCTCTTTGTGAGAAAGATACTCTTGATAAATTATGCTTCTCTCTAACTCTAAATCTTCATCCTTAAAATTTGGATAAAAAACTATTTCCTTTAGCGCATCAAATGCATCAAATAAAGTAGAAGAAGGGACTTTGGCATAATATACTGTGTTTTCTTTATCTGTCCACGCATTTAACATGCCACCAACTTCTTCAACCATTAATTTTAATTCTTTCATATTATATTTCTTTGTCCCCCTAAAGGACAAATGCTCAATAAAATGGGAAATGCCAGATAGTTCCTCTGGCTCGTACACAGATCCCACTCCAACGTTAAATGCAATAGTAGCAGATCTAACGCCTTCTACAGGATAAAAATATAGTTCAATTCCATTTCTTAAAATCATTTTTTCCATAATTTTCCATCCCTCTATTCTGCTTTTCCCAATTGAATTCTTCCACTATTGTCTATATTAACAACTACTACTTTTATTTGATCTCCTATCTTGTATTTTTTTCTAAATTCCTTTGAATCACTTCCTAATTTACTAGAATGTGCAAGTCCTATTTTTCCAGGCATTAACTCAACAAACAAACCATAAGGTTCAATTCTAGTAACCTTACCTTCAAAAATATCACCCACTTTTATTTCTCTAGTTAATGTTTTTATATATTCAATGGCTTCATTAACTTTCTTTTGATCCTTACCATAAATTGAAACTTTTCCAGTTGTATCATCAATGGATATTTCAACGCCAAATTCTTTAACAATAGATTTAATTACTTTACCGCCAGGACCTATTATTTCTCCAACCTTTATCGGATCTATCTCTATATTAGCAATTAAAGGAGCATAAGGTGATAGGGATTCTCTTGGTTTTTCAATAGTTTTAAACATTATATCCAAAATCTTCATTCTAGCTATTCTTGCCTGTTCTAAAGCTTTTTTAAGTAACTCCTCGCCCACTCCTGCTATTTTACAATCCATCTGAAACGCAGTAATACCATCTTTTGTACCCGTAACTTTAAAATCCATATCTCCCCAATGATCTTCTAAACCTTGAATATCAGTTAAAACAACTGCTTCTCCATCCTCTACGATTAACCCCATTGCAACCCCTGCAACATGTGTTTTTATCGGAACTCCAGCATCCATGAGCGCCAAAGAACCAGAACATACAGTTGCCATTGAAGAAGAACCATTTGATTCCAAAATTTCAGAAACTACACGTATTACATATGGAAAATCATCTTCAGCCGGTGCCACAGCTTTTAGTGCCCTTTCCGCTAAATGGCCATGACCTATTTCTCTTCTTCCAGGGCCTCTTAACGGTTTTACTTCTCCAACGGAAAATGGTGGAAAATTATAATGCAAAATAAAACGTTTTGTTCCTTCTTCCATTATAGTATCAACAATTTGTTCTTCCATTGGAGCACCAAGTGTTACTATTCCCAAACTTTGAGTTTCTCCCCTTGTAAAGAGTGCCGAACCATGAGTCCTTGGCAAAATCCCCACTTCACAAATAATTGGCCTAATATCTTCTGGGCTTCTTCCATCAGCTCTTAATCCTTCCGTAACTATTATTTTCCTCATCAAACTTTTTGCTTTCTCATCAAAATATTCTTTTAAAAGCATTTCTTGAGTTGCTTTTTCCTCTTCATCAACATCAAATTCTTCAAAAATTTTTGAAATAACCTCTTCCTTATACTCTTTTAATCTTTCGGATCTTTCCAATTTTTCTTTGGTTAATAATCTTTCCTTTAATTCTTGCTCTAAAATTAAACTTTCCAACTTTTGAATTAGTTCTTCTTTTGGTTTTGGCTCTTCTATTTCCATCTTTTTAACGCTAATATCTTTCAAAATTTCCTCTTCAAAAGATATTATCTCTTTAATTGCATCATGTGCAACAAGCAATGCTTGCACCATTTCTTCCTCTGAAATCTCCTTTGCTTCTCCCTCCACCATTGTTATCGCATCTTTACTTCCCGCAACTACAATATCTAACCTACTATTTTTTAATTGTTCTTCGGTCGGAAAAACAATAAACTTCCCATCAACATATCCCACTCTTACACCGGCAACAATACCAGTGAACGGTATCTTTGAAAAATTCAAAGCTAGCGAAGATGCAATTATACCAGTAACATCCGGTGGTGTATCAGAATCTACAGATAGTACAGTTACAATTAACTGCACATCATTTCTCAGATATTTTGGAAACAACGGCCTTATTGGTCGATCAATCAATCTTGCTGATAAAATTGCAGATTCAGAAGGTTTACCCTCCCGTTTTATAAACCCACCTGGAATTTTTCCGGCGGCGTAAAATTTTTCTTGATATTCAACGGTTAACGGGACAAAATCAACTCCTTCTATCACTCTATCTGAAATATTTGCAGTAGCTAATACCACACTATCTCCAAATTGAACCCATGCTGAACCTGAAGATTGTTTAGCAACTTTTCCATATTGAACTGTTAATTTTCTTCCAAATAACTCCTTACTCCATTCTTTAAAATCTTTCATCAAAACACCTCCTAAAATTCTAACTCAAACTCATCCAGACCAAACTTTCTGTAAATTTTAAATTTAATTTTCCGTTTCCTATGCAAAAAACCATTTCTTTTAGTTAAAAACTGTACATTTCCTTTATCGTAGACTACTTTGTATAAGTTATATAATCCTTTTTTGTAATTATAACTTTCACCATCATCTTCATACAAATATCCAACAGCTTTATCATTATAAGCTACTACATGCGCAGTTAATACATCGTTATATGAATTTTTCAAGTATTGTACCTCATCTTGCATAAATACAATAGAACCATCCAATATAAAATGCGGAATCTTGCTTAAAGGAGCATCCACAAGATTCCAACCTTTTCTTACAAAAATTTTATTGTTGAAATTTAAAGCTCTCTTAGGCAAATAAACCATTCTTTTTGTCACACCAGGATTATACACAGGCGCAACTAATAATCTTTTTCCAACCATAAACTGATCAAAAACCTGGTAAGATTGTTCATCGTTTTCAAAATGATAAAAAATTGGGGCAATAAGTGGTATATCTTCTAATATTCCTAACATATAGGATGTGTATAAATAGGGGATTAGTTTATACCTATAAACTATCACATCTTTTAATAATTCCTCATATTCTGTATCAAAACTCCAAGGTTCTTGCCTCCTAGTCCCAATAGCTGAATGATTCCTAAACAAAGGCATAAAGACTCCTAACTGCATAAACCTAACTATTAACTCTGGTTCAACATTACCCCCGAATCCTCCAACATCAAATCCAGAGTTAAAAACGCCAACCATCGACAAAGAGTTTATTCTTTGAATTTCTAAAAGTATATGCTCCCACCAACTATGGTTATCCCCAGTCCACACTCCTCCATATCTTTGGACTCCCGAATACGCTGATCTTGTAATTATCAACTTTCTTTTGTTCTTTGGAAAACCTCCAAATGTTGCACGAATCATATTAAAACCATAAACATTTTTCAACTTATAGTGTTTCTTTTCCGAAAGATGTACTATCTCATCTCCTCTTCCCCTTTTTTTTATCTCTCCAATTTCTCCAATTACACTTGCAACCTTTATTCCATCCTCTAATTTTATATTTTTCAATTTTTCTTTTGCATCTTCTATATCTTTTTCACTTGCAAAAATTGCAATCTCATTCATATCATTCCAAAATCCATCTATTCCATCTTCCAAAAGCTTATTAACTTTTCTTGCCCACCATTTTCTAACTTTATTTTCACAAAAATCTGGAAACCTAACACGTCCAGGCCAAACTGCTCCTTCAAAATCTTTCCCTGAAGTATCTTTCAAAAAATATCTATCCTTGGCTTCTTCAAACACTTCATAATTCTTTTCTACTTTAACTCCCGGATCCAAAATTGCCGAAACTTTAAACCCCATATTATGAAGTTTCTCTAACATTAACTTGTAATTGGAAAAATTTTCTTTATTCCAAGTAAAAACCTTATACCCTTCCATATAATCGATATCAAGCCAAATAACATCACATGGTATGTTTTTATCTCTAAATTTCTTTGCAATTTGCAAAACTTCACTTTGAGAAGAATAACTCCATCTACTTTGTTGATATCCCAAACTCCAAAATGGAAAGGCCACATTTTTACCGGTTAAATATAGATATTGCTTTAAGATCTTCTTTACCTTTTCTTCTAAAATAATATATTGATTAAAACCCTCTCCTCTAACTTTAAATTCTATTTCCCCTTTACCTTCACTATCTAGATCAATCTCCATATAACCAGGATAATCTGTAAATATTCCAAATTTCATGTTCTTTGAGATGTAAATAAAAAATGGAAAACTCTTATACAAAGGTTCTGCTCCGGGATGATGAATAAAATCATCCGTATTCCAAAAAATATATCTTCTTCCTTTTCTATTTAAAGGCCCAACTTTATCGCCAAAGCCAAAATAAAAACCTCTTTTTTCCTTTAACTTTATTCTTAATATCAAATATTCTTTTTCGTTTTTTAAAAGACATTCATCGAAAATCACGTTTTTTAAATACTCTTGATCCACTAACTTTACCTTTTTTTCATTTACAACCGCTTCGCTACTTACATCCGGATTTCCATATATCACTTTGTAAATCATCCATTTACCCTCCAATGATTATATTATCAATTAATCTTGCTTTTCCAACAAATACTGCAATGGCAATGACAACTTTTCTGTCAATTATTTCAACTGGCATAAGGTTTTCCTCATCAACTATTTCAATATAATCAATTTTCAAAAGTGGATGCTCAAGAATTTTTCTCATCTCATCTCTTATTATTTTTACATCTACCACACCTGATTTAACAAGATCTTTAGCTTTTAACAATGATTTATAAAGCCTTGTAGCTTCTTTTCTCTCCTCTTTGGTCAAATAGATATTCCTTGAAGACATGGCAAGTCCATCTTTTTCCCTAACAATTGGCATCTCCTTCAATTCAACATCAAAATTTAAATCCCTTACCATTCTCCTTAATACTCGAAACTGTTGAGCATCTTTTTGACCAAAGTATGCACGCGTAGGTCTTACTATGTTGAATAATTTTGTAACTACCGTACAAACACCTCTAAAATGACCTGGTCTTTTTGCGCCACATAAAAATTTAGATAAAGAAACTTCTTCAACATATGTTGAAAAGTCTTTTTCATACATTTCTTCATTTGTAGGAATAAACACATAATCAACACTTTCACTTTCCAAAAGTTTCAAATCTCTTTCTAAATTTCTAGGATAATTATCGTAATCTTCATTTGGACCAAATTGTGTCGGATTTACAAATATACTCACTACAACTACATCATTTTCCTTTTTTGCAGCTCTAACTAATGAAAGATGTCCTTCGTGTAAATAACCCATCGTTGGAACAAAACCTATGGATTTCCCATTTAAACTTCTCGATATTTTTTTCATTTCATCTACTTTTTCAACAATTATCATACAGTACACCCCTTAAAATATAATAATCCAGTATGTCATCTGGTCCTGTTGCTAAAAATGCGCCATTTTTTATCAAGTAATTTGGACCTTGTGCATTTTCATTGTATATATTTCCAGGTATACAGAAAACATCTTTACCAAACTCTAATGCAAACCTTGCAGTAATCATTGTTCCACTCTTTAATTTTCCCTCAACTATCAAAGTCCCTTCAGATATACCTGCAATGATTCTATTCCTCTCTCTAAAATACTCCTTTCTTGGACTTTTCCACGGTAAATATTCACTTATAACACAACCATCTAGAATTAACCTTTCGTATATTCCTCTATTTTTTTCAGGATAACAAACATCCACACCACTTCCTAAAATTGCAATTGTTTCCTTTGCACAATTATGGGCTATCGAGTCAATTCCCATTGCCATTCCACTTACAATCACAAAATAATTACTCAACTTTTTAGAAAATTCACATGTTACCTTTCTACCATATGAACTTGCTTTACGCGCCCCAACAATCGAAAAGCTCCTTTTTAATAACAAAGACTTTTTTCCTTTTCCAAATAAAACAACAGGAGGATTCCACACATTTTTTAAATTTTCCGGGTAATATTCATCAAAATAGGTCACTACAAAATTCTCAGTCTTTGAAAGCCAATCTTCTAATTTAAAATACAAATCATTTTTTTCTCCATCTTCATCTTTACTTAGTTTTCTCTCAATTTCGTCTAGCCTATAGCCAGAAAAATGCCAAACTACTATTTTTAAATTCTTTTTCATTGTTTTTCAAGTATTTCCTTTATCTTCTCTTGAACACCCGATTTCTTTCCAGGAAGACATTTATCAATTGCATCACCTTTTTTTACGATAGCTGAAGCATATCCTTCACAGCCTGGATATCCACACGCCCCACAATTTATTCCAGGTAATACTTTTGTAATTAACTCAATTCTTGGATCAACTTCAACTTTAAATTTTTCATTACTAAACGCCAAAAATAGACCAAATCCCAATCCTAAAACTCCCATAACAAGTGCCGAATAAAGTACTACCACGTCAAACACCTCCTATTTTTATTATTTCTAGATTTATTTTACCATAAATAGATTAAAATTGTCATTAATGCTATAATATCTATTGAAAAAATAAAAGGAGGAAAAAATGTCAATATTCGTTAGTAGTATTTTATTTTCTACAGCAACATTTTTTTCAAGAATATTAGGATTATTTAGAGACATACTCTTTGCAAAATACTTTGGTGTTTCTTACCAACTTGATGCTTATTTTATAGCTATAATGTTTCCATTTTTCTTAAGAAAAGTATTCGGTGAGGGCGCAATGTCTTCTGCTTTTGTACCATTGTACAGCGAAAAAGAAAACAAAGACATGTTTTTATCCTCTATAATAAATGGTTTTTCTATTATAATTTTTTTGCTACTTCTTTTTACTTATCTATTTCCGGCAGCCTTTATAAATTTATTTGGTGCAGGTGCTTCCATCCAAACAAAAGAATTATCAAAAAAGCTACTTCTAATAACAGCACCGGCCGTTTACTTTATCTTTCTTTGGTCAATATTATACTCAATTTTAAATACAAAAGACAAGTTTTTCTGGCCGGCTCTTACTCCAAGTCTATCAAATATTGCTATAATCATTGGAATATTCTTATCAAAAAAATATGGAATACTTGCACCGACATTCGGCTTCCTCTTTGGTAGTATACTTATGTTTTTAAGTTTAATAAAATCATTTTTTTCACATAAATATTATTTTACATTAAAATACTTTCCAGAATTTATTAAATATTTTATTCCTACCTTTTTTACAATGACTATTTCTCAAGTAAATACCGTTGTTGATATGAATGTTTCTTCTTTTTTTAGTGAAGGAAGCATTTCTTATTTACAATACGCTTCTAGGTTTTATATGCTTCCGTATGGTTTATTTGCAGTTTCCGTTTCCACAGTAGTTCTCTCAAAAATCTCAAATGAAAAACACCTTTTTAAACATTACGTAAATGATGCGTTAAAATCAACACTAGTACTTACCATTCCTTCAACATTTGGATTGATCTACCTTTCTTTTAAGATAATAAAATTCTTTTATCAACACGGACAATTTTCCGCTTACGATACAGCAATAACTTCAAAGGTTTTAATTGCATACTCCTTGGGTTTACCTTTCTATGGTATTTATTCGACTCTTTCCAGAAGCTTTCATGCAATAAAAAACACAAAGATTCCCTTTTACGCAACTTTAATAGTCTCTTTTTCAAATATAATTTTAGATTTAATTTTTGGAATGAAGTGGGGGCCAATAGGTGTAGCATTTGCTACAAGTATTGCTGGAATTATTGGAGCAATGTATTTAATACTATATATAAAAATATTCCCTATAAAGGATTGTTTAAAAATACTCTTAAATAGCCTTATAATGACTTTGGGGATTATTCCATTTAAAAACCTTCATTTTTTAATCCAAATACTCATAGCAGTTATAATATATCTCCTACTTTCTACTATATTTTATAAAGAATTAATTTGGAGGTATTTAAATGCTAAAATGTAACAAAATTATATATTTTGAAAAAATAAACAGTACAAATGACTATCTAAAGAATTCATATAAAAAATTAAAAAATGGAACTATTGTTGTTTCAAAAATCCAGACAAATGGAAGAGGTAGACTCGGAAGAAATTGGGTGTCAAATGAAGGAGGACTCTGGTTTTCTATATTAGTAAAAAGGAACTTAAAAAAACCAAACTTTTATACAAAATTATCTTCCATAGTAATCTTAAATGTACTAAAAAATCTAAATATTAATGCCAAAATCAAATGGCCAAACGACATATATGTTAATTCCAAAAAACTTTCTGGAATCCTAACAGAAGCAATATCATTTAACAATAAAATAAAATGTATTATAATTGGTATAGGTATAAACATAAATAATGATGTACCAAAAAATGGGATTTCAATTTATCACATAAAAAATAAAAAAATCAACCCAAATGATTTTTTAAAATTATTTATAAAAGAATACAACAAGAATTTTCTGTTATTCTCTTTATTTTCTCCACTATTAAACATCAAATGGAAAAAAAATTTAATGTTTAAAAAAGGAGACAAGATCTCAGGTTACAAAATAATCAAAATTTTTCCTGATTTTTTGCTACTTGAAAAAAATAAAAAACGGATAAAAATAAGAAGTATTCATGAATTGGAAAAAGGAGGGATAAATGATTAGTATTTTAAATAAAAAAATAAAAAACATAATAGATGAAATTAGAAAAACTGTGGGTAATAACAAAGTAATTGTAGCTTTTTCCGGAGGACTTGACAGTACAGTTGCAGCTCTTCTTTGTAAAGATGCTTTGGGACCTGAAAAAGTGGAATTGGTAAATGTTGTTTATGGACCATTTACTTACAAAAAAAGCATCCAAATTGTTAAAAAAGCGGCAAATAAAATGGGATTAAAGTTAACATTTTTAGAATCCCTATATCAAAAAGAAATTTGGAAAAATGGTCCATCCTGTAATATGTGTACAAAGTCAGTAAAAATGAATACGGTAAAAAACTATGCAAAAGACATACTAGTTGTTACAGGTTCTAATCAAAGTGATAGTTGGGGAAAAACTGGTTTGAAATTATTCAACGGACTTTATGCACCACTTGGTAATCTTAATAAAAAAGAAATAAAAGAAATTCTTAATTATTATTCATTCAAACTTGAAAGGATTGGAGAAAACGCTAAAAGAGAAGGATGCAAATTAAAACATTTATTAAAAATTATGACAAATATGAATTACCATGGCAAAGCTGTTGACTTAGCAAATGAAATTTTGCTTGAAAACGTTCCAAAGAATTTAGAACTTGCAAATGTAAAAATTATCGGACCACTTTCAAAAAATATAGCCATAATAAACGTTAAACCCATGGTATACAACATCGAAGAAATCGGAAAAAAAATAGAGACACTTGACGTAATTGATGAAGTTATAATTGCAAACAAACCATTAATTTTGAAAGTTTTAGCCAACCCATCTATTTACAGGGTGGAAAATTCAAAATATTGGATCGAAAAAGGAAAACTACAACCCGAATTTGCAGTACCTATAAAAGTGGTCTGGAAAGAATCCAAAAATAATAAGCTTAGAACTATTCATGTAGTTGGGGTGGAAGAATGGGAAAATTTCGAACAAGAGAAATCGAAAATATCATTGGGTACGAATTTAGAAATAAAGAACTCTTGTTCACTGCTTTAACACATACTTCATACGCAAATGAACACAGAAAAGAATCTTATGAAAGATTAGAATTTCTGGGGGATTCTGTTATTGACTTATTAGTTTGTACAATTTTGTATGAAAATTATGAAAATCTATCAGAAGGTACTATGGCTCAAATAAAATCTGCAGTTACAAGTGAAGACATTTTATACGAAATTGCAAAAAAATTAAACATAGGAAAATTTTTAATCCTTGGAAAAGGAGAAAAAAGAAATGGAGGTTCTGAGAAAAAATCCATCTTAGCTGATGTAATTGAATCTTTAGTTGCGGCTGTATATTTAGATTCAAAGAAAAACTTATATACTATAGAAAATCTATTTTCAGATATATTTAAGGAATATATAGAAATTTTTCTTTCGGGTAAAAGAATATTTGACTACAAAACAAAACTTCAAGAGATAACCCAAGAAAAATTCAAACAACTTCCTGTATATGAAACTACAGTAATGGGAAATAAATTCTTTACGATACTAAAAATAAACGGCAAAATATTTTCAAAAGCAAAAGGAACTTCAAAAAAAGAATCTGAAAAACTTGCAGCAAAAACTGCATATGAAAAATTAAAGGAGGATGAAAAAAATGGAAAATAAAAAGTTGAAAGAATACAATATTACTTGGGAGAGATATGAAAAAGCACTTTCTAAAGTTTTGAGTAACTTTGCAAATAGTGGAATAGAAACTGTAACAGTTGAAGAGATTTGGGTAGAAACATCATTACCCATAGATTTGATTTTAGAAATTTTGGAAAGAAATAAATTGAATTATCCTGAAGAAATAAAAGAAATAAAGTACAAAAACGAAATAATATGGAGTAGAAATGAAAAATGATACTTTTTAATATCTTACCTCCGTTTGTCATAATTTTAATTGGCTTCCTCTTTGGTAAAATTTTTCCGTTTGACATTAAAATCTTATCAAAGATTTCTCTTTGGATAATGGCAAATACGTTAACTTTCACTTTTATCAACGATTATCCACCATCACTATCACAACTGAAAACATATGGTAGCGGTATAATAATACTATTTATAATATTCTATTTTATATCTTTGCCATTTAAAGAAAACAAATCACTTTTATTCACAAATAGTGTTTATATAAATACGGGGTATTTAGGATACCCCATTTTGTTATCCGTTTGGGGTGAAAAAGCCTTATCATATGGTGTTATATATTCTGTGATTAATATGATCTTGGGGTCCATATTTGTTCCAATGTTTCTTGACAAAAAAATAAGTTTAAAAAATACATTTAAACTTCCATACATATATGTAATAATACTTGCATATATCTTGTCATTACTTGGTATAAATTATAGAAATTTTCCAAAGCCAATTTTAGAAACAATTTTATTATTAAAAAATGCAGCTATACCAGTGTTACTTTTATTTGTTGGCTTATCCCTTTCAAAAATTACAATAAAGAAAATAAACCACAAATTATTGTTATCAACTACACTAATTAGGTTATTTATTTATCCTTTTTTTGCACTAATTTATGTGATTATCTTTCACATGGAAAAAAACTTAGGAAAGGTATTTATATTAGAAAGTGCTATGCCAACTGCTATAAACAGTGTTATCCTAATCGATGCTTTAACTGGCGACTCTTCCGACATTAGTCTTACTGTTGCAATTACTACATTATTTTCTGCTTTTACTATACCTGTCTGGGTATTTTTAATAGAAAAGATTATTTAAAGATAGAGTTAAATATTAGGATTTTTTTAACAAATTCACAAATTTAAGTCTTTTCATTTTAAAATACTTTGTGATATAATTTACTTGAAGAAATATAGATTATAATATTTCTTTATCATTTTTTGGCTAAGAATGTGAAAAATATCGTTTATGTTAATAAACTAGAGGAGGGATATGATGGCAAAAATTTTTCTCAACGGGAAAGAGTTTGAGGTACCAGACGGGATAACTGTCCTTGAAGCTGCGGAAAAGTTGGGGATACAAATTCCAACGCTATGTCACCATCCTGAACTTGAACCTATTGGTGCATGTAGAATTTGTGTAGTAGAAATTGAGGGAGCACGAACTTTACAACCAGCATGTACCACTAAAATAACTGATGGAATGAAAATTAGGACAAATTCTGATAGAGTTGAAAATGCAATAAAATTTAATCTTTCATTAATAATGGCAAATCATCCAAATGATTGTATGTATTGTGAAGCCGACCAAAGATGTGAACTTAAAAAATTAGTTCACAAATACGATGTAAGACCTATTTTTAATCCCACAGATTTATCTGAGGTATTTGATGATAGTAGTCCTTCAATCCAAAGGGACCTTTCAAGATGTATTAAATGCCAAAGATGTGTAAGGGTTTGTAGCGAAATTCAGGGAATGAATATTTATTCAATGGTTGAAAGAGGTTATAAAACTATTCCGCAAACAGCCTTCGACAAACCAGTTTACGAAACAAATTGTATTTCTTGTGGACAATGTGCGTATTTGTGTCCAGTAGGCGCAATTTATGAAACTCCTGATTGGAAAAAAGTATTAAAATTAATTGAAAGAAAAGAAAAAATATTAGTTGCCCAAACTGCTCCATCTGTTAGGGTTGCAATAGGCGAGGAATTTGGAATGGAACCTGGCTCAGTCAGTACAGGAAAAATGGTCGCATCTTTAAAAAAACTTGGTTTTGATTACGTATTTGACACAAACTTTGCAGCAGACCTTACTATTATGGAAGAAGGGACAGAGTTAATTGGAAGGTTAAAAGAAGGCGGACCATTTCCAATGTTTACAAGTTGTTGCCCAGGTTGGATAAATCTTCTTGAAAAGGAATATCCTGAATTTATCCCAAATGTATCAAGTGCTAAATCTCCACAACAGATGATGAGTTCAGTAGTTAAAACATATTTTGCCAAGAAGATCGGTGTAGATCCAGAAGATATTGTTATGGTATCTGTAATGCCATGTACTGCCAAAAAAGATGAAATAAAAAGACCTCAGCAAAAAATTAAACTCGAAGATGGAAGAGAAATTCAGCCAACAGATTACGTCATAACCACAAGAGAACTTGCAAAATTAATAAAAATAAAAGAAATTAACTTTGCCGGATTAAAAGATGAAGAATTTGACAATCCACTTGGCACTTCCACTGGTGCAGGTGCAATATTCGGTGTAACCGGTGGAGTTATGGAAGCTGCACTTAGAACCGCATACGAAATAATAACAAACAAACAACTGCCAAAACTAGAATTCGACGATGTAAGAGGATTAAACGGTATTAAAGAAGCAGAAATTGATATTGAAGGTAAAAAAATAAAAATTGCAATTGCGCATGGTACAGCCAATGTAAAAAAATTGTTAGATGACATAAGAGATGGAAAAAGATATTACGATTTTATCGAAATTATGGCTTGTCCTGGTGGATGTATCGGTGGTGGAGGACAACCAAAGAGCCTTGATCCAGAAATACTCAAAAAACGTGCAATGGCTATTTATTCAATAGATGAACTTAGTACACTTAGAAGATCACATGAAAACCCAGATGTTCAAAAACTATATGAAGAATTCCTTGAAAAACCATATAGTCACATTGCTCACGAACTGTTACATACGCACTATACAGATAGATCAGTTAAAAATAAAGTAGCAGCTGAATAGTACGTAATCTTTCGAAATTAAATAGTTCCTTTCTGAGGTTGAGGGAACTACCTGAGACCAAGGAAAGGGGTGAAATGTTATAAGGGATTTTTCCCCCTTTCCTTGGTATTTTTGGAAAGGGGGATTTTTTATGGAAAATTTCTACTCTATAAATATTGTGGTAGGAAACAGGAACGATATATATGACAAAGTAAATGAGATATTACATAACTACTCAAAGTATATAAAATTAAGAGTTGGATATCCTATTGAGGAAGAAAATAGTGCTGTTATCTTTTTGCTTTTCAAAGCAAATAATGATACTCTTGGAAGTTTTACCGGAAAATTAGGACAATTAAAAACTGTAAAAGTAAAAAGTTTATTAATAAAAAAGGAGGCATAATTATGTATGTTTTTGTAAAAGAAAATGAAAATGAAAAAACCTTTATTAACACTGGCGAAATTCTTTCCATACTTAAATCTACAAAAAATCCAGAAAGTGAAAAAATACGCAATATTCTCCAAAAATCACTCAATAAAGAAAGGCTTACACCGTATGAAGTTGCAACTTTACTAAATGCCAACTCGGATGAATTGTGGGAAGAAATTTTTGAAGCAGCAAGAAAATTAAAAGAAAAAGTATATGGAAATAGAATTGTATTATTTGCACCACTTTATATAGGAAACGAATGTATAAACGATTGTGAATATTGTGGATTTAGAATTTCAAACAAAGATGTTATTAGGAAAACCCTATCTATAGAAAAACTAAAAGATGAGGTAAAAGCACTTGTAACGAAAGGTCACAAACGACTTATAGTTGTCTACGGTGAACATCCTATGTATTCACCTCAGTTCATTGCAAAGACAATTGATAATATTTATAACACAAAAGTTGGAAACGGTGAAATAAGGAGAGTAAATGTCAATGCTGCACCACAAACCGTTGAAGGATATAAAATAATAAAAGAAGTTGGTATAGGAACATTCCAAATATTTCAAGAAACATATCACATACCAACGTACAAAAAAATGCATCCTAGAGGGCCAAAATCTAATTTTGCGTGGAGACTATATGGACTTGATAGAGCCATGCTTGCTGGAATTGATGATGTTGGAATTGGAGCTTTATTTGGATTATACGATTGGAAATTTGAAATTATGGGTCTTATTTATCATACCATTCACCTTGAAGAAAGATTTGGAGTAGGACCTCACACAATTTCATTTCCAAGAATAGAACCAGCTGTTGGAACTCCCACAGCAAAAAGGCCTCCATATCAAGTTAACGACGAAGATTTTAAAAAGATAGTTGCCATCTTAAGACTAGCTGTGCCATATACAGGGTTAATATTAACTGCAAGGGAACCAATGAATATAAGAAGAGAAGTTTTAAAACTTGGAGTTTCACAAATTGATGCTGGCTCAAGCATAGGTGTTGGTTCATATTCTGAAAAAGATCCAGAAGTAATTAAAAAAAGTCAATTTATTCTTGGCGACACAAGAACATTAGATGAAGTTATCTATGAACTTTTAAAAGAAAACTACATCCCATCTTTTTGTACTGCTTGTTATAGAGCAGGAAGAACAGGCGAACACTTCATGGAATTTGCAATTCCAGGTTTTGTAAAAAGATTTTGTACTCCAAATGCATTATTTACATTAAATGAATACCTAAATGATTATGCTTCTGAAAAAACGTATAAAATAGGAAAAAAAATAATAAAAACGGAAATAGAAAAACTTGACACAAAACAAAAAGAAACAGTAAAAGATGGTCTAAACAAAATAGACAAAGGTGAGAGAGATGTCAGATTTTAAACTAAAAGATTTGTTAAATAAAATAGCAAAGAAATACAATTGTAAAATATGGATAAACAAAAAAATTGGTAAAAGAATAAGTTTCATAGAAAAAGCGGGAAATGAATATTATCTCCCACCGGAAGTACTTTATGAAGATAGTGAATATATTATTTTCTGTGAAAATATCCATTCCAAAGATGATGCATATTTAAGAAAACTACTTTTAGAGGTGATAAAATATGCTAGAAATGCTGAAAAAAATTCAAAAAGATAATGTTACACTTGAAACACTTGAATATCTAATATCTACCAACAAATACGACAATGAAATCTTATCATTTGCTGATGAAATTAGGAAAAAATACGTAGGTGATGAAATACACATAAGAGCAATTATAGAATTTTCTAACTACTGTAAAATGGATTGTCTATATTGCGGATTAAGGGCCCCAAATAATAAAATAAAAAGATACAGAATGAGCCCTGATGAAATTTTTAGAAGAGCTAAATTAATATCAGAAAAAAACATAAAAACAATAGTTTTACAGTCAGGTGAAGATCCTTACTATACCACTGAAATAATTGAAAAGCTAATAAAAAGAATAAAATCACTTAACGTTGCTATAACTCTAAGCATTGGTGAAAGAGATTTTAAAGAATATAAAATTTGGAAAGATGCCGGTGCCGATAGATACCTAATGAGACACGAAACGGCAGATGAAGAATTATACAATAACCTTCATCCACATGATACTTTTGAAAATAGAAAAAAACACCTTTTTAAGTTAAAAGAATTAGGCTATGAAGTTGGAGCGGGGTGCATGGTTGGATTACCCGGGCAAGGAGCTAGAGAATTAGCAAAAGATCTACTCTTTTTAAAAGAACTTGATTCAGACATGATAGGTATTGGTCCATTTATTCCAAATCCAAATACTCCTTTGAAAAATGCAAAAGGTGGTGATTTAAAACTAACCTTAAAAATAATAGCGCTTGCCAGAATATTAATTCCCACTGCAAATATTCCTGCAACCACTGCTATGGGAAGTCTTCATCCATTTGGAAGACAAATGGCTCTTAAGTCTGGGGCAAATGTAATAATGCCAAATCTAACCCCTAATCCATACAGACCACACTATACACTGTACCCAAATAAAATTTGTCTATTTGAAGTAGATACAAGTTGTATTGAATGTGTTAAAGGTATGATAAAAGATCTAAAAAGGAAAGTAGGACAAACTTATGGATTCAGAGTTAAGGTATCATAAACAAGTTCACCGTTTACAAAAACTTTTTCTAAATTTCTTAACGTTTTATCTTTAAAAATAATAAAATCAGCCAGATATTGGGGTTTTATAACCCCAATATTTTCTTTAATTAGTTTTCCAGAAAATTCAGTATACAATGAGATTGACTCGCTAAAGGAAAAGCCCAATTTTAAAGCAGCTTGAATTACATATAAAGGGGAAATTGGTGAAACTGGTCCATCACTTGAAAAAGAAATCAAAATATTATTTTCATACATATTTCTAAAAGGATATAAAAGTATATTACTAAAATCAACACTAGATATTAAATTCAAATCTTCAAAGAAAAAATGAGGTTGTACAGAAAAACTAAAGGAAGATAGCTTTTCAAAGTCCCTTTTTTTTACAAATTGTGCATGAATAATTCTATGACCTGTTTTCTTTCCAAATGCCTCAATAGTTCTACTTAGTGCCTCATCACCTATTGTATGAACACACACTTGCAAGTTATTTTTCTCTGCAAATTTCACTATATCACTAAAATTATCCGGCAAAGTAAAAATACTAAAACCACTATTATTTTTATACATTTTAGATAAAAATGCTGTTTTACCACCTAATGAACCATCTGCAAAAAGCTTTATACCAAAAATTTTTGATATTCCATAGCTACCAAACTCAAATTCCCATGGATTTTTTGTACATAATTTTTCATATACACGTAATTTACTCTCTTTCAAAAGTCTCTTTAACAATTCAAATGAAATCCCATGTAAATCATCTGAATGTACACTCGTAATCCCATGTTTTAAAAACTCATTTATCCCCTCTTTAAAAGCCCTTACCAAAAATTCAGAAGGGATGTATTCCCATATTTTTTCTATTTCATCTTCGAAAATATAATAATCGTTAATTTTCAAAAGCCTTTGCGCTTTCCTATTTAGAAATGCAACATGACCACACTTTCTAATCAAAATAACTGGAGATTTAACTGTATCAAAAAAATCTTTATTATCTATCTTTTCCCAGCCTCTTCCTAAAATTATATCACTATCTATATCTAGAATTTTTTCAAAATTTTCATCACTTAAATCTAAAGTTAATTTTTTTATTCCTACACCTAAAATATGTGCATGTGAATCAGAAAAACCCGGAAGAATATATTTCCCTTCCAGGTTAACTTCTTTATCAAATTTTTTTGGATAAACAAATTTGTTTCCTTCTACAAAAAAGTCCTTTTTTACAAAGTTACCATCTTTCCAAACATACCCATTGCTAAACTTTACTACCATCATGACAATAAAGCCGTTAATTCCACTAATTCCATATTCAATGACTTCTTTTGTTTTAATACTTCATCGAGCTTTACTGGAACAATTTTTCCTCCCTGTAAAGCCATCATAACATAACTTTGACCCCTTTTTAAAAACTCAACAGCTGCAACTCCCATTCTAGATGCCAACAATCTATCAAAAGCAGTAGGGGAACCTCCACGTTGAATGTGTCCTAATATTGTTATTCTAGTCTCATATCCTATTCTATGTTCAAGATGTCTTGCAACTGTATAAGCACTTGCCGCACCTTCTGCCACTACAACTATACAATTAATTTTTCCCCTTTCTCTTTCCTTCAGGATCTTATTTCCAAGAGCTTCATAATTAACGGGTATTTCTGGAATTACTATAGCTTCTGCTCCAGTAACTAACCCAGCCACTGTAGCAATGTAACCAGATGAACGCCCCATAACTTCTACAATAAATGCTCTTTCATGCGATGATGCAGTATCTTTTAATTTTTGTATAGCATCAACAACAGTGTTTAAGCATGTATCTACTCCAATGCTCATATCAGTCATTGCAATATCGTTATCTATCGTTCCTGGAATTCCTACAACTGGTACCTTTTGTTCCTCTTCTAAAAACATCGCACCGTGTAAACTACCTTCTCCACCAATTACAATTAATCCTTCTACTCCATGCTTTGCAAGAATTGATGCTGCTTCCCTTCTAGTCTCTTTTCTTACAAATTCAGGGCATCTACTACTTCTTAGGATAGTCCCTCCTTTTTCCATTATTCCCCCAACAGATGCAAAATCCATTTCTATAAAATCTTCATCCAATAACCCAGCATAACCTCTTTGAATACCTAAAACCTTTATATCATTTTTTACAGCATAACGAACAACAGCACGTACAGCAGCATTCATTCCTGGAGCATCTCCACCGCTAGTCATAACTGCAATTTTTTTCATAGAAATCCTCCTTTTTCTAGTTTGCCTAAATATATAATACCACAAAATAAGGCAAATTCAATAAATAAAAAACAATATTTAACTATAAAGGAGTCTTTTTTAGAAAATTACACTTTTTACCTTTTCAATAACCTCTCTAGGATTTCTTCCAAAAACTCTTATCATTGCTTCTTTTCCCCAAAAACCTTTATCATATATTATATCAGGTGATTTATCTAAATCTTGTATAATATTTGCAATTCCCCATCTCAAAGACTGTCCTTCTTTTTCTTTTACCATTTTAGGCTCCGAATCTCTTAAATGCTCATACACTTTTAGACCTATTTTATTTGCTTTTTCTACGTATTTTTCATTAAATTTTATATTTGTCGTACACCTTATATAAGGGAATTTTTTCATCATTTCCAGTGTCATCCTTGCAGTATGAGATTTCCCCTTATAAGTTGCATCACCTAAAAAATGAGGCTTGCCAAAAACCAACCTTATTCTTCCGGGAAACTTTGCCACTTCCTCTTCACTTTCCGCCCAAGGTAATGCATACGAAACATTTTGTCCAACTTCTGGAATAGTCAAATGACCTATTTCCATAATATCCATTACTATACTATTTAATTCATCTAAGACTTCAACTTTTTGCCATTCTCTTGTTAATAATTCAACTTGCACTCTGTCTTTAGATCTCTTCAAAACTCTAACTAAAATTTCCGATGCCCTTTTGATTGACTCTTCAGGAGTATATCCTAAAACCAAAAGCGAAGAAAACAATGTTGAAAACACACAACCTGTCCCCCTAAAATTACCTCTTATCCTTTCATGTTGAAAAACCTTACCTTTATATTTTATTTCTATCATCTCCGTATTTTCATGTCCACCTGTAATAACCATATTATCAAATATTCCAACTTTCTTTGCTTCAACGCTATTAACAACAATATAATCTGCAAATTTCATATATCTTTTTACTTCTTCCTCATCTAAAAATTTAAATCCGCTTGAAGATTCCAAAACCGGATTCCAAACAATTGTTGAATTTTTAAAAAGATTTCTCAATTCCTTTATTATTTTAGGTTGTGCTACTCCAACTTTTACCACACTTACATCTTCTAATAACTCTATCTCATCTAAAATTTCTGAAATCTCTCTAAATTTTACATTATATGTCTTTTCGAGCGTTTGTTTGGTAAATGCACTGACTGCTGAATATACACTCATCCCCATAGCAGTAGCAATACCAACATCTTGTATTAAACCAGCACCTGACGAAGGATCAAATCCTGAAATTATTAATAATTTTTTCATAATTCACCTCCAGAAATTCAAAAGTCTATCTAACCCTTTGCAGTCTGGTGTTGCTTCAATTACTATATCCACATCAAATTCTTTTATAAAATTTAACAAATTTATGTATTTTTCATTATCAGACCACGGTAAATGATGACATTTTTTATAAGTCTTATCATCTGCGTAATACACATGAAATTCTTCTACAAAATCTGACAATTCTTCTATAAAATCAAATGGATTTATCCTTTCATCAAGTAAAAGATGTCCAATATCAATACACATAGTCAACCCCAATTCTTCACATAAAAATTTGTAATCTTTTGCCGCATAAAAATATTTATTCCCAAATGTATTTTCAATCCTAATCTTAATAATACCTTTTAATTCATCCAATAATTTAAAATTATCTTTCCAATCTTGCAATTGTAATGTATCTGGATAATGTACTATTAAATATTTGGCAGATAAATACTTGGCCATAAAAGCACTTTGCCTAATCTTCCTAAATGTTTCATGATAATCATTGCACGTTAATTTAGGATGAAAATCCATCTTAAATATAAATGGAGCATGTATTCCAAATGACTTTTTCAAATTAAACAAGTTATTCACAAATAATGGACTCAAAAATCCTAATTCATAAAAATCTAAATCTTCGAATTTTTCCAAAAAATACTTCAAAAATCTAAAATCACTCCTTATAACACTCGTTGAAACTCCTATTTTCATTCTTTCAAATACTCCTCTACAATTTTTAATGAACAAAATGGTCCACACATTGAACAACCTTTCCCGTGAAACGGTCTATTCTTTAAATATTTATCAACTATCTCCTTGTCTAAAACAACTTCTTTTATGTTTTCAAAATTTAAGGTTTTTCTTGAAATAGCTACTTTATAATTTTCCTCAATAAATTTTCCTCTTGAAAAATCTACAGCCATTGCCGCAATTTTAGAAGAAATAACCCCTAATTTTACATCTTCAACAGAAGGCAATGATAAATGTTCCGAGGGAGTTACATAACAAATAAAATCCGCTCCACTTTTTGCGGCAATTGCCGCTCCAATCGATGAGGTAATATGATCATATCCAGGTGCAACATCTAAAACTATTGGCCCAAGTAAAAACACTGGAGCATTTTTCCCATACTTTTTCATTAACTCAACAGTAGACTCTATTTGATCAATTGGAACATGCCCAGGCCCCTCCAGTATTACTTGAACATTCTTACTTCGAGCTTTTTCAACTAACTCTTCAAATATAAACCACTCTTCTAATTGTAACCTATCCAACGAATCAAATAAATTCCCGGGCCTTAAAGAATCTCCTAAACTCAGTGTAACATCATATTCTCTAGCAATATCTAAAACTTCATCAAAGTATCTATAAAACGGATTTTCAAATCCATTTTTAATTATCCAACCTGCAATAATAGAACCGCCACGACTTACTATTTTCATTATTCTATTAGATTTTTTTAGTTTTTTTACAATATCTTTTGTAATACTAACATGTAAAGTAACAAAATCTACACCTTGTTTTGCATGTTTTTCAAATATTTTCAAAAAATCTTTTTCCGAAAAATCTACAACATTCCTATTTTCCTTATATGCTATGACCGCTGCATCGTAAATTGGAACAGTACCTACGGGAATATCCGAAATTGTTAATAACTCTTTTCTCTGAAAATCCAAATCTCCCCATGTAGAAAGAAGCATTACACTATCTGCTCCATATTTTCTTGATGTCCTATACTTTTCTAACTCATATTCAAAATCATCATATCCAAAAGAAGTACCAATATTTGCATTAACTTTTATTTTTAAACCCTTTCCTATCCCCATCGGATTTTTCAAAGAAACATGATTATTATTTTTTGGTATAACTATTGTCCCATCTAATAATCCTTTTACAAGATAATCAATACTTCTTCCTTCTTTTTTTGATATTTCATTAAGAATTGAAGGAACCTTACCACTTTTTATTTCATCTATTATTGTCATCCTTTCACCTCAACATCAATATTCTCGATAATAATATTTGCAATTTTAATTCCAGACTTTAACATACCACCGAATATTGGCCCCATTCTTGGACCACCCCCAACAGATACCGCGGCCATTCCCATTACAAGTAACCCCGGGAAAATTTCTTTAGTATTTTCAAGAACAAATTTTTCACCTTCTTTTGCATTCATAGGAAACTCCCTTATTTTTCCTAGAGGTAAGTCAATTGATAAATTTCTATCTATAACCATATTAACTACACTTGCAGGATGTCCAGTACCATCAATAACATATTTTGCCTTTACCGTTATAGGATCAACATGTAATCTTTGCCTTATAACAGGTGCCCAATTAATTACCACACCGTTTATTCTCTCTTTGCTCATTAGAACGTCTTCTACAAAAACATTATTAAATATTTTTGTACCCACTTTTGTTGAATTGTACAACAAAGCTGAAGCAAAATGTACGGAATCAATAGAAATAAACCCTTTAGTTTTCTTGTATTTCATATCTAGCTCTTCTAAAAACCACTCAACATCTTCCTCTACAACTAATTCATTAAATAACATCCCTCCGCCCCATGTCCCACCTCCTGGTTCATTTTTTTCTTCAAAAATTATCACATTAAACCCATTTTTCGATAAAACATATGAAGCGGCTAACGCACTAGGCCCCCCTCCAACAATTGCTACATCTACATCTAAACTTTTTTTTAATTTCTCGGTAAATTCTTCTACTATAATTTTTGAAATTTCTAAATCCCACATCTTAAATCCCTCCTTAAAAAAATTTTGCCCTCCACCGGAGGGCAAAATTTCATTTTTTTCTCTTCCCCAGTCCCTCCGCCGGTATTACCCGGTTCAGGTTCTAAGGGTCGAAGGTTTCCACCTTCCTCTCAGCTCCGGAATATGGAGCTCCCCTCGGGAAATTATTCACTTTACATGTATATTTTAACTCAATTATTTTATCAGGTCAAACTTTTCTCAATTTCTTTTATTAATTTATAAAAAAACACATAAGAATATATTCCAAATGTTAATATAGAAAACAAAATTAGATTAAAAATAGATAGTCTTGACTTTAAAACGCTCAAAATCAATTTTAAGTATAAAAGCACAAACAGTAAAGCAAGAGTTTGCGAGAAGAAATACGTAAAAATAGAAGATGTCAAATAAAGCGGAAAAAAGGAAAAAATTACAAGACTTAAAACAATATAATAAATGGATAAAACATTTATCTTTAATTCTCTTTTAATTTTTAAGCCTATTACATACAAAAAAATCAAAAAAGAGATTGATGAAAGTCCCAAAAAAACTTCTGCAAGCTCTTTATAGAAAAAATATAAAATATTTGAAAGTATCGAAAATCCCACATACATATAATATGAAATTACCACATATCTCATCCCTTCCTACTCATAAGTATAATAAAATTTTTTACTTAAGTCAATTTTTCAAGCAAGCCTGTTCAAAAAAGGAAAAAAAGGGAAAGATGAAGTTATAAATTCAACAAAGAATTTTACAAATTTATTTTGCAATATTCTAAAAAGAAAGGTAAACCACGAAAATACCTAGAACACATGATATGCAAAATTTGTGTTGTACAATTTAATAGAGTTATCCAAATAGTTTTTTGTTTAATTTTTCACATAACAATTATATCTCTTTATTTTTTAAAAAGACTCAAATAAGTTTTCTTTCAACTTCTTTCTCATTTTTTAAAGCGAGAATCCAAATTTCAACTAGGTTTTCTCCTGAAACAAATATCTTTAATCATGAAAAAAGGAAACCGAATATCGCCGATAACAACATCACAAATGTAAATATATTTCCTCTAATCATCTTTTATAATAGGCGCCATCTTGCTATTCTATTCAATTTTGAAATTGCTAATTTCCATTAGAAATAAAATTTATCCAAGGGCATGGTGTTTTTGGCGTTTTATTATGTATTCACAACAATCATCAAAAAAGTATTCGTATCCAAAATATATCTATGCCTTTTTATAAAACAAACTATGGTTACATACACGTTGTTTAAAAATCACTCTTAAAACAACAACCACAAAATTTTCTTACAAGAACGTTTGTATGAAATTTAACTTTTATTGGCATTTTTGGTTGTCGCACTGTTGTAAGAGAAAGATTCTGCTCAACGATCATCATCAAAACCTACTATAGCATGTATCTCAATAGGTAAATGGCCAAGCTGTTTTGCCCTGTAACCAAATCCAAAAGCTATTTCATCGTTTGAAGCAAAAATCGCTTCAGGGTCGATTAAAAAAATAGCCTCACTCACTTTTTCCATGTCTTCTTTTGTAAAATTATCCAAAAAAACAAACGACTCATCATACTTTATTCCACTACTCTAAAAGTTTTCTTCTATAACTTTCTAATCTCTACAAAACATGATAACTATCAAAAAGACTCATAACAAAAACTATTTTTTCGAAGCCATGAGCTTCCAAGAGGTGCTGCATAGTAAGCAAACTTCAAAATTCATTATCAAATGAGGCCGTATATATTAGAACTTTTAAATTTTTTCAAGATATACACACGGTTTCTTAATTTCTGACATTTGATGTACAAAAGCCTCACTCGCTTCTAGATCAAAAACGATAAGTTCATCCACTTGCTTTTTTTCTAATAATAAACGATTTTTTTACAAATTGTTTCTTTATCATTTAAAGTTTCAAATGTCATAAAAAGCTATAATAGTTATTAGCAGAAAGAATATCTTCCACTCCACTAATTATTTCCATATAAAATGAAGCTGATGTTGACAGAAGTACAAGACCAACAGTTCTAGCCATACTTTTGCAAAGATTGACTGCTCGTTTATAAGAGAAAAATTGAGATTTCCAACGATTTTCAAAACTTTTTTTCAGGTATATTCAGAAACATATTCGCTTGTTATTCCAAGGAAGCTTATTCTTTTCTTATTCTGAAGTTCGCTAGATCCTCCCATCATTCTAAAATACACCCTGATCTTTTGTTATTTTAAGATGTATTTCCTTTTCTTGTCATTCCGAACACATACATGTGAAAGATTTAACCCCTTTTAACTACGCACTTAATAAATCATATTATTAAAAAAATGGCTTCGAAACTTCACCGAAGCCATTTTTTTGAAATATTTATATTTCTTTTTATTATTCACCTAAACCAGTTACGCGCGGTCCATATCCATCTAATTTAAGAGTTTTAACTTTCTTCGGTCTTTTTATATTGGATATGTCAACTATTTCTAATTTATACCCCACTGGAACATATGCATAATTTCCTAAGACATATACTTTTCCTGGCACAGAATCATTAGTCTTGTACATTACAATTTTCTTTGGTTTTTTAGGGTTAGATATATCCACTACTGCAACACCTTTATTAAGTGAAATATACGCATACTTTCCTTTCACAAATATATCATTAACAGAGCCTTCTCCAAGTTCAAGATTTGTAACTGGTCTTGGTTTTGTAGGCTTAGATATTTTATATACTACTAATTCAAATCTCCAATCTATCATATACAGATAATCTTTTTTTGCATATATTCCGACTGTTACTGCAAACGAGTCGCTGTCATTATCAAAGAACTCTTTATTATTAATTATTCTAACTAATTTTGGACTTTTAGGATTTGATACATCAATTATCACAAAACCATCACTTTTACAAGCTACATATGCATACTTTCCTTCAACCCATATATCCGCCATCCTTATAGATGAATTAGTATTACTTAATAACTCAAGCTGACTAATCTGCTTTGGACTTTCAGGATTAGATATGTCAAATATTACAAAAAATCTTTTTTTATTTACAACATAGGCATAATTATCTCTTATATATAGAGCATATGTTTCACCATTAGTGTTAACAGTTGCAACTTGTTTTGGATTTGTTAAATCAGATATATCAAATATCATAAGACCATTTTTTTTAGCTGTAACATATACATAATTTCCATTAACGTATGATCTATTAGCAGTTTTTGCATAAAATTGGCTAACTTCTTCTGGATACATTGGATCACTAAAATCCATAATTTTAACTTTCGAATTTACAGTTACAAGCACATAATTTTTCAAAGAAACGCTTTCACCAAAATACAAACCCGTGGTGAAAACAAGAAGAACTAATAAAGCTACTACCCGTACTTTAAATAATTTGTTCATACTTTATACCTCCTATTTAAAATAATTGTGACAAAGCTTTTATAAAAAAGCTACACTACTTCATAATAACAAAGAATCAATATTCTTTCAATTTCAACAACGTAACAATATCGTTAAACACAATATAAATACACCACTTAAATACTTCTTAAATGGTATTTCTGCTTGATTATATTTATATATAGCTGTAACTTCAAAAAAATATTTCTCCGAAAGAAAATCGACTTTGTAATATACTTATTTTTTATTAAAAACTTTTTTTCAAACGACTTAATTAATGTATAATATCATAGTAGAAGCATTACAAAACATAACATACAAATTATATTAATTATTTATGTATAAAAAGATTACAATACAAAATAACACCAATGTAAATATGCTATTTGCTCTAACGCATTGACAAATAGGTAACTTGCTATCTTTAATTGACACTGAAGATATAGCATTATTCGACATTCAAAGACCTTTTGTTTAGAATAAAACAAAAGTTAGAGATTTATTAGTTTCTCCATACAAAGGTCTATCTGTAAGAATCATAATACTATAGAAAATAGCTAAATCCAATCAACAATCCAAAAACAGAGCTATAACCCCTAATGAAAAAAAGAGCCAACTTATTTGGTCGTTGATGGAAAATAAAGATTAACATTAATCTACTTTATAATCAAAAATAATCCCGTAGTTTTTAATAATGTAAAAAAAGAAAAATTAAAATAGCTTTTAATCATATTATGAAAAATGAAACAATAAAAAAAGCACCCCGAAGTAGTACAATAAAACCAACGAGGGGGTGTATTTTTTTGACAAAAAAGGGCAGAAATTTAAGAAATATTATTCTAAACTAAGATAAGAAGTCATTAGACTTCACTTTGAAGAGAAACTTCCAAAAAGAATCATTTCTTCTCTTTTGGGTATTGATCAAAGCAGAGTTCGTTTGTAGATTAACAGCTATCTTACTGTTGAACTAAAAAGAGGTAGGCCAAAGAAGAAAACTTTAGAATAAGAAATGGAAAGTTGAGAGCTGAGAATGCATATTTGAAGCTCTCTATGAAAAAGATACTTGAAGAAAAAGAAATAAAAAACAAAGATTGAAGTAATAAACCAACTAAACAAAGAATTCAGCATTAAAATATTGTGTAAAATAGTATGGATTTCAAGAAGCACATATTACTGAATATTACACAAAAACCAAAGATGTAAATGGTAAAATACAAATGACCAAGAAGAGGAAAATAAAAATGAACAAAAATGTACATAAATGGTATCCTTCCAAAGGAAGGAGGGATACCAGAGATGGAAAAAGTCAAACAACATTTGGAAATGTTAAGGGGGATGGATTTGAGACCGAACTTTTCTGAATTAGCCAGGATATACGGGATAGACAGAAGGACAGTAAAGAAATATTGGGAAGGATATCAGGGGAAGCCTAAAAAAAGGAACAAATCTAGCAAGTTAGATAAATATTTTGAAAAGATATCGATGTTAATGTCAATTAAAGGTATCACGATTAGAGCAGCATATGAAAGATTAAGAGATGAAGAAGGGGGAGTGGTAGGGATATATTCAAACTTTAGGAAATATGTAAAAAGGAATGGGTTGAGACCAGAGAAAGCTTCTAAAGGACACGCAAGATTTGAAACTTTACCTGGTATTCAAGCTCAAGT
Source organism: Thermosipho sp. 1074 (assembly GCF_001999655.1). NCBI lineage: Bacteria > Thermotogati > Thermotogota > Thermotogae > Thermotogales > Fervidobacteriaceae > Thermosipho > Thermosipho sp. 1074. The sequence goes on along the minus strand of NZ_LBEX01000018.1, from coordinate 374,660 downwards.
AGATTGAAAAGAAAATATGAAGCTACATTCAAAGAGTGGTGAAGAATTTGTAGTAAATGTATTTAATTACAAATTGGGATATTCAAGATACTGTTACTTTGAATACAGACAAAGCAAGACACAACAAGATATTTTTGAATGTTTAATCAATGCATTTAAAACTACAGGTGGTGTTCCTCAAAAGATATTATTTGACAATATGAAATCTGTTGTTGACATCACTGAAAGTGGGAGAAAAATAAACAACAAGATGAAAGCTTTTGCAGCAGATTTTGGGTTTAAAATTAAATTATGTAAACCAAGACACTCATATACTAAAGGGAAAGTAGATTCAGCAAATAAATTTTTAAATTGGTTATTAGCATATGATTACGCTTTTGAAAATGAGGAAGAACTAAAAGATATAATTAGGAGAATAAATAAAAAAGTTAACACACAATTAAATCAAGCAACAAATGTTCCGCCATTATTGTTATTTCAAAAAAAGAGTATTTATCCCACTTGACAAGAAGACACATCGTTGAATCATATGTAGACCACTCTGTTAAGGTTAAAGATTCATTAATATACTACAATATACTACAAAGGGAATAAATACTCCTTTCCAACAGAATACATAGGAAAAATAGTTAATCTAAAAATTAATGAAAACTACTTTTAGATTTAAAAAGCTTAATATTTATAGAAAATAATGAAAATATATTATTTGTAGGTACTTCAGGATTTGGTAAAACGCATCTTGCAGTTTCATTAAGAATAGAAAAATATAGATATTCAACATATTTTATACATTTCCAAGAATTAATAGCTCAATTGAAAAAAAACTCTAAAAGAAAATAGATTAGAAGTAAGACTTAAACACTTTGCAAAATACAAAGTATTAATAATAGATGAAATAGGATGTTTACCAATAGATAGAGATGGAGCAAATATATTCTTCCAACTAATCTCAAAAAGATATGAAAAACATTCAACAATAATAACAACCAATACTCCGTTATCAGAATGGAGCGAGATATTTGGTTCTCCTGTACTATCTCAAGCAATATTAGATAGACTATTACACCATTCCCACGTAATCTTAATTAAAGGAAAAGCCTATAGATTAAAGGAAAAACTTGAATTTTTCTATAATTCTTCTAAACAGTAATATCTAACCAACAATAATAATCCTTTTTTTTACATTTTTAGGAACGATAATAGGCACTCCAACAGGAAACCAACCATCCAGCTACGGAGACATTTTAAGATTTCAACTACCAATTTCAGGATTTAAATTTTATGTATCCCACAAAAAATGGGTGAGGCCTAACATTAATAACGATCCGGAGGACGCCTATACCCTGATATCGAAGTTTATACAACGATGGAAGATATACTGAATAAAAAAGATCCACAAATAGAAAGACTTATAAAAATTATAGATAAAAAACCATGAAAAAAGTATCAATAACCGTTTTTATTAGAAAGAACAACTAACTCCCACTCAAACAGTTTATAAGTATACAATTTTCTTTTTATTATAGGATAATTGTTTGCAATTTCAGTAGCTTCATCTAAATCTGTTGCTTCAAAAATAAGCATTCCGTCATCTTCATTTAAGAAACCTCCACCAATAAAATACTTCTTAGCTGCGACATCGTTTAACTATTTTAAATGATCTTCAAAATCTGTTGGTCCAAATTTAATATCTTTAATTCTATAATCTATTCTAACGAACAATCTATCACCTTTTTTCATACAAATTCCTCCTTTTCAGTAATCACAAATTTTCTTTTAACTCTTTTAAAAACTTCCTTGCAAATTCTTCTTTATCGATATAGAGATTCTGTGTTTCTGAAAGGTAAGGCTTGAATTTTCCAAGTATGTTTTTTTCAATATACTCTATTGTTTCTTCTAATACTTGACCTCTTAAAGTACCAGCAATTAAGGATTTCAAATTATGAAAGTCTTACCTCCTTCAATTAAGTGAGCCCAATGAAGGATTTTCCCTTATAATGTTACAGGAGTTTTTTTTCTTTTGAGATTTCCAGGAAACCTGAATTATCTTATTAATTTTTTCCTTTGACAATTCTTTAGTTTTAAAAATTTTCAATATTTGTTTTTCTTTTTCATAAAGGATTCCATGAAAATAAGCACCATATATAATTAAATCCATATCTATTTCGTTTTCACAATGTGTTGCTAACCTTTTGACCATTTTAAGAATTCTTTTTATATGTGATAAATCATACATTATATCTTTACTCAGATAAATAAGTTAATACTTCTTTTTTTATTATCTCAAAATTTAATCGAGCCAAGTCTTCTATACAGTATTTTTGATCTAATTTCTTTATTAACTCAGCTCCTAAAAAATAACCAGCATCATTGATATATAAAACTTCAAACCAATCTCCAAAAAAGTTTTGTGTGTTTCCCACTTCCAAGGCTTCTTTGTATAACTTTTTTAAAGTTCTCCTCTTTTCATTACATTGTTCCATCCACTTTTTACCACGAGAATCTACGTTTTTTCCTAATAATTTGTTTTGATAAAATTGTGCAAATCCTTCTTCATATATTCTCCAAATTCCCAAATTGTATTTAGTTTTTTTAATCCCTCTTGGTAAATCATCTTCTCCTCTCAACTCAAAATGTATTACATGACATAATTCATGGGCTACAAGTGGTTCTAATTTTTCTAACGTATGCCATTTAAGTTCAGCAATTTTTTCAATTCCAAACAATATTGCCCTTTTTCCTTCATATTTATTCACCCAGCCAGCACTATTACCAAGTCCGCAATATAGTACTACATTCAATTCTAAATTTAGATTAAACATCTCAAAACTTTTCTTACTTGTTTTGTTAATTATTTGCACTATATTCTGATATGCTTGAATCATTTTCTTGTAATTTTTCTCAATATTGTTAAAAACAAGTTTTTTTGCTATTTCTTGCCAGTTATACCCATTTAATTCGTAATCTTCTTTTATTTTTCTCTCAAGTTCAGGATATTTGAATATATACTTTTTGTCCCATAGTTCAACTTTTTCATTTACAGATAAATCTAATTTATTACAAAAAACTTTTCTAAATTCTTGAAATGTATCAATAATTTTTATCACTTAAATCCCCCATAATAGCTTTTTTCTTATAATACTCTTCTAGGAACTGAACAAAAAACAAACAATTTTATGCAAAGTCAAGCTTTTTTTGAACCTGCTTAAAAAGTAAAAAATATAAACTCTTCTCATTTTTTAATCATTCTGTGGAATATTCTTTTTTGTCATTTTAAGTCTTTCCTACCTCCATTCTTAGGAGCGAAACGATGAAAAATCTTATTTTTTCACTAACTCTTTAACCTATCCAACATCGCTAACACTTGACAAACTTTCCGATTATTCTAATTATATTAAACTTTTCTGTTGAAAAAATTCCACGCTATAGCATCATCTGTATTCACAGTTACCTTTATACCATCACCAAATAATTTTCGGGTGCTTTTTTATACTATCTATCCAGTTTAACATATAATTACTTGTTTGGTAAATATTCGGCTAGATGTTATTTTTTTGCAAAAAAACTCATAACAGATTTTGATTTAATTGCATAAATCAACAGATTTAAAGTAGTCAAAGTAAAGATAAGGTTCAAACCATTCAATTAGAAGATCTTCGGAAACTGAATTACAATTCAGGTATAAAGTTTACTTCTGGAGCGTATTTTTGGTGAAGTTTCTTCAATGTCTTAATTAATTGCTCAGCTGAACCATTATAAAAACGCCTGAAATAAACATCTATGCTCATTTCTAACTTAATTACCCTATCCATTTTTGCATGTACAAAAGCCGTCTCTATTCCTTATATCAATTTTGTCAACAATTATATAATACATTAAAAACTTATTTAATTCAAATTACAAATTCCCATTTAAAAATCTTATAGCTATATTTTTGAAAAATTCCTTTTTATAATGGGGTGATTTCCGTCATATTTAAATATTGTCAATGATGTTTTTATTTTCTTTGCAACCTCAAGCAATTTTTTATCAATATCATTTATTAAATTATTTTTAAACTTCCAGTGATAAGTACAGGGCATGTGACTTTATCTAAATTATTTTTGATTATTGCAATAAAATAATATGGTGTGCAAAACTGCACATCATGTTGTAATCATATATACATTTTATCTAAGCCCCCTAAAATTCCATATAATTTTCCTGTATTTCTAAATGTTACATATTCTGCATAGTTATCAACATTTAAATTTTCAAAACCAAATTTTTTACAAATTTCAAGTGTCTCAGAAAGTATTTTGGTGAGCTTTTCCTCTGATATGGGCTATTAATCTGTTTTGGTGAGTGTTTTTTTATAGCAATTTCTCGACAGAATCTTCAAATTCGTTGTAATATTAAAAAAATAATGTGTTAACACACAAACAATAAATTAGTAATCATTTAAAACACAAAGTATTTTTTTAATAATTTGTCATAAAAAAAAAAAAAAAAAGGCAAAATGAATTTTTTTGAAGGTTGTACGAGTGAATTTATAAATTGTATAATGTAATTTGGATGGAATATAAAAATTTTAAGTATTTTATTTAACAAGTGAATTTTTTCTCACATTCATTTAAATAAACAAACTAACGGGGGAGAAGGGGTAATATGGAATTTAAACTCATAAGTCACTTTGGAAAACATCTTCTTTTTTTGCCTGAACACTTATTATTGTTTGAGATTGATGAAGAGTTATTTTCATTTTTTGAAAACAAAAGTACTTTGCCAGAATCTATAAAAAAGGAAATATTTAAATACTTACCAATTAAACAAAAAAATGAGTTTACGAAAACGGTTGAAGAAAAGTATGATATTAATGCAATAGTTCTAACAGTATCTCATGAATGTAATTTAAATTGCAAATATTGTTATGGAAACAACGGAACTTATGGTAATCCAGGAGTCATGGATTTTGAAACTGCTAAAAGAGCAATTGAAACTTTTTTTGATAAGGGTCAATCAAATGTGGGAATTACATTTTTCGGAGGAGAACCTCTGCTGAACTTTAAACTTATAAAACAAGTTACGAAATTTGCAAAAGAATATATTGGAAGAAATGTAAAATTTGGAATGACAACCAATGGAATTTTGATAAAAGATGATGTTGCATGTTTTCTGACAAATAATGATTTTAGTGTTCTGATAAGCTTAGATGGAGATCAATTTTACAATGATAAATTGCGTTACACAAAAGCTGGTAAAGGCACACATAATACTATCTTAAATAGTATTAAAAAATTATTATTGTATAACACAAATGGTAGAGTTAGTATTCGTGCTACGTTAACTTCTATAAATAACGATTTGATTGAATTAGTTGGATACTTTTCTTCTTTAGATTTACCATTCACAATTCAATTAGTTACAACAAATGATGAAGATTTAAGACCAACTTTCGAAGAATTATCTTCGAAAATTAATGATTTTGGAAAATATATTACAGATCTGGTTAGAGATAGAAATTACAAACAAGCTTTTAAAAAGACATTTGGATGGATGAACCTTGCAATAACTGTTGTTCATGGTAAAAATAAAAGATTTTATCCGTGTGGCGGTGGTAGAAAAGTTTTGGTTGTAAATCCAATGGGTGATGTTTACATTTGCCATAGAATGGATGGAAACAATAACGGCAAGGTTGGAAATATATTTGAAGATACTCGTGAGGACATTATTGAAAATACAAGAAGATTATTTTCAGAGAAGCTCTATACTGTGGATCACTTACAAGATTGTTCTAACTGCTGGGCAAAATATATTTGTGGTGGTAGATGTTATCATGAATCACTGATTACGGCTAATGAATGGAATACCGTTGATAAGCTCAGTTGCCATTTTAAGAAAAAATTGTTTGAATTGGGATTAGTAATATATGCTTATTTACCTGATAAATTAAAAGATAATTTTTCAAAAGCAAACAAATCAGAAGTAGTTTCATAATAAACTGTTTTAAAAAAGGAGGGATTTTATGAAAAAATCTTTGAAAGTGTTAATAGTTCTTTTTTTAACAAGTGTTGTTTTTATTTCCTCGATATTTGCAGCCAAAATTGAACCAGAAAAACTTCAAAGAGATTTTGAATTTATTATTGCCCTTCTAAAAGAAGCGTACATTGATCCAAATGGACTGGTTAAAAGCCCAGAATTTGCAGAGATCGTTGATGATGTAAGAAGAAAACTTAACAAACCTATGGATAGTTTTGAATTTTTTAAAGCGGTTTCTCCTATTTTCCATTACCTGAATGATTACCATTGTAGTATTGAACTTCCCATTTCGAATGATTCTCAAATCTTTCCAATGACTCTTTATGTTATAGATAATAATATCTACGTTGTTTTTTCATTGATCGAGAATATACCAATAAAATCAAAAGTTTTGGCGATTGATGGCATCCCATCAGCACAAATAATAAAGGAGTTTGAGCAGTACACCATTACAAAAGATAACTCTTCTCGGAAAGAACATGAAATTTCCCGATATATCAACTTGATACCTAGTTTTTGGAATAAAAAAAGTGCGGAAATAGAATTTGAATATAACGGCTCTATAAAAAGAAAAAATATAAAGGCTATAACAATGAAAGAATATAGAAGAAAAGTTCAAGAATCTAAGAAATCAAAATTACCCTACGAATTTGAAAGAAAAGGAAATATAGGGATATTAAGAATAGGGAGTTTTAGCATCAAAGGCAATTTATTTGTCGATTTCAGAGAATTTCTGAACACAGTTTTTAGAGAAAATAAAGACATGACAGATCTGGTTGTAGATATAAGAAGAAACTTCGGTGGTAAACCACAAAGCGTAATTGAAGTATTAGGCCATTTTGTAAATAAAGAACTTTCTGTGAAACGTAGAGTTAAAGTTAAAAACTCCAAGTACAACATACAAGCTTTGGCAGGAATAGGAGTTCGTTATGATACAAACACCGATGGAAGAGTAATTGAAACAACTTATTCGTGGATTATAACTCCAAGAAGTCCTGTATTTAATGGAAAAGTATGGGTACTTGTCGATAACGGTATAGCTTCAGCTGCAATAACTTTTGCCAGTATTGTTCAAAGTTATGGAATAGGAAGAATAATAGGAGAAAGACCAATTTATTCCTCACATTTTACAATGGGTGGTATTAATCATTATTTGCCAAATATGAAAATTTATGTTTACATTCCAGCTGCAATCACATCTTACTCCTCACCTAACAGAATAATACCAGATTACGAACTTACAATGACAACGGAAGAGAGACTTGAGTGGTTGACAGGAGTTTCTGATCCTGTTCTTGAAAAAGTAATAAAAATAATTAAGAATAAATAATGTTTTGAATAATCAACATGAAAGAAGGGGATTAAGGAAAGGAGTGAAAAGTTGAAAATAAAATTGTTAAATACTGGACCTAAGAGCGAAGAACAAATAGAAGCTTGTCTTACACCCGGAGATGGAGACGGACTTTGTGGCGGTGAAGATACAGTTATATGCGATATGATATGTGAAATTCCTTGTATTTTTGATCTGTGCGGTTATGGTAATCCTCCAATTATGTATTAATTCTTGATGAAAAACCAAAATAAAAAACAACTCCCCTTCTTTCATGTTCCAAAACAAATATAAATTGTATAAATCATATAACGAAGTTTAGGTTTAATGAACCTGCAAACAATTAAGAAAGCTCTAAAAGTGATTTATGAAAAATGGCAATCAAATGTTGGAATCTCTTTTTTGGCGGAGAACCACTCATCAATTTTGATGTTATCAAGAGAGTTGTAAACTTTGCAAAATTTATGACAAATCTAAAAAGTTTTCTTAACTATATTACCTTCCTTGAGCATTATCTACATCCTTTAAGAGAAAATTCGTAACAAAAATACCTCAAACACCACTTGCTGCTCCTACCTTCTGTTATTGTTATGTGAGAAACCATCAATAATATCATTAACATTGCAAGTATCAAAATTTTCTATTGAGTTGATCCGATACGAAAAGACAGAACAATCAAGGAAAGCGGGAGCTGTTTCAAAAATAAAAATATAAACTTTTCTCATTTTTTGTCATTCTGAGCAATATGTGCGAAGAATCTTGAATGATATCTCCTCTTCCTGTCATTCTGAGGTGCGAAGCACCGAAGGGAATGTCATCCTGAGGAGCAAAGCGACGAAGGATCTTAATTGTTTGGATTTTTGAAACAGCACATGATATAATATTAATGGGAGATGATTAGTATGAATTTTGTGTGGGATAGTTGTAGAGGAAATGAGACTATAATAAGAAAAATGATATTTGGAGATATTGAAGATATAAAAGAGCTTTTAAAAGTATATGGAAAAAGCAACCTGAGAAAAGTTTTTTTGGATAATTTCCACAGGTTTCAGGGTAGGGATAAAAGCTATTGGCAGCTGATTTTGGAGGTTTCTGATGCACAAATTAACCTTAGAGCAAGAGAATGTTTTAGAAAAAATACTGGAATTAGATATTTTCCATGAGTTTTATCTTGCAGGTGGTACTTCTCTTCTTTTAAAATATAATCATAGACCATCCTTGGATTTCGATTTTTTTCTTTTGCCCACCGAAAAATTCAAACTTGAACTATATGAAAAAGAGTTACTTAAGAACTTAAATTTGTGTATAGAAATACTCAAACTCTTATTTTTGTACTTAATGGGGTAAAGGTTTCTTTATTTGAGTATCCATATCCTCTTATAAAAGAAATTGAGAAAATAAAAAATGTACCAGTGGCAAGTGATGAAGATATAGCTTGTATGAAGGCAGATGCCATAAGTAAAAGAGGTCTAAAAAAAGATTTTTTTGACCTCTAGACTAGACATTGATAAAGATTCATAAATGGTGCATCAACAATTTGTTAGACATGATACAAAAAAATATCTTAAATACAATTTAGCAGTCTTTTTAAAATCACTTACATATTTTGATGATGCTGAAAAAAATAAAGACTTTCAGAAAGTTGAAAATAGTTGAAACAAAATAAAAGACTTTTTTAGAAACTATGTAAAAATGTATAAATTCTAAATAAATCGATGAATAAATTCACCTATTGTGGATTTAGTAATATTTTTCCAATACACTTTTAGATACTCGTCTTTTAATTTTTTTGTGTGAGATCCATAAACAGTTATTCAAAGTCTTTATTGGATTTGTTGTGTATATTAAATTTCTTCTTTTTCTTTGAACATATCAAGTTTTTCTTTGAAAAAGCCTACTTTCTTATATTTTTACAAAACTTTCAAAAGTAACGTCTTTTTTTATTTTTCATCATAACAAAAATTATGTTCTTTTTATTCAGCGGATGTACTAATACAAGTATTAGTAAATATATTATTATCCATTTTAGCCCTTTGTTAAGTACATCCCTGTTTCCGTAAAATATGTAAAGTATCACAGACCATAGCACTATTGTTATGTTAACATATTCAAAATAAAATGACACCCACCAACCTTTAACTTTGACTTTACTAATCTTTTCTCTCTTGCAAGTTTTAAATATTATGTTTGAGAGAAAATTCAATATTGCTATTGATGGGAAACTTAATATTACTATCCAGCAAAGCTTGAACCCCCAACGAAAATCTCCTGTATCAGATAAAGGTGGAATGTTTGCTTTTGAAAGCAATAAATACATATCAAATATAGAAAGAATAATTGCAAAAATTGGTATGATATTTATTTCTACGTATTCTTTAATAAGCCAAGTTTTTAATTTAATGAATATATTATTTTTTGTATCCATAATCACCCACCTTTGTTATAAATACTGTATAATCTACCGCTTTCGTCACAAAACTTTCTAAACGATCGTCAAGCATTAGTTTTTGCACTATCCCTCCAATACACTATTTCCTAAATAAAATCCTTTTTTTGTTTAATGGATGAATTAGTATAACAATTGCCATGAAAAGAAAGTATATTATGACTCTATATACAACATCTCCCTTACCTGCAAAGAGAAAGAGCTGAATATTTGTGAAATTTGGAATCTCATATATAAAAATCACGGAGAAAAATATGGCTCTTTTTTTACTAATATTCTTTTTCTCTATGTAAATATCCATCGGATAACCGATGTACAATATCCAAATAATAATAAGCAGGATTTTTTGATAAATATTCAAATGTGGTATATCATATCCGAAAATAGGGTACATGTTAGTGAATTTATAAAGGTAAATAACATCAAACAATGTAAACAATAAGTATGTCCATATTTTGTTTTCTACATCGATAAAAGTATCGAAGAAAAATCTTGCGTGATTTAATACAAGTCTAAGAATTTTCCTCAACCATATCACCTTCCATGAGCATAGTCCACAGCTTTTAGGAGAAAGTTCGTGATGCCAATACCTGAAGCACCACTTGCCGCTCCTATTGCAAACTTAGTTATTGTTTTAGTTGCAGACAGTCCACCAGTTGCCACAGTCAAAATACCAGATAGCCCAATCTGAAATAGAGGACTCTGCACTACTTTCCTATCCGTCTGCCAAGCTTTGGTGGTTATTTCATCGATTTTTCTTGCTACTTCTTTGTTGTAGTATCCATCATGCATTCTTCCAGTGCCATCGTTCGCTGTTAATGAATAAGGTCTTACCATAATTCAACCCCCCCATATGTGTTTTTAATAATTTCAATATTTTCAGACCACAATCTTTCTCCACAACTATAAAGTTCTAAATATTTTTTCCCTACTATTTTTCTTCCATCAAATTTTAGGTAAAATACCATTTCTCCACTTTTTTCTATCAAGCTGAATATCCTTATATAAATTTTTTCAACGTCTTCTTTATCCCTTAGCACTATAATAAAAGAACGAAATTCTTCAGGTACAAGTTTAAAGTAAAATTTGACTTTTATTTCAACTTCAGTATTTACATGTGAAACATAAAAGATTTTAGATACGTTTTTACCATTTTTATTTGTTATTAGAGAACTTAGAATCTCTACTTTTTGGTTTATTTTATTAAAAGGATCACACACAAACTTTTCTCTAACTTTTACAATTTTATGTTTTTCAAGTTGCACAGGTAAGTACACATTATACTCGGGTAAATCAACGACGTAATACGACTTAAATTTTGTAAAATTTGTACTTTTATATGTAATTTTAAGATTTTTATCCAAAAAAACAAAAGATGCATCCTTGAAAATTTCATTCATAATATATCGTTCCTTTTGATATTTTTTTCACTAACGAAAAATATTTTTTTAAACAAATTACAATTCTATTTTATAAGATATATAAGCGCCTATCAATCTCTAAAAATTTTCATATAGTGCGTTTTTTTTTTTTTTTTAATGTAATTATAGCAAAAATACTTGAAATTTTAAAATGTTTCTTATTATTTTGCATAATTATTACTAATTTTTCACAAAAATATTTTTTCACTTTTTATTATAAAATTTAACTTTTACAACTCTTGTGTTGCCATTTGTAACGAGGGCTGTAAAAAAAGACATTGGTGGGATTGGTTATTTCCTTGGCTTTATAAGGAAAATAAATAAAACAATTTTTTTAAACTATAAAAATAGTTTTAGTACATAAAAAATGCTTTACATTATTCGTTAATATATTTTAAATAAATTAGAAATATTTTAAAATAAAAAGCATTTTGCAAATAATTATGGTTAAAAAAAAACTTATAATTGAAATCTTTCGAGATTGTAGTAGTGAATCCTAAAGGAAACGTTTATGTTTGTCATAAATTTATTGGAACGTGTTTTTGAAATTATAAACAAAATCACAAAACGAGGGAAAGAATAATGATTGTATTTGTGACAATCTAAATGCTTCTTAGTATCTTCATTTTATTCTTGTTTAGCACACATGATAGTTGATTTTTTTGAATTTATAAAAATTCCACGATACTATCACATAAATCTTTTAGAAAATCCCTGGAGTGTGAGATGAGCAAAACTATAGATTTACTTGACCTACAGCGTATCAGCTCCTTTAAAGCTCTGATTTTTATTTCATCCAGATAAGTTGTGGGTTCATCTAAGATATACATGTCTTTATCATTTTGTGCAAATGTTCGTGCTATAGCAATTCTTTGACGTTCTCCACCTGAAAGATTTTTACCTCCTTCTTTTACTTGTTTTTCAAGTGAAAGATCATCTAAAAATTCTATTAAGTCCTTATCTAATTCTTTATCTTCACCAAGAAGTATGTTTTCTTTAACCGTTCCTTTAAATAAAACTGAATGCTGGGGAAGATAACCAACTTTCTGATAATATGAATTTATCTCGATTTTACTCAGCGATATGTTGTTAATGAAAACGTAGTTGTTTTCTACACTTAAAAGTCCAAGAATGATTTTTATTACAGTACTTTTACCTATTCCACTTTTTCCAAAAAGTCCTATGATTTTTCCTGTTTGTATATCCAGGTTAAAATTTTCAAGTAATGGAGTAGTATCTTCGTAAGAAAAGTTTGGTATATGTACTTTTAAAGACTTGATCTTTTCGTCTAAACGGTATAGTTTGGAAGTAGCGTTGCATTTTTTTGAAAACGGTAGTTCTAAAATCTCAGAAAGTCTTTTTTGCACAACTTTTATTTCCTGGCGATGTATGTTGAAATCCCAAAAGTTTTTTGCAGATTCATAGATATAATTTATTATCATAAGCGCTGCTACTAAACCACCTGCTTGTATGGTACCTATCTTCATTTGATAGATTCCCATAATTATTGCTATGATATATCCGCTATTGAATAATAGTGCAAGTGGAATGTTGAATAAAACAATTGACTTTATCCTTTTGATATCATTTCTTGTATAATTTTCATTGAATTCTTTAAACTTTGTTATAGAAAATTTTTCTTTCAAAAATACCCGAAACATTTCCATTCCTTGAATATATTCTTTTAACCTGCTTATAAATTCCGTTTGCGATTCAAGTGCTTTATGTGTTAGATTTTTAATCTTTGAATTAACAAAACGTGCTAAAACAAAGAAAAGCAGTAGAGGAAGAATTGATATTATAATTGCCAAGGGATTCATAAAAAGCCCTATGGTTAAGGCAAAAATCAATATAAGCAAGTCTTTCAAAAAAAATATAAGAGTAGGATAAAAGAAATTTTGAATTCTCTCTGTATCCGTACTAATGTAAGTGAACAACCTGCCAGATTCAAAGGAAGAAATCTGATTGAAATTATTTTGAGCTACTTCAAATATTGTCTTTCTAAGTGATGCGGTAAAAAATCTCATCCTACTTTCGAAGATGTAATACGAAAAGTACATAAGAAATTCTTTGGATAGGCTCACCAACAAAAGTAACATTAGCTGAATTTTGAACAAACTAGCTGTGGTATTATTAGTCAATATAAAATTTATGATATTTCTTGAAAATAAAGGAATAGAAATTGTCATTCCTGTTGCACAAATTAGCAGAAAAAATGCAAAAAATAAATGAAAGAGATGTTTTTTAAGTAATTTAACTATTTGTTTTTTAGTTATGTTTTTCATATTCTTTCACCCACCTAAATACATTATCAGAATAGAGGAGGTTTAATGGTATTCTTGGATTAAGTTCATAATTTGCAAGTTCCCACAAAATAGTAAAAGCACTTTTCAGAAATATATCACAAGTTAAACTATCTGCTTTTGCTTTAAAATAGCTTTTTCCAGAAAGAAAATCAACAGCTCTACATCCTCCACCACACAAATATTTTATAGGACAATCTGGACAAATTTTTTGGACAATCGGTGTTCCAATGTTTGTCTGAATCCTGAATTGTTGAACAAAGTTTTTTAATTTTTTCAATTCCGTGATATGACAGATTTTGAATCTGTTATCTATCAATTCACTACATGGATATAAATATCCATCAGGTCCAAGAGATAATTGATTATAAAGTGCTGAACAATTATATCTCCTAAGTTGATTCAGTAATCTAAACTTAATTTCCTCAACAAAATAAATTTTTAATTTATTATAGTGAAACGAGTAATAAACCAAGAATTGGTATAAGTCAATTAGCTCTTTAGGGGCTGGAGATAACTGATTAATTTTTGCCCTTCCATAATTTTCTATAATTGGAAAGTGAAGAAAGTTGATACCTATTTTTTCGCTAAATTTTATAAATTTTATAACTTCATCTTTGTTAATAGTATGTATTGTATAACTCAAAGCAGTATCAGTTTTCAAATCTTTTAAATAAGCTATATTTTCAAGTAAATTTTGAAAATTTCCGCCACGTACTTTTTGATAAGTGTCCGCATTTGTAGCGTCAAAGCTAACTTGGATACTAAGTTGGGTATTTTTCAAAAAGTCCTTTATTTTATACAATAATAACCCATTTGTTAATAAAAAAATTTTTACATTTGTTTTTTCTAATAAGTCGGTTAATAGTTTCCTTAGATGTGGATAAGTTAAAGGTTCACCACCACCTATTGTCACATTTTCAATATTATACGAATTTATTAGTTCAATAATTAAAGGAATATAATCTCGATTAAGCATTTGATAACTTTTATCTGGCCTTGATTCATAAAAACAATGAATACATTTTAAGTTACAATTAAATGTTGGGAGTATTGATATCCCAATAGGATTAGGGTATACATTATCTTTTAGAATTTCACTTTCTTTTTCATTAACCCTTTCATCTTCGAAGACTTTTATTAGATTTTGATTGCTATCGTCACATTGTAGAGCTGAGTTTTTATCAACAATTATCCATTTAAGAGTTTCCGAGTCCAAACATACGCAATAGTTACCTTTTACATCTTTAAAAAAACGCATTCCTTTCCCTCCTTGTTTTTGATGTAAATAATTAAAAATAAGCGGAAAGGGTGGAGGGAATCAATTTTTAATGTACAAAATATGAACAATGAGCAGCCGATAACGAGCAGTTTACTTTAGTAGCTGATATCTTAAGAACCGACTTCTTTACATCAGACCATTTTAGTATTATTTTCATTTTAACACCTCCTTAAAAACTCCCCTCCACCCCTGTGATTTTTATAAAGAAATCATAATATATTCTTATTGACATAATACTTGTTATTTTTTTAACAAACAATATAAAAATCCTTTATGCATTTATTGTATGTTAAGCAAATTTATTTGAATGGTTGAGATATGATTCATATTTTTTTAAACAAATTACAATTTTATTTTATAAGATATGCAAAGGCCTATCAAACTCTAAAAATTTTCATATAGTGCGTTTTTTTTTTTTTTTTTAAATGTAATTATAGCAAAAATACTTGAAATTTTAAAATGTTTCTTATTATTTTGCATAATTATTACGAATAATTTGATTTATGCTTTATAATATAATATCTAAAATAAGAAGGTTTTATTATTAACACTTCACAAGCCATAAAAATGTGTTTTTATTTGTTAATTTTCCTATTTCTAACAAAAATATTTTTTCATTTGTTTATTATAAAATTTAACTTTTACGACTCTTGTGTTGGCATTTGTAACGAAGGCTGTAAAAAAGGCATTAGTGGAATTGGTTATTTCCTTGGCTTTATAAGGAAAATAAACAAAACAATTTTTTTAAACTATAAAAATAGTTTTAGTACATAAAAAATGCTTCACATTATTCGTTAATATATTTTAAATAAATTAGAAATATTTAAAAAAAAAAAAAAAAACTTATAATTGAAATTTTTCGAGGTTGTTATATTTTCATGTGATTTATATAATAAATTGTAGAAGTGGAATAAATTAATAAGGAAGAGTGAAAATATGGAGTTCAAACTTATAAATCATTTTGGAAAATATCTTCTTTTTCTGCCAGAAAACTTATTACTACTTGAAATTGATGAAGAAATTAGCCATCAAATAAAAGATAACGATTTTTTACCACCAAATATAGTTAGTGTAGTTAAACCGTTTATAGATAATAAGATATGCAGCTTTAATAGTATTAATTTTAAACCACAGTTATTAGTGTTAACAGTTTCACATATGTGTAATCTTAAATGCGTTTATTGCTATGCAGAAGAAGGAACTTATCATTCTAAAGGTTTAATGAATCTGGAAACAGCTAAGAAAGCTATAGAAATGTTTTATGAAAAAGGGCAATCAAACGTTGGAATCTCTTTTTTTGGAGGAGAACCGCTCATTAATTTTAGTGTTATCAAGAAAGTTGTAAATTTTGCAAACAGTTATTTAGGAAAAAATATTAGATTTGCTATAACAACGAATGGCACTATCATTACACCGGAAATAGCTACGTTTTTTAGAAAAAATAACTTTTCAATTACATTAAGTCTGGATGGAAACCAAAAATTGAACGATAAATTGAGACTAAAAAAGAACAAGAAAGGAACCTATAAAGATATTATAAAAGCAATTGAAATTTTACATTCGTCATATAAAAACGACATATTTAAAAAAATATTGCTTCGGGCCACTTTAACATCAAAAAATGATGATTTTACTAACTTAATGGAGTTTTTTTCTACGTTAACAATTCCATTTACTGTTTTCTTAGTTTCAACAAATGATAATAAATTAAAACCGAGAATAGATGAACTGTTAAATAGCATAGATATTTATACAGATAAAATGATAAAACTTTTAAAAGAAAGAAATTTTGATAAATTTCAAAAAAAGTTACCAAATATAATCTGGATGTTTTTAAAAATTTTACATACTAGGCAAAAAAGGTATTACCCATGTGGAGCAGGTAGAAAAGTTGTAGTAGTGAATCCTAAAGGAGATGTTTATGTTTGTCATAGGTTTGATGGAACTTTTACTGGCAAAGTTGGGAACGTGTTAAAAGACAATAAAATAAAGATTTTTAAAATTATTGAAGAAACAATCATGGAAAAAATTAAAAAGGTAGATATTTTAAAAGAATGTCAAAGTTGCTTTGCAAGATATATTTGTGGAGGTCAATGTTATTACGAATCTGGAATAATTGATAAAAAGAATTATAAATTAAACAAAGATTATTGTAGGTTTGTTCGAAAACTTGTTGAAACATCTATTGCATTATACTCATACATTCCCGAAAAGCTGAAAAAAATTCTAATTCAAAGGAGAAGATAATTTATGAAAAATATACAAAAATGGATTTCAATCTTATTATTACTATTTGCTATGATAAGTTTTAATCAACAATTATTTTCTCCTGAAGAATTACAAAAAGATTTTGAAATTTATATAAACTACATACTAAAATCAGGGATTGATCCATTTGAATTTGTATCTCAGGAAAAGTTTTATTCAGAAGTTAACAGAATAAAGGGACAACTTAACAAGCCTATGACAAAAGGCGAGTTTTTTAAAACTATCGCTCCTATAATACATATTTTTAGCGATGGACATTATGGGGTATTTTTCAATATTACACCAGATATATTAGTAATGCCATTTGAACCAGTGGTGGTAGGTAATAGATTATTTGTGAAAAATTCACTTGTGACTGAGTTAGAAAATAAGGTAGAGATCTTGAAAATCGATGATAGGAACGTAGAAGAAATAATTAATGATTTGAAACTGTTTTTACCAAAAATTTCCTCAGATGTACTTTTCAAACATTTGGAGGATTTAATTAAACTCTTTCCAGAAATTGAAGATAAAAATAATTTCAAAGTGTTGATAAAAACCAATGATATAAAAAAAGTAATAAAAGTAAATGCCATTAAATTTGAAGAGGCAATTAAAAAGAAAAAAGAATTATATCCAGAGGAATGGAAAAAAAGAAAATTATCGTTTGAAAGAAGAAGAGATATTGGAATATTAAAAATAAGTACGTTTATGTATAGTTATAGATGGTTAACATATTACAAAGAATTTTTGAACAAAACATTCAGTGAAAATGAAGACTTATCAGATTTAATAATAGATTTAAGAGGAAATTCTGGGGGATTTTTAGACAATGTGTGGGAGCTTTTCAAATATTTAACCCAAAATCCTTTACAAATATACTTAGTAGGGTACACCTGCAAGAATATACCGTTAAGTAACGGAAAAATAAAAAGGACCTTAGAAAAATACGAATTAAATCCAAAAATACTTCCTGCAAGACACAATTTTAACGGAAAGATATGGCTTCTTGTAAATAATAGAATGTTTTCAGCGGCAGTTGTAGCTACATACTTTTTTAAAAAGCTAAACGTAGGAAAAATAATAGGCAAAAGACCAAGGGAACCTGTTAATTCTCTTGGTGCTGCACTGGGAAAATATATTTTACCAAATACGAAAATATTAGTACTTATACCAGGTGGATATTACAAAATTACAGACAACCCAAAAATAGAGGTGGATTATGAAAAAGAATTAACCGAAGATGAAGAAATAGATTATTTGCTTGGAGAAAATGATGTAATGTTAGATTATGCTTTTGAAATTATAAATAAAAACACAAAAGGAGGAGGGGAAAAATGATGAAAGTAAAAATACTAAATCCCATAATACCACCAGAAGATTTGGAAACGGAAAATGGCTGTGAAATGATTGCACAATTATGCGAAGGAGGAAGTGGACCATGTGGGCCAGCACCCGGTGGGTGTTTCCTTGATTTACCTATTGGATGTACTTGGGACAACCCAAATGTTCCTTAGTATCTTTTATAAATCAGGACTTACAACTATGTTATATTTATATTATTGCTAATCAATTTACACAAGGAGTTTATTTTCATTTGGTAAAATCAAAAAATAGTTTATAAAATGTATCCGCTATTAAATAATAATGTAAGTAAGATGATAAATATAAAAATAGTTGTTTTTAATATTTTTTTGATATTTTATAATTTAATTATTTTTAACTAATAAGTTGAGCCTGAATGATTTGTTTATACTTTGAGCATTTATTAAGTAGTTCCTCATGAGTTCCATCACATATAAATTGTCCATTTTCTATGATAAATATTTTCCCTGCTTTTTTAATTGTGGATAATCTATGGGAAACAATTACTATTGTCATATCAAGTTTGAAAAGATTTTCAAATATTTCTTCTTCAGTTTTAGAATCTATTCCAGATGTTGCTTCATCAAGTACAAGAACTTGTGGTTTTCTAATTATTGCCCTTGCTATCGCTATTCTTTGTCTTTGACCATCTGATAACTTTTTCCCACGTTCTCCAATCAATGTTTTATATCCATTTTCAAGTTCATTTACAAACTTATCCACGCGTGCTATTTTCACTGCTTTTATGAACTCTTCTTCACTAAAATTACCATCAAGTATTATATTCTCTTTTACACTCATGTTAAAAAGAAAATCGTTTTGTTTTACTACTATAATATTCTTTCTGAGAGATTCAAGTGTATACCTTTTTATATCTTTTTTATTTATTAATATACTCCCATTAGTTGGTTCATAAAATCTTGTCATAAGACTTAACATTGTACTTTTTCCACTACCACTTAAACCAGCAATGGCAACTCGTTCACCCGATGTTACTTTAAAATTTAAGTTTTTTAACACATAATTGCTGTTATATGAGAAGTCAACTCCTTTAAATTCGATCTCATCTACATTTTTAATTGTTTCTTTTCCGCTTGTTTCTTCTTTTATTTCGTATACTTCTTTTATTCTTTTAAAAACTGGTGTTGAACTTTGAAGTGAAACAAAGAAGTGACTTAAAACTCTTATTGGTTCATAAATCCAGTTCATGAAACTATAAAAACCTACCAAAGTACCAAGAGTTATATTTCCTTTCATAACTAGATATCCACCAAAACTTAATACTATTATTGGACATATATCTTTTATAAACACTAAAAAATCTTCTATTGATTGCATAAACAAATTATATTTATTACTTACTTTTACCCAATCGTCTATTTTCTCTTTTAAGCTGCTTACAAAATAATCAAATTTACCAAAGCGTTTTATGGTTAATGCTCCTTCTATTCTTTCACGTATTCCTTCTATAACCTCACTATTCTTTTCGCGTTCCAACTTAGAAAAATTTTTTAAAAGCCTGTTAAAACTATTGATAGATAGGTTATAAAAAGGTATAGTTGCAAATACAACTATTGCAAGTTGCCAGCTCAAATAAATAAGTATTCCACTAAAAACAACCAGTGATATGACATTTAAAACAATACCTGGCATAGCTGTACTTACTACCTGAGAAAAAACAGGAATATCTGAAGTTGCTCTTGAAAGTATATCACCTGTATTATTTCCAGAGATAGTCCGAACTGGTAAGCGAAGAATTTTTTTAACAAAACTTGTTTGTTCATTTCTAACTATTAGATTTCCACATTTTCTAAAATTATAATTCACAATAACTGAAAGAAATCTCTCCGCTCCTTTTACAAAAATGAATAATAATACAAATAATGGAAGTTTTGAAAAATACGCATTTTGGATTATATTATCAAACAAAAATCTGACAAGAAACGGACTAATTGAACCAACAATAAGTAAAATCGGAGCTAATATAAAAATAGTTTTTTGATAACTTACATACTTCTTTGTGTAATCTAAAAGTTCTTTCACTTCTTTATTTGATAAAATCGAAAAAAGTTTCATTGTATTCCTCCTTATTTTTTAATTTTCTATCATTCTGTTGATATTGAGTAATACATTTTGTTGTTAATTTATACTTAAAAATAAACGTTCAGTCAACGTTTTTACAATTTCACAGTTATTATGTGGAATAGATGCATCGGATGATTTTTCAAAATAATATTGCTTAAAAACGCAACCTTCACAAAAAAAAGTTAAAAAACACTCTTTGCAATTTTTGTCAAGAAGTTTTGAGTTTAAAATTTTATATTTACTTTCCATTTTTTTTAGATTTTCTTTTATTGTTTTTATTGGAGCTTGAATACTACCAAAAGCAAATTTGGAATCTCCAACAACTAATTGACAAGGATATATATCGCCAGAAGCTGATATAGCAACACTGGATATTCCAGCATTACAATAATATTCTGTAGGTTTGGAATTGATCAAAATACTTATATATTCTTTCAGTTTATATTCCAAATCATAAGGTCTTTCTAATATTTTTTCTATTTCCTTTAAAGTATTATCATTTTCTATAATTAAATTCTCATCGCAGCTCATTACAGGTCTAATTAAAATATCTTCAATATCAAATTCATTCTTAAAAAATTCTTTTAAATCTTCGTGACTAATTCCAAATATTAAATGTTGCTTTGTATAAGTAACTTCTATTGCTTTTGGTTGATTTATTTCTTTTAAAATATTAAGATTTTCAACTATCCTATCATATGATGGTAATCCTTTTTTAAAAGGTCGTAATAGATTCTGTATCTTTTTTGGACCATCAAAGCTCACAATTATTTCATAATTAAAATGATTATTTTTCTTAAGTAATAATATCAATTTCTCAACTACTTTTTTTGAAACTCCCAGCCCAGTTATTATATTAATTTTCGGCATATAAATTATTTGTTGTCTCATTATTTTTTTATTTAAAATTTCGATTGTCTTACATATTCCTTCTATGTTTACTAATGGTTCTCCACCAAAAAATTGAATAGTTTCAATTTTGTCATAGAGTGAATAAAATACGTTAATCGATTTTTCTAAAATATCCAAACTCATTATTTCTGATTTTCCATATGTTCCTCCTTTCCCATAACAATAAACACATTCTAGCGGACATTCTTGCGCAATAAAAAGTGCTAATCTTTCTAATTTTTTTGTTTTTTTATCTTTTTGACTGTTATATTGAACAAGCTTTTTAATTTCTTCAATTGTATTTTTTAAATCTTTCAGCTCAAAATCCTTTTTTTTAAATTTTTCTCTTAGTTGTGCTTCATTTTTGTTTAAGAGTTCTTTGAAAAATTGAAAATTTTGTTTATCTAGAACATATAATGTTAGAGTAGGTTTATGTAATAATAAACCTTTATCATTTTTACGATAAAAAAGCTTAAAATTACTTTTTATGTTTTCCAAATGTTTAAAAATGAATTCAAGCTCTTTCATTATTTCACCCCTATATATTGGCTAAAATTCTGAATAAAAGTAGTCCCTCACAAATTTTAAGAATTACTATTTATAAACGTCCTCCACCTTGTTTAATAAGGTGGAGGACAATTTTAAAGTTATGGTGTTAGTTTGCCTTCTTTACAACTACCACAAAGAAAATAACCCGTACATCCTGCATTCAAAACTTTATCAAAATTTTTTGAAGAAATAACAACTTTTTTCATGTTATCCCCTCCTTTTCTTTTAAGATAATCCCGGCCCGGGATTCATGATGTATTTTAAATTATATTATTAGTTGTTATAAAATCTTTGTTTTACTATAGTAAACGGATCACATATAAACTTTCCATTAAGATTTCTAATTTTATGTTTTTCAAGTTGCACAGGCAAGTACACATTATACTCGGGTAAATCAACGACGTAATACGACTTAAATTTTGTGAAATTTGTACTTTCATGTGTGATTTTAAGATTTTTATCCAAAAAAACAAAAGACGCATCCTTGAAAATTTCATTCATAATATATCGTTCCTTTTGATATTTTTTTCACTAACGAAAAATATTTTTTTAAACAAATTACAATTCTATTTTATAAGATATATAAGCGCCTATCAATCTCTAAAAATTTTCATATAGTGCGTTTTTTTTTTTTTTTAACCATAATTATAGCAAAAATACTTGAAATTTTAAAATGTTTCTTATTATTTTGCATAATTATTACGAATAATTTGATTTATGCTTTATAATATAATATCTAAAATAAGAAGGTTTTATTATTAACATTGCACAAGACCATAAAAATGTGGTTTTATTTGTTAATTTTTCTATTTCTAACAAAAATATTTTTTCATTTTTTTATTATAAAATTTAACTTTTACAATTTAGGAAATTTTTTTGATAAGCGTAGCAATTAAATATTTTTCCTAACCCAATATTTTTATATATTTTTTAACATATTTTTATTTGATTTATCAGTATAGGAACTACAAAACTATATGTAGTAATGCTAATTAAATGTACATATGTTTTACTAAACCATAGTTATATAGATGATGTTAATATATAAAAACATAAAATTATTATACTTGTAATTTAAACGTAGATTTTGTATAATTTTACTGAAATATTCAAAAAATTAATCAAAAACTTTATTGAAAAAGGAGGGAATTATATGGAATTTTTAAACAAGCCGGTTGTAAACGATAAAGTATATCTTTCCTTTTGTGATGGAGAAAGAGGACTTTGTGGAGATGTTAAAAATTGCGACGGTTGTGCAAACAAAGAGGAATGTTCACCAAATGTTTCTTGTAATGAAGGCTGTAAAAAAAGACATTGGTGGAATTGGTTATTTCCTTGGCTTTATGAGGAAAATAAATAAGGTGAAAGAATGGAAAATTTTATAAAATTTGCAGTAAAATTGTTTGGATTTATAAAACGGGATGTAATTATCTGGTTTTCGTACCGGACACAATTTATTTTGGGATTTTTAAGTGGATTTGTTGGAATAATACAATTTGGGCTCATAGGGAAATTTATAGCTGGTGGTAATTATTTTCCATTAATTGAAAAATATGGTGGAGATATTCTTGCATATTTTATAACTGGATCAGTATTCATGTCTTATACAAATCTTGCATTATCAACTTTCAAAGCGTCAATACAAAGAGAACAAAGAATGGGAACACTTGAATATTTCTTGCTTTCAGATACGCCATTTTGGCAACTTTTCGCATTCAACTTTTTAAGTGGCTTTTTGTTTACAACCTTTAATATTTTATTTATATTTTTTGCACTTGTGTGGTTATTTTCTGTAAAAATAAATCCAAATATTTTTGCATCTTTTTTGGTTTTGCTTGTTGTAATGCTTCCGCTTATAGGAATTGGACTAATTTCAGCTGCAATAATACTTATAACAAAAAGAGGTGATCCAGTAGGGTGGATATATTTTACACTCACAGGGCTTTTTTCTGGAATATACTATCCAGTAGAAATTATGCCGAAATTTATAAGAGGAATTTCGTATCTTCTTCCATCAACGTATGGTATGGATCTTTTAAGAAAAACTTTACTAAAGGGCTATAATGTAGTTCAAATAAGAACGGGATTCCTTGTTATGGTAATAATGGGTTTGGTGTTAATACCATTTGGTGTTTGGTTATTTAAATTATCATTTAATAAAGCAAGAAAGGAAGGTACTCTTGCATGGTATTGAGGAGGTTTTATGCTTGAAATAATTAATGTAAGTAAAAAATATAAAAATGGAACAATAGCACTACAAGATATAAACGTAACTGTTAGAAAAGGAGAAAAAATAGCACTTTTTGGAGAAAATGGAGCTGGAAAAACTACTTTGCTAAAAATAGTGGCAACATTTTTAATCCCAGATAACGGGAATGTTTTGTTAGATGGTGTTGATTTACTTAAACATGAAAAATATGCCAGAAAAAATGTGTCAATATCAACAGGGGTTGAAAGGAGTTTTTATTATAGACTAAACGTTAGACAAAATTTAGAGTTTTTTGGAAGACTTAATGGTTTGTATGGAGAAAAATTGCAAATAGTCATAGATAAAGTTATTGAAGAAACAGATTTAAAAGATTTTGAAAAGGTAAAATATATGGAGTTATCCAAAGGTTTAAAAAGAAGACTGGATATAGCAAGGGCAATAATGAAAGATTCTGAAATATATATTTTTGATGAACCTACAGCCGGAGTTGATCTTAAAACTCGTCAAAGTATATACAATATTGTAGAAGAACTTATAGAAAAAGATAAAATAATTTTTTTTGCAACGCACGAAATTGAAGAATTAAAAAAAATGCACAAAATAATTGTCTTAAAAAAAGGAAGAAAGATTGGCGAAATAAATACTAATGATTACAACAAAATAGAAGAAATATTGTTAAATTACATTTGAATAAAAACTTGTAATTAATACAAATACGATATAAACTCAAAATAAATGAACTTTATTTTCTTAGAACAAGCCAAATTATCATCAGACCAAATTGAATGGCTAAGTTCAAAATAATTTTATCTTTCTTAATGTTCTCCTTATTGGGAGTAAAAATCTTTTATGACTTTCAGCAATCTGGATAAAATATTATTTTTTCAGTGGTTATAACTCCACATAAAAGTTCTAATGTAAATCATTTTGAATATTTTTAAATTTTTCAGTTTTTGGAGTATACCAACTTAAAAAATTTTTTCCTTGATAGGTTTCTTTTTCGGCAAGCTTTCTTTCAATAAGGTTTATAATTTGGATTTTAGGTTTTCCCCAATTTCCAAATATTGTTCCTTTTCTAGGTGGATCTGCAACTAATCTATGTATAACGATCTTTGGAGAAAGATATTCTAAAAATCTAATAGTCCTTTCGACGTAATCTTCAAGAGAACCTATCTTTATCTTTCCTTCTTCAAACATTTTACCTAAAATAGTGTTTTTAACAATATAAAGTGAATGAATTTTTACACCATCAACTCCAAGTACAGATAATATTTTAGCAGTTTCAATAACATCGAGTATGTTATCATTGGGAAAATTCAATATCACATGTGAGACTAGTTCAAATCCCCTATTTTTAACCTTCATTGTTGCATTTATATACTCGGCAAGTGTATGTCCTCTGTTCATTTTTGTAAGAGTGTGATAGTTTGCTGTTTGAAGTCCCATTTCAAT
Organism: Thermosipho sp. 1074; assembly: GCF_001999655.1. Lineage (NCBI taxonomy): Bacteria > Thermotogati > Thermotogota > Thermotogae > Thermotogales > Fervidobacteriaceae > Thermosipho > Thermosipho sp. 1074. The sequence continues at coordinate 349,062 of NZ_LBEX01000018.1, read as the reverse complement.
AGATACGTCTATCTTTTCTTTAAGTTCTTCAAGAAGATCGAGTATTTCATCAGAAATACAATCAGGTCTTGTTGAAATGGAAATTTGAACTATGTCTTTCTCTATAACCTGATAATAAATATCTTTCAATCTTTCAATTGGAGCATAGGTGTTTGAGAAGTTTTGAAAGTAAGCTATAAACTTTTTTGCACCTTTGTTTATATATCTTTTTTTCATTTCATTTATTTGGGATTTTATATCAATATCTTTAATAGTTGTAAAACCGCTTCCTGTTTCATCACAAAATAGACAACCAAATTGTCCGTTTTCACGATTTGGGCAAGTAAATCCTGCATTTATAGGTAATCTATAGACTTTAGTTCCATATCTTTTTTTTAATTCAACGCTTAATTTTCTGTACCTATAACCTTCTTGTAGGAATTCGAAAATTGTTTATAGACCTCCTTTTCATCAATTGTTGGGAATTTTCCATTGAAATATATAAATTTACCGTCAACCATTGTGGCAAATATACTTGTTTTTGAGTGGATTATATGTTTTTTCATATTATCAACAGGGAAAAAGCTTGGGTTATTTAAATTTATAATAGTAAAATCTGCAGGTTTTCCAATTCCAATTGTTCCTCCGTTTAAATTCAACGCTTTATATCCGTCGTATGTGATCATTTTAATTGCTTTGTCCACTGAAAGATTTTTTGGATTGTCTTTCTTTTGAAGAAGAGTTGCAAGTCTTGCTTCAAATAATATATCGATAGAGTTATTACTTGCAGGCCCGTCAGTTCCTAATGTAACGGGTAAATCATTATTGATAAATTTTGTAACAGGTGCAATTCCGTTCCCAAGTTTCAAATTACTTGATGGATTATGTGAAATATAGACGTTATAGTTCTTTAATAATTGAATGTCGTTGTCGTCTAAATGGATGCAATGTACAGCCAAAAGATGATTATTAGCAATACCTGTATCAAGGATTTCTTTTAGACTGTATTTTTCTCTTTCCCACTTGTTTTCAAAAAGATGTATGGTTATTGGAATATCTAATTCTTCTGAAATTTTTGAGATTTCTTTTAAAGCTGGTATAGAGCAAGTATAAGGGGCATGTGGCCCAAGACCTATAAATATTCTATTATCATATCCGTGCCATTTGTTGTATAACTTAAGGGATTCGTTTAGTCTAGTTTTTTCGATTTTGTCATTTTCTGATACTAACCCACGTGTTAACAAAGCCTTTATACCAAAATCGGCTACCGCTTGTGCCACTGCATCCTCGAAAATATACATATCACAAAAAGCAACTATACCATTTTGGGCCATTTCCATTAGTGAAATTAATGTAGAATAATATACCGTTTTGTAGTCCAGTTTTTCTTCTAATGGAATAATTGTTTTAAATAACCAATCATTAAATGATACATCTTCAGCTATTCCTCTAAAAATTGACATTGCCGCATGAGTGTGTGTATTTACAAGTCCGGGAATAATAAGTTTGTTCTTTAGCTCTATTATTTCATCATCTTCTTGTTGTAAATTGTGTTTTATCTCTACTATTGTTCCATTTTCGACTTTTATATCTAATTTTTCTGGATTTTTTTCCCAGCTTTTTAATACATATGCGTTTTTTAGGATCATTCTTTACTCACCTTTATTCTTTTGGCGTCGATCCATAAGCCTTCTAAATCATAGAATTCTCTGGCATCATCTTTAAATATATGCACAACTATTTCATCTGCGTCAATTATTAACCAATCATGATTTTCTTCCTTATCATAATATATAATCTCCATCCCGTTACCTTTGAGTAAATCCAGAATAGCTTCTTTTAAACTGTTCATATGTGTATTACTATTTGCAGTTAAAATTACAAAAAATTCAGTTGGAACATTTGTTTTTGACATGTCTAATATAACGGGATCTATTGCTTCTTTTTCAATCAATGTTTTCCAAATTAAATCAAGTATTTCCAAAAATGTCACCTCCTCATTAAATTTAATTCTTCATCTATATACCCATTTTCCAAATAACTTCTTATATAACCTACAAGATAAAAAGAACCAGTTACTATCTTTAATTCAGAACGGTACTTTTGAAGTTTTTCCAATGCTTTTAAAGGGTCTTTGACAAATTCAACCGAATTACAGTATTCTTTTGTTAGCAAGAACGTCTCTTCACAATTAACTGCCCTATGTGAAGGTGGGCAAGTAACTATTATATGATCAAATTTTTTTGATATTTTTTCTATTACTTTTCTCTTATCTTTATCATCAAGGATGCCAAAAACCGCAACTTTCGATTTGTTTTTAAAGTATATATCCAGGTTTTCAACGAATTTTTCAGCAGCTTGCGGGTTGTGTGAACCATCTAGAAGAATATTTTTATAAAGTTCAAATCTTCCTGGAATAAAAGCTCTTTTGAAGGCATCATTTACCACATTTTCATTTAATGGATTAAATATCTCAAAGGCTTTGAGTGCAATTGCAGCGTTTATAGGTTGGTGAGTACCATTTAGTGATATTTTTATGTCCTTTATGTCTTTATCCCCGTAATAATTAATTGAATTTTCATTGAAACTCAATTTATTTATTTCAAAATTAAAATCTTTTCCCAATTCGTAAACTTTTGCACCTTTTTTATTTGCAATTTCATAAATAACTTCTTTTGCAGTATTTGGAATACTTCCAATAACAACAGGAGTATTCTCTTTTATTATTCCCGCTTTTTCAAAAGCTATTTTTTCTATTGAATTTCCTAAAATTTTTGTATGCTCTAAACTAACAGTTGTTATAACAGAGACTTTAGGAATAATAACGTTTGTTGCATCAAATCTTCCACCTAGTCCTACTTCAATTGTTGAAATTTCTACATTTTCGTTTTTGAATATCTCAAATGCAATAGCAGTTGCAAATTCAAAAAAGCTAGGAGAATAATCTATACCTTTTTTATCTAAGACTTCTGCTGCATTTTTAATTTTTTCAAAGGATTTTAGAAAAGTATTTTTACTTACTTTTTCTCCGTTAATTAAATACCTTTCCAAAATAGATGATAAATGGGGAGAAAAATATCCCCCCGTTTTAAATCCATGAAATCTAGATAAGTAATGCAAAAACGTTGTAGTACTCCCTTTTCCATTTGAACCAGTTACGTGAAAAGAAGAGAAAGTTTTTTCTGGATTGTTAAGTATATTTAAAAGTTCTTCTATTCTGTATAGACCTATCTTTATTTTACCAAATGGTCTGTTGAAATAAAGATATTTTAGTGCTTCTAAATAAGTCACAGTCATCCCTCACATTAGTGATTTTAGAATTTTTTTGATCTTTTCAATTTGCCCTTCGATATTCGAGAGTTTTTCCTTTGTTTCTTCTATTATTTCTTCTGGTGCTCCTCCCAGGAATTTTTTGTTGTTTAGTTTTTTTCTGAATTTCTCCGCATCCTTTTCTAGCTTTTCAATTTTCTTGGTTAATCTTTTTACTTCAGTATCAATATCTATCAAATTGCCAAGTTCTACAAATATTTCGTTTTCATTGTCGACATATGCACTTGCCGCTTTTTCAGGTTTCATGTTTGAATAACTTATATTTTCAACTTTTGCTAGAGTTTTTATGTAAAGTTCTTCCTCTTGATCAAATTTTATAGTTGAAACTATGTTTACTTTTTTGCTTTGAGGTATATTAACTTCTGCTTTAACGTTCCTTATACCTTTTATTATGTTCTTTAACAATTCAAATCTTTTTTCCGCAGTTTCATCTATTAAGTTATCATCAATTTTCGGCCATTCTGAAATAGTTATAGATTCACCATCAGTTGGTAATTTTTGCCACAATTCCTCCGTTATAAATGGCATGAATGGATGAAGAAGTTTTAAGCTATTATCTAATACTTTTACCAATACATTTTGAACAACTGTTTTGTCTTCAGAATTAAGTCGTGGTTTTGAAACTTCGATATACCAATCACAAAGTTCATCCCAGAAGAAATTGTATATTTCCCTTGCCGCAAGATTAAAATCATATGATTCAATTGCACTGGTTACATTTTTAATTGTTTTTTGAAGTTTTGAAAGAATCCATCTATCCGATAAGTTTAAATTATTTAATTCTTCTTTTTCGAAATCTTTTAGATTTAAAATCACAAATCTTGTTGCATTCCAAATTTTGTTTGCAAACTTTTTACTTGTTTCAATGTGTTTTAAATCTAGTTTTATATCTCTACCTTGTGCAGCAAGTAATGCAAGTGAAAATCTCATGGGGTCTGCTCCGTAATCTTCAATTACATCTAGTGGATCTATTCCATTACCAAGTGATTTACTCATTTTCCTTCCAAATTTATCACGTACTAGTTGATGTATGTAAACATCCGAGAACGGTTTTTCACCCATAAATTCATATCCCATCATGATCATTCTTGCTACCCAGAAGAATATAATATCAAATCCTGTAACTAATACATTGGTTGGATAAAATTCCTTTAAATCAGATGTTTCATCTGGCCAACCAAGGGTACTAAATGGCCAAAGTGCAGAGGAGAACCATGTATCAAGCACATCTTCTTCTTGACGTAAATTTGTGCTTCCACATTTTTCACAAACGTGTACTTCTTCTTCAGATACGTTTATATGGCCACAATCTTTACAATACCAAATTGGTATTCTGTGGCCCCACCAAAGTTGTCTACTTATACACCAATCTCTTATTTCATACATCCAATTCAAATACACTTTCTTCCATCTGTCTGGATAAAACTTTACTTCTCCATTTTCCACAGCTTCTATTGCTCTTTTGGCAAGTGGTTCCATTTTAACAAACCATTGATCCATTAGCATAGGTTCAATAACAGTGTCACATCTATAACAATGTCCTACGGAATGTTGTAATGTTTCAACTTTTACTAAATATCCTTCTTTTTCCAGGTCTTCGACAATCTTTTCCCTTGCTGTATCTCTGCCAAGACCTTGATATTTCCCCGCATTCTCATTCAGTGTTGTATCATCGTTAAATATGTTGATAAATTCGAGGTTATTTCTTTGGCCAATAAGATAATCATTTGGATCATGTGCAGGAGTTACTTTTAAAGCCCCTGTACCAAATTCTGGATCAACATATGGATCTGCAATTATTTTTAATTTTCTTCCTATAAGTGGTAAAATTACTTCTTTACCAACTAAGTGCTTATATCTTTCATCTGAAGGGGATACAGCAATAGCGGTATCTCCTAGCATGGTTTCTGGACGAGTGGTGGCTATAACTATTTCTCCAGCACCATCAGCAAATGGATACCTTATATAGTAAAGCTTACCTTCATGCTCTTTGTGTTCTACTTCTTCGTCAGATAAAACAGTTTTACACCTTGGACACCAGTTTACAATGTATTTTCCCCTGTATATTAATCCTTTTTTGTATAATGATACAAACACTTTCCTAACGGCTTTTGATAACCCTTCATCTAAAGTAAATCTTTCTCTAGACCAATCCACAGAAGCTCCAATGGCTTTTATTTGATCTTTTATGGTCTTTCTGTATGTATTTGCCCATTCCCAAACAATTTCTAAAAATTTTTCCCTGCCAAGCTCCTCTCTTTTCTTTCCTTCCTTTTCTAAATTTTTTTCTACAGCAGTTTGAGTTGCAATTCCCGCGTGATCTTCACCTGGTAGCCAGAGCGTTTTGTATCCATTCATTCTTTTAAATCTAACTAATATATCTTGTAATGTGATGTTTAAAGCGTGCCCCATGTGGATTTTACCCGTTATATTTGGCGGAGGAATTACAATAGAGTATTTTGGCCCATCTTTTTTAGGTGAAAAATATCCTTTTTCCAACCAAAAGCTGTACAATTTTTTTTCAATTTTATTTGGAGCGTATCTTGTGCCTATCTCATTATTCACTAGGAGCACCTCCTACAGCTTCGATTTTTATTTTTGTCTCTACTTTGATATTTTTATTTCCATAATTTAAGAGTAAATAATCTAGAGAATCTTTTATTCTATTTGCTATTTGTTTGGCAACTATTTCATTAATACCGTGTAAGATTAATACAAAGCTTTTTTCAGATGAACGACATACAAAATCTTTTGGTATTCTAACGCTGTGTTTTATTATCGATGCAATTCTTGCTATAACAAAGTTAATTTCATTGATATCAGTTGATTCAAATTCTAAATCTAAATATATTAGATAAAACAGTGTTTTTGATTCTTTAATTAGCGGATAGATATGGTTAAAAAAGTCTTTATTAGGTAATCTTGTAGTTTCATCAACCCAATTTCCATTAAAAAGATTTAATAGGTATTCCATACTTTTTCCTCCCGTTTTTTTTTATTATATCATATAAAATTTGTTTGTGAAAACTAAAAAAACTGTGTTATAATCATTCTCGGTGATGGTATAAAAGTCTATTCTGGGAGGTGTGGTGTCTTGAAGTTATCAACCTTTTTGGGAGGTGTTCATCCTCCTGAAAATAAGCATTTATCAAAAGATTATCCAATTAAGAAAGCACCTCTACCTGAAAAGGTATTGGTTTTTATGCAGCAACATGCTGGAAGCCCCGCAAAACCAGTTGTAAACAAGGGTGATAAAGTTAAAACAGGGCAGGTTATTGGTGAACCAACGGGTTTTATATCCTCTTATGTCCATTCGCCTGTTACGGGTACTGTAGTTGATGTTAAAAAGGTTACAAATGTTATTTTTGGAAAAGCGGTAGAAGTAGTGGAAATTCAAAGAGAGGGAGAAGATGAGTGGGAGTTACTACCACATGGTAATTATGAGGATTTTTCAAACGAGGAGTTAGTTGAGATTATAAAGAAAGCTGGAATTGTAGGGCTTGGTGGTGCCATGTTCCCAACTTATGTTAAATTAATGCCTCCAAAAGACAAGAAGATAGATTATCTTGTTATAAATGGTGCAGAATGTGAACCTTATCTTACAATTGATCATAGGATGATGTTAGAAAGACAAGAAGATATTTTGATTGGAATTGAGATAGTGAAAAAAATATTGGGAATAAAAAATGTGGCAATTGGTATTGAAGATAATAAGATGGATGTAATAAATTTACTTCAAAATAAATGGAAAGGAAAAGTTGATGTTATTCCATTAAAAACAAAATATCCCCAAGGTGCAGAAAAACAACTTATCTACGCAACTACTGGTAAGAAAGTACCCCGTGGAAAACTTCCAATGGATGTAGGGGTTGTAGTGTTGAACGTAAGCACTTTATATGCGATAAAAGAAGCGGTAATAGATGGAAAACCTTTAGTCGAAAGAGGATTAACTGTTACCGGCGAAGCAGTTAATAAACCAGGAAATTGGTGGGTTAGGATAGGCACTCCTATTTCTTGGGTAATCGAAAACCTTGGAGGAGGTTTTAAAGAAAACGTTGAGAATGTAAAAGTACTAATGGGTGGACCAATGATGGGAATCCCTATAAACAATATTGATACGCCTTTGGTAAAAGGTAACAATGGTATTACAACTTTAATACATAAAGAACAAAAAAGCACATTTTGCATAAGATGTTCATACTGTGTTAACGTTTGTCCAATGGGATTGCAACCTTATTTACTTGATTTATTAGGAAAGAAAAAAAGATATGATGAAGCAGTCGAAATTGGTTTGTTAGATTGTATTGAATGTGGTTCTTGTACATATATCTGTCCTGCAAAAATAGAACATGTAAAAACAATCAAATTGGCCAAAAAAGTATACAAGGCCCTGAGAGGGGGGAAGAAATAATGAAGTTAATAACGGGAAATGCACCACACGTAAGAGCAAATGACACTACTTCAAAAGTTATGATGGATGTCATTATAGCATTGATTCCTGCCATTATTGGAGCATGGTACTTTTTTGGTGGTTACGCACTATTTTTAATTTTACTTGGGGCAGTTACTGGTGAATTGTTTGAATTGTTTATAATGAGAGTGCTTAGAAATGATAAAAGTTTTACTCCAAATGGAAGTGCAGCCATAACGGGAATTTTGCTTGCAATGAATGTAAGTTCTGCAACTCCTTGGTGGGTGTTTTTGATAGGATTAGCTTTTGCATTAGGGATTGCCAAACATGCATTTGGTGGACTTGGAATGAATATTTTTAATCCAGCACTTGCTGGAAGGGCGTTTTTGCTTGTTTCATTTCCCGTGGCAATGACTACTTGGTACAAACCTGTGCTTTCTTTTACAAAATGGATTGATGTGCAAACATCAGCAACTCCACTTGCAATTTTAAAAGAAACTGGAAATGTTAATGTGGGTTATTGGGATTTGTTTATTGGAAATCGTGGAGGTTCAATTGGTGAAACAAGTGTCTTACTACTTTTGGTTGGATTTATATATCTTGTGATAAGAAAGAGAATAAAGATTATGATCCCAATTTCGTATATTTCTACAGTTTTTGTTATGTCTAGTGTATTTTATTTTGTAAATCCTTCTTTTGGAACTCCTTTATTTCATATTTTAAGTGGTGGGTTAATGCTTGGTGCTTTGTTTATGGCTACAGATATGGTTACAAGTCCCATGACAATCAAAGGCCAGGCAATTTTTGGAGTTGGTATTGGTGTTATGACATTACTTATAAGGTACTTTGCGGGATATCCAGAAGGAGTTTCGCTTTCTATTTTATTAATGAATGCTTTTGTTCCGTTAATTGATAAATATACGATGCCACGAATATTTGGTGAGGTGGAATCATGAAAGAAATGTTTAAAACGGGAATAATTTTAATGGTTTATACACTGATTGCAGGGTTAATACTAGGATATGTCTATGTTTATACGCAAGATGCAATAAAAATTGCAGAATTAAAAAATACTATTGATGCAGTAAAATTTGTTTTGACAGAAGATGGAAAATTAATTGTAGATAAAAATAAAATAAAAGATGCTGTTGTATCCGCTTCAAATAACCCAGAAGAAGAATTATTCAAGGCAGAAACAAGTGTTGTTGTTTCTCCTGTTTTTAAGTTTAGAACAAATAAAGGAAATGTTTACGTTTTAAAAGGATACGGAATAGGATATGGTGGTAAAGTAATTTCAGTTGCTTCATTTTTAGTAAAAGAAAATAGAATAGATTTGATGGCAATAAAGGTAATAGATTATTCACAGGAAACACCGGGATTAGGTGCAAAGATAGCAGAAGAGGTTTCGCAAAAGAGGTTTTATCCAATACCATACGAGGGTTTGAAAAATGGTGTAAAAGTTGATAAAGATGCGGGTAAAAGTAATCTCTCACCTGAAGATGCAAAAAAGATAGGAATAGTAAAAATTAGTGATGTTATGACTGGGGCAACTATTACTCCACGAGCTGTAGCAGCAACTTTGAACGCTATGTTTGAGTATTTGCAAAAGGAGGTGCTAAGAAATGGCCAGTAGAACTTGGAAGGAATTTTCTAAAGGATTTGTTGTTGAAAATCCCACATTTGTACAAGCTTTAGGCATGTGTCCTACTCTTGCAACTACTACAAGTGCAAAAAATGGACTTGGAATGGGAATAGCTGCTACTGTAGTTCTAGTTTTATCCAATATAGTCATTTCTCTTCTTAGAAAGGCAGTGCCCGAAAAGATTAGAATACCTATTTTTATAACTATAATAGCATCATTTGTGACAATGGTTGATTTGTTGATGCACGCATATGTATATGATCTTTGGAAAACATTGGGGCTTTTTATTCCATTAATAGTTGTTAATTGTTTGATAATGGGAAGAGCTGAAGCTTTTGCATCAAAAAATAATGTTTGGTATTCATTAATTGATGGTTTGGGAATGGGTTTGGGTTTTACTGCAAGTTTAACTTTATTAGGTGCTATAAGAGAATTATTGGGAAATGGTACGATATTCGATATAAAAATTTGGGGTAAAGCGTTTAATGTGTTTATAATGATACTTCCCCCTGGTGCATATTTAACATTGGGATTATTAGCAGCTTTATTTGCCTTTATTGGCATGAAAAGAAAAGAAAGGGGGAAGGTTAAATGAAGGTATTTTTAATTTTACTTTCTGCAATGCTTGTTAATAATTATGTTTTTATAAGATTTTTGGGTATATGTCCGTTTTTAGGTGTTTCTAAAAAAATGGATACAGCATTTGGAATGGGGCTTGCTGCCACCTTTGTGCTTGTTATGTCATCAACGATTTCTTGGTTTTTGGATAGATTGTTAATAAGTTTGGGACTTGAATTTTTGAGAACAATTGTTTTTATTCTTGTAATAGCATCATTTGTACAATTTGTTGAGTTATTTTTGAAGAAAAATAATCCAAATTTATATGATGCTTTGGGAATTTTTCTTCCTCTTATCACTACAAATTGTATAATTCTTGGTGTAGCTCTTATTAACAGTATGAGTAATTACAATTTACTTGAGGCAATATTCAATGCACTGGGAGCAGGTTTGGGATTTTTGCTTGCGTTAATTGTTTTTAGCGCAATAAGGGAAAAGCTTGAGTTATACGATGTTCCAAAACCTTTTGAAGGATTACCTTTGGCTCTAATAACTGCTTCACTCTTATCTCTGGCTTTTATGGGATTCCAAGGTATGATAAAAATATGAACTTGAAAACTTTATTATCCTTTGATATAATATTTAATGAGATTAGCGGGTGTAGCTCAGTTGGTAGAGCATCAGCTTCCCAAGCTGAGGGTCGCGGGTTCGAATCCCGTCGCCCGCTCCAGGGCCATATGTGCCCTTTTTTTTTAATTTAAAAACAGGGGTGGAATAATTGAGTGTAGATGCAATTATTGCTTTAATAATATTTGTTATCGTATACTACTTAATTATTTCAGAAAAGATACATAGGTCTATTGCTGTTGTTTTAGGGGCTTTTATTTTAACATTTTTTGGAGTTTTTGAAGACCCAGATTATTTGTTTAAAAATTATGTGGATTTCGATACTATATTTTTATTGATTGGAATGATGCTTTTAGTTTCTACAATTAAAAGTGTTGGATTTTTTGAATACGTTGCATTTTGGATAATAAAATTTTCAAAGAATTCTTTACTAAAGATTTTTTTGCTTATTAATTTTTTTGTTGCACTGTTTTCAGCTTTTATTGATAATGTCACTACTGTAATGATTTTTATACCTATTACTTTGGCAATTGCCGATGCAGCCAACATCGATCCTACCTTTTTTGTACTTTCAGAGGTTTTTAGTTCAAACATTGGAGGAACTGCAACACTAATTGGAGACCCACCTAATATTTTAATAGGTAATGCTGCACGTTTAACATTTAACGATTTTATTTTAAATACTGCATTCCCAACAATTATAACGCTATTAATCGTGTTAATTATATTTTTGATTAAATACAAAAAGTTTCTATCTAATAAAATAGAATTTAATTTTAATGAACTTTCGATATCAAAGAAAAATTTAATAAAATCGTTTATTTTGCTTTCAGTTGTAATATTGCTTTTTGCCCTTCAAGAAAAATTACAGATTCACAGCTCTATTATAGCTTTTGGTATGGGATTTGTTTCTATTTTAGTTATTGATCCAAAAAACTTGGAAAAACATTTTGCAGAAATTGAGTGGAGTACTATATTTTTCTTTATAGGTTTGTTTATTATTACAGGTGCTTTAGAAGATACGGGAATTTTAAAACAAGTTGCCTTGGTTTTGAGTGAAAATTTTGGGAATTCACCCAGATTATTTGGTTTGGGTTTGATAGTTATGTCATTCTTTGTGAGTGGATTTTTTGATAATATTCCGTTTACGGCAACTATGATTCCGGTAATAAAAATGTTGCCATCAATAAACTCATCTTTTTCAAATTTGATGCCGTATTGGTGGGCACTATCATTGGGAGTTTGCTATGGTGGAAACTTTACTCCAATTGGTGCATCTGCAAATATTGTTGCAATTACTATGCTTGTAAGATATTCCAAGAAAAACGTTTCATTCAAAGATTTTTTTAAGTTTTCAGTTATTCCTTCTTTGGTCTCTTTGATTGTTTCTATCGTTTATATAGAAATTAGATATTTTTAAAGGGAGTGGCATGTATGATTTTAAACCTTTTAGGCCTTATAATTGGATTTGTTTTATTAATAAAGGGAGCAGATTGGTTAGTTGATGGGGCAGTTTCAATTGCTCTGGGTTTGGGAATTTCGAAAATTGTCGTAGGACTTTCAGTTGTAGCATTTGGAACTTCACTGCCTGAATTGGTTGCTTCGTTGGTTTCTGTTGTAAAAGGACATAGTAGCGTATCCATATCTAACGTCGTGGGGAGTAATATAGCCAATATTGCAATTGCTCTAGCTTTGGCAGCTTTAATTTCAAATATTAAGATAGAAAAAAATACATCTATGGTTGAAATACCTTTTATGATTATCTCTACAGTAGTTTTTACGGTACTTTTTTTAAGAGAAAAAATTTTAATGTGGAATTACGGAGTAGTTTTTGTTTCACTTTTAATTATTTATCTTTATTATTTAATTAAAAGTGACAAAGAAATGGTAGAAAAAGAATTTGAATCTGAAGCAAAAGTTTACAAAACAAATATAGCTTTTCTTCTTGTAGGTGTAGGTGTTTTAGGTATTTGGTTAGGTGGAGAGCTCACAATAGATAATGTAGTGAAAATAGCAAAATATTTTCATCTTAGTGAAACGTTTGTGGGATTGACAATCGTTGCTATAGGGACTTCATTACCAGAAATAGTTGTAAGTTTAATTTCAGCTTTAAAAAGAGAACAAGATATATTAGTTGGAAACATAGTCGGAAGTAATATTTTTAATATTTTATTTATTTTAGGGGTTAGTTCTTTGATAGGCACTTTGGGAATTGATGTTAAAAGCTTTACTTTAGACCTTATTATAATGAATTTATTATCTATTTTGTTATTCTTGTTTGCGATTTTTAGGAAAAAGATAGGAAAATTAGAAGGTATAGTATTTTTAACTATCTATATAATTTACATATATCAAATCATTTTAAGAAAATAGGGGGGTGTAGTTATGAGAGAGGCATTAACTTTCGATGATGTGCTTCTTATTCCAGGGTATAGTGAAGTTTTACCTGCAGATGTAGAAGTAAAGACAAGATTAACACGGCAAATTAGTTTAAATATACCACTTGTAAGTGCTGCTATGGATACAGTTACTGAAGCGGAACTTGCAAAAGCTATAGCAAGAGAAGGTGGTATAGGAATAATCCATAAAAATTTATCTATTGAAGAACAAGCGCATCAAGTTAAGATTGTTAAAAGGACTGAAAATGGTATAATAGATGATCCTGTTACAATTTCTCCAGATATTAGCGTAGAAGAAGCAGAAAAAATAATGGCAGAGTATAAGATAGGAGGACTTCCAGTTGTCGATGAATCCAATAAATTATTGGGATTGATTACAAATAGAGATATAAGATTTGAAAGGAATTTAAAGAAACCTGTAAAAAAATTGATGACTCCTGTTAGTGATTTAATAGTTGCTAATGAGGGAATTTCTCTTGAGGAAGCAAGAGATATTTTACACGAAAACAAAATAGAAAAACTACCTATTGTAAGATCCGATGGTACTCTTTCGGGACTTATTACTATCAAAGACATAAGGAGCGTTGTAGAGCATCCAAACGCATCGAGAGATAAGAAAGGAAGACTTTTAGTTGGCGCAGCAGTTGGAACAAGTGAAGATACTTTACTAAGGGTGGAAAAATTAATTTCCGCAGGAGTAGATGTTATAGTTGTTGATACAGCACACGGACATTCAAAAAAAGTTATAGAAACTCTGGTGAAAATAAGAGAAAATTTTCCTCATATTTCAATTATTGCCGGGAATGTGGCAACGGCAGAAGCAACGGAAATGTTAATAAAATCAGGCGCTGATGCTGTAAAAGTAGGAATTGGGCCTGGTTCGATTTGTACTACAAGGGTCGTTGCAGGTATTGGAGTCCCCCAATTAACAGCAATATTTGATTGCGTTAACGTGGCAAAGAAATACGATGTACCAATAATAGCTGATGGTGGGATTAGATTCTCTGGTGATATAGTTAAAGCTCTAGCTGCAGGTGCTGAAGCGGTAATGTTGGGTAGTATCTTTGCAGGAACTGAAGAAGCACCAGGAGAAACAATTTTATATCAAGGAAGAAAATATAAGTCATATAGAGGAATGGGATCGCTAGGTGCTATGAGCAGAGGAAGTGCAGATAGATATTTTCAAAGTAAAAACCAAAAATTTATACCTGAAGGTGTTGAAGGAATGGTACCATATAAAGGTGATGTTAAAGATGTTGTATATCAATTGATAGGCGGACTTCGCTCAGGAATGGGGTATGTCGGAGCAGCAACTATAAAAGAATTACATAAAAAAGCTAATTTTATAAAAATTACCGCCGCATCGGTTAAAGAAAGTCATCCTCATGATATAATAATAACTAAAGAACCACCTAATTATTGGTCTAAAAGTGTATAGGTTGAATAATAAATCCGGTATTTAATACCGGATTTATTTTGTATTTTTAATTAAATGTTTATACATTTGTTTTAATTAATTAGTAACATTGTTAAATCAAAGATAACCATTGTAATTTATATGTAGTACAATCTAAATTAAGGATATAAAAAATATATGAAGTAGGTGAGAGAATATGAAGTTGAAAAGTTTATCGAGTTTGATAATGTTTTTGACTATTGGTACTGTGATATTTGTTTCTATTTTTTTCTTGTGGTTCAGTTATGTTAATTTTTATAAAGAGTTAAGGTATGAAAAAATAGATAAGGTAAAAAGTGTGGTTGAAAGTGCATATGGTATTGTGGAAAATATCTACAAAATGGAGAAAAATGGAATTATAGATCATAATAAGGCAATAGATTTTGTGAAAAGATATATTTCTTCAATGAAATTTGATGGGAGTAATTACGTATTTATTTTTAATGAAAAATATGTTGGAATTGTACATCCGACTTTGGAAAACAAAAAAGCAAATAATATAAGAGATCCAAAAGGAAGGTTAATACTTGTTGATTTAGTAGATGGTGCAAAAAGAAACGGTGAGTTTATATATGAATATGTTTGGAATAAACCATCGTTGGGAAAAGATGTAGGTAAAATTTCATATGCAAAGTGGTTTGCCCCATACAAATTTATAATTGGAGCAGGAGTTTATATTGATGATATTAATAAAATAGTAAATAGTTTTTTCATTAAAAATTTGATTACAATATTAATAGTTCTCGGAATTACTTTCATAGTTGTACTTTATATAGGAAAAGGTATAAAGAGAGATGTAAAAAAAGTTGCTTTAGTTGTTGAAAATGTTTCTAAAGGAGTTTTATCTGAGAAAGTACAAGTAGATAGGAAAGATGAAATAGGTAAAATAGCAAATTCATTAAACAATATGATTGATGGTTTAAGAACAATAGTTTCTTCTCTTACTAAAAATTCGAAAAACTTAGAGGAGTCATCGCAAAGTTTATATGAAATTTCAAATAAGGAAAAAGATGTAGCCGAAAATTTAGTGAAGACATTTGGAAAAGTTGTTTCAGATTCGCAAAATATTTCGGCATCGCTTGAAGAGATAAATTCAAGCATTGAGGAAGTTGCGGCAAGTGCACAAGCTGTTTCTAAAGCTTCGATGGAATTAGCAGAACGTTCTAATGAAATTTCTGAAAGCGTAAAAGATGGAGCAAACTCTGTAAGTAGAGTATATGAAATAATCGAGAAAGGATATAACGAAATTTTGTATACTGCTAAAATGGTTGACGAATTATCTTTGTCTGCTGCAAATATTAAAGAAATATTAGAAACAATTAATGGAATTTCTGAACAAACAAATTTACTTGCACTAAATGCTGCGATTGAGGCTGCAAGAGCAGGAGAAGCTGGTAAAGGCTTTGCAGTGGTTGCTGATGAAATTAGAAAACTTGCGGAAGAAAGCAAAAAAGCGACAAATAATATTGCAAATATTTTAGAAAAAATAAGGGAAAATGCCAATATAGTTAATGAAAATACAAAAAATACAGTTACAAGCATAAAAGATGCGGCAGATTTTTCAAAAGATGTTAAGGTAAAACTTGAAAAAATTGAAGAAGAAATATTTGGGATTACGAATATGATTAATAATACAGCTGCATCCGCTCAGGAGCAAAGTGCAGCAGCAGAGGAAATGTCTAGTGCAGTTGATAGTACAACTAGAACGCTCTCAGAACAAGTACATAGGATTGAATTAAATAAGGATATGCTTGATGATCTTGAAAAGGGAATAACAAAATTAAATACGATGAGTAATGATTTAAAGAAAGTAGTTACTGTTTTAAACAAAATAGTAAATAGTTTCAGATTTTAGGTGTATTTTAATAAAGAAACTGCACTGGTTTTCCAGTGCAGTTTTTTGTGATATACTTTTTTTCAGAAACAGGAGGTGTTTTGATGAGATTTCCTATACCATCTTGGGCATTCGATTCTGTAATATATCAAATATTTCCAGATAGGTTTTTTATTGGAAACGGTTCAAATGTTGAGTTGAAAAGAAATCTTTACGAAAAAAGAGGAGGAAGAATAGAAAATTGGGATGTTCCTCCAAAAAAAAAGGAGAGAAGCGAGCACGTAAAGGTATTTTACGGAGGAGATTTATGGGGGGTTGCCGATAAAATTAGTTACTTAAAGGAATTGGGAGTAAATGTTATTTATTTAACACCGATATTTTTATCAAATTCCAATCACAAGTATGATGCCATCGATTATTTTAAAGTTGATCCTCAATTTGGAGGAATAAAAGCATTAAAGAAGCTTTTAAAAAAATTGCATAAGGGAAACATGAAATTGATTTTAGATGGAGTTTTTAATCATGTTGGAAAAGAGAATGTATATTTTAAAAAGGCCTTAAAGGGTAATAAGTCTTTTAAAAATATGTTTGTTTTTTATGAGAAGCATTATAGGGGTTGGTGGGGAACAAAGAGTTTACCAGAACTTGTTTTGGAAGAAATATCTGTCAAAGAATACATTACCAATGTTTTGATTAAATATCTTGAATTGGGAATTGATGGTTGGAGATTAGATTGTGGCCAGGATCTTGGCCCAGAGTTTAGTAGATATATAACTTCAAAAGTGAAAGGTTTTTCTTCAGAAAAGTATGTGGTAAGTGAACTTTGGACGTATCCTGCAGGATGGGATATGGTTGACGGAGTAATGAACTACCATTTTAGAGAAAATATAATATCCTACGTTAAAGGGACTAATAAAAATTTTGGACTTTATCTTGAAAGAATGTATAAAGAAACAAGTAATATTTTAACATGCTGGAATATGTTAGATAGTCATGATACGGAAAGACTTGCCACAATAATTGAGGATAAATTTTTGAGGATGTTTGCAATATTTCTTCAGTTTACTTATCCCGGTGTACCTGTAATATATTATGGGACAGAAATTGGTATGGATGGTGGTCCTGATCCAGAGTGTAGAAAGACAATGGATTGGAATGAAAATAATTGGGATATAGAATTAAGGGATTTTTATAAAAGAATTATTAAATTAAGAAGAAAAGAACCAGCTTTGCGTTATGGAGGGTTTGAATTGTTAAATAATGACCCAATCGTATTTATGAGAAAAACCCCTATGGTTTTGGATAATCTGATTGTATATGGAAATATCTACGATAAACCATATGAATTAATTGTAAATTTACCCGATAATAGAATCTTGAGCGGAACTGAATATGTTGATTTATTTAATGATGAAAAATACTATGTTAAAGGTGGAACATTGCAGATAAGGATGTTACCACGCTCTTTTGGAATTTTAAAATTGAAAAATACCATAGTAAATAACTATGATCAATATAAAAGAATAAGTTAGGAGGTTAGTTGTGAAATCGTATGAATATTATGAAAAAATAGCTCACTTATACGATCAAATGTATGAAGATGAGGAATGGAAAATTTTAAGACAGGCCGTACAAATTTATATAGAAAATGTAATTGGTTCATTAAGTGGCAAAGTATTGGATGTGGGAACTGGGACAGGATATTGGCTGAATTTTTTTTTTGAAAAAGAATTTTCAAGTGTATGCCATTGAACCTTCAAAAAAAATGTTAGAAATAGCTAAAAGAAAGTATAAAGACAAGGCAAACTTTTTCAACACGAAAATTGAAGAGTTTGAATTTGAAGACAGATTTGACATCTTAAACTTGCAAGGAGACGTTTTAAGTTATATTGAAGATTTAGATTTTGTAATGAAAAAAATGAAAAATTTAGTTAAGAATAAAGGATATATATTTGCAACTGTAGATAGTTTCTATTTTATGAGAAGGCAGATAATAAAATATGGAAATTTAAAAGAACTAAGAGACTTTGATAGAACACATATTACCACTGTTGGATCACAGTATGGAACTTTTAAATCTAGGTGCTTTACTATTGAGGATATTTTAAATCTCAAAAGGTATGGATTTGAAGTTATTGATATAAGGGGATGTGGTCTTTCAAAGGTATTATCTGAGGAATTAAAAAACTCGTATTTAATAAAAGAAGCAGAGCATATATTTTTTGCATTGAGAAAGTTATAAAAACAAGGGTAATCTTTCCCCTTGTTTTTTTTGGTTACTTAGTTGACAAATGTAATTATCAGATGTAAAATATTTTCGGAGGTGAAGACAGATGAAACCAATGTTTTTGGGATTTGGAAATTCAACGAAGATAATTTTAAAAGAATTAAAAGATATTATTGATGATTTTTATTACTATGATGAGAAAAAAATAACAAGCGACTTAGGGATTAGATTAGAAAATTTTTCTATTCCAGAAGATTGTGATATGGTAATAGAATGTGCATCTGTTGAAGCGGTAAAAAAATATTACAGAGAAATTTTAGATTCAGGAAAAGATTTTTATATTTTAAGTACAGGTGCATTTGCAGATTCAACTTTTAGGAATAATTTTATGAAAAAAATTGTAGATTCTAAATCTAACATTTATATATCATCTGGGGCTATTGGAGGATTAGATGTTATTTATTCAATTAGAAAATATATTGATAAAGTATTTTTGAAAACTTTCAAACCACCAATTTCTTTTGGAAGAAATGATAAAAAAAGGGAGTTAATTTTTAGTGGAAATGCAATAGATGCCATAAATAGATTTCCAAAAAATACCAATGTTTCCGTCACTTTGTCGCTAGCAGTTGGAAGTTTTGAAAAAGTATTGGTGGAAATTTATTCAGATCCAAATGTTGAGAAGAATATACATAAAATTGAAGCAATTTCAAGTGTGGGAAATTACACATTTACCTTTGAAAATAATCAATCTCCCAATCCTAAAACAAGTTTGTTAGCTCCATTAACTTTAGCGGCGGTTTTGAGAAAAAATTTTGAAAAAATAAAGATAGGAGGTTAATATTTATGGAACTCTTGAAAAAAAAGATAAAAAAATTAGCAAAGGAAAAAGGATATATAATTCTTGCACATAATTATCAAAGTAGAGATATACAGGAAATAGCGGATTATTTGGGGGATTCTTTGCAACTTGCAAGGCTTACTACAAGAATTAAAGACGAAAAAATCTTATTTTTAGGCGTAGATTTTATGGCAGAAACTATAAAGATTTTAAATCCTAATAAAAAAGTTATAGTTCCCGCGAGATCAGCTACTTGTCCGATGGCTAATTCCCTTACATCAGAGCTTATAATAGATGCGAAAAAAAAGTATAATGTTCCATTTGTCATATATGTTAATAGCACAGCACAATCAAAAATGTATGCAGATTTTGCATGTACTTCAGCAAACGCAGTAGAAATAGTTAAAAAAATAGATAGTGATACAGTTCTTTTCGGACCTGATAAGAATCTTGCAAGTTATGTAGCAGAAAAAACTGGAAAGAAAGTTATTCCCGTTCCTGGTGAAACAGGTTATTGTTATGTTCATAACTATATAACTAAAGAAGATGTTTTGGAGTTAAAAAAGAAGTATCCCAAGGCAAAAGTTATATCGCATCCAGAGGTTTCTAAAGAAATAAGAGAAATATCTGATTATATTGGAAGTACATCACAAATGGAAAAGTTTCCTAAATTAGATAAAGGAAATGAATATATAGTTGTAACAGAAAAAGATATGGTTGTTAAGTTGAGAAAAATCTATCCAAAAAAGATGTTTATACAAATTGATGGTGCAATTTGTAATAACATGAAAAAGAATAATTTAAAGAATATTTTATTGGCATTGGAAAAAGAACAATTTGAAATAGAAGTTCCTTTGGAAGTCTCTGAAAAGGCAAAGATTCCAATAAAAAATATGTTTAAACTTATGGAGGCATAAAATGATAAATAAAATTATTGAATGGATCGAAAAGGATGAAGGGTTGATTGATTTTGCATCGTATCCTTTGAAAAATAAATATGTAGAGGCTGAAATAGTTTTAAAACAAGATGCGGTGTTATCGGGAATAAAGATTGTAAAGCATATTTTTAAGCATTATAATTTGGAATATAAAATAAATTTTTATGATGGCGATTTTGTAAAAAAAGATAGCATTTTATTAACTTTAAACGGCAATGCATACAACATTTTAGTAATAGAGAGAACTGTTCTAAATATTTTATCACTAATGAGTGGAATAGCTACAAAGGTGAGAAAGTTTGTGGATATTGCTAAAGATTTTGGGATTACAATATCTGCTACAAGAAAAATAATTCCTTTAATTGGAGATCTTGAAAAATTAGCAGTATTAGACGGTGGAGGAAACACACACAGATTAAATCTTTCTGATACTGTTATGATTAAAGATAACCACAAAAAAATATACGGATCAATAAAGAAAGCAGTTAATCAGATTTCAAAGATAAAGCCCTTTACCTCTAAAATAGAAGTAGAAATTGAAAACTTTAAAGAATTGGAAGAAGTATTAGATTTAGATGTGGATATTGTCATGTTGGATAATTTTAATCCAAAAGATGCAAAAAAGGCTGTAGAATTAATAAAAAATAAAAAGAACATAATAGTAGAAGTTTCAGGTGGAATTTGTGAAGAAAATCTGAAAGATTATTTGATAAATGGAGTTGATGTAATTTCAATTGGAAGGTTAACAAGCGAAATAAAATACATTGATATTTCAATGGAAATTTGCTAGTAAATAAATTTTTAAAAATCCGGAGAATTCCCTCCGGATTTTTTTATTTTAAATTTAAATTATTGCAACAAACAAAATTGTGAATATGTGAAAAGCATAATATTTAAAAGTAATTATAAGTTTGCTTGACTTAAAAAAGTTAAATTGATATAATTTTATCAGATGATTTAAAGGAGGGTGATAATGTGAGAAGAGTTTTAATTACAGGTATGGGGACCATTAATCCGCTGGGAAAAAACGTAGAGGAATTTTCCAATAGCTTAAAAAATACAGTTGTAGGAATAGATAAGATCTCTAGCTTTGATCCTAGTGATTTGCCTGTACAAATTGCTGGTGAAGTAAAAAATTTCAAACCAGAAGAATATATTGACAGAAAATTATCCAAAAGAATTGATAGATATTCACAATTTGCGTTAGTTGCAGCAAAAGAAGCGATTGAATCGTCTAGAATAAATTTTGAAGGGATAGAGGATAGAGTTGCGGTAATCATTGCAAGTGGAATGGGAGGATTTTTAACTTTAGATAATCAAAATGAAGTGTTTAAGAAAAGAGGAGCAAATAGAGTAAGCCCATTTATGATACCGATGTTGCTTTCCAATATGGCCAGTGGAGTTGTGTCGATGGTATATGGTTTGAAAGGTCCGAATTTTTCCGTGGTAAGTGCATGTGCAAGTTCAATTCATGCAATTGCTTTAGGGACGATGTTAATAAGACATGGATATGTGGATGTTGCTATAGTAGGAGGTGCAGAAGCTACAATTGCTCCACTGCCAATAGCAGGATTTGCTGCAATGAAAGCTCTTTCAACAAGAAATAATGACCCCAAAAAAGCTTCAAGACCTTTTGACAAGGACAGGGACGGATTTGTAATGTCAGAGGGTGCAGGAGTCTTAGTGTTAGAATCTGAAGATTTTGCAAGAAAGAGGAATGCGGAAGTTTTAGCGGAGGTTAAAGGTTTTGGTATGAATGACGATGCGTATCATTTTAGTGCGCCGCATCCTGAGGCAACAGGTTCAAAAGCTGTAATGAAAATGGCTTTAAACGATGCAAAAATGGAGCCGAGTAACATAGACTTGGTAAATTGCCATGCGACAAGTACTCCTGTAGGTGATGAACTCGAAGCCAAAGCAATTCTGGATATTTTTGGTGATAAAGATGTATTTGTTAATTCGACTAAAGCTTTAACAGGTCATCTTTTGGGGGCGGCAGGAGCTGTTGAAACAATAGCTGCTTTGATTGAAATGAAAGAAGGATTTATTCATGGAATGCCAAATTTGGAAAACCCAGATGAAAATTCATCAAAAATTAATATTGTAAAGGAAAGTGTAAATTATAGGGTAAATAACTTTTTGAAAAATTCTTTTGGTTTTGGTGGACACAATGCGTGTATTGTTGTAGGGAGGTATTAATATGGATAAAAACGAAATAATGAAAATACTTCCGCATAGAGAACCAATTCTTTTAGTTGATAGAGTGTTAAAAAAAGAAGAAAAAAAGATTATTGCAGAGAAAGATATTATATCAACCCTTGAAGTATTTAAAGGTCATTTTCCTGATTATCCGATATATCCTGGCGTGTATATAATAGAAGGGATGGCACAGGCGGCTGGAATTATGCTTTTAAAAGGTGATGATATTCCTTTATTTCTTGGAATTGATAATGCAAGATTCAAAAAAGAAGTAAGACCGGATTGTATATTGAGGTACGAAGTTGAATTGAAGAATATTAAATCAAATATCGTATTTGTTGAAGGAAAAGCATACGTGGAAAACAAAGTTGTGGCTAAAGCAATACTAATGTTGGGAATGAAGAGGTGATTTAATGAATAGAATATGTAAGCTATTAGATATAAAATATCCCATCCTCATGGGTGGTATGTCTTGGGCGGGAACTGCAAAATTAGCTGCGGCTGTTTCAAATGCTGGTGGATTGGGAATTATTGGTGCAGGTCCAATGAAGGCAGATGATTTGGAAAATGAAATTGAAAGAGTAAGAAATTTAACGGATAAACCTTTCGGCATTAATATTATTTTGGTTTCTCCATATGTGGAAGAATTAATAGATGTAGTTATTGAAAAGAAAGTTCCAGTTGTTACATTTGGTGCAGGAAATCCTACAAAATACATAAAAAGATTAAAAGAGAATAATATTAAAGTAATTCCAGTAGTTGCTTCTGATAGTCTTGCAAGAATGGTAGAAAGAAGTGGAGCAGATGCAGTAATTGCTGAGGGTATGGAATCAGGCGGGCATATTGGTGAAGTTACGACCTTTGTTCTTATAAATGCAGTTTCAAGAAAGGTAAAAATTCCCGTTATTGCTGCCGGTGGGATATCTGATGGCAGAGGAATGGCTGCAGCATTCGCGTTAGGTGCAGAAGGAATACAAATGGGTACAAGATTTATAGCTTCCAAAGAAGCAGAAGTACATGAAAATTTCAAAAAATTAATATTAAAATCTGGAATTAGAGATACCGTAATAACTGGTGCTGCGTTAGGACATTCTGCGAGAGTTGTAAAGACAAAATTTTCAAAGGTAGTTCGTAAATTGGAAGTTTCAAGTCCACAAGAGGCAGAAAGTATTCTTGTGGGTAGTTTGAGAAAAGCAGTTATTGATGGTAATACAGATGAAGGTTCTTTTATGGCGGGTCAATCTGTAGGATTGATAGATGATGTAAAGACTGTTGATGAAATTATTCGAGAAATTGTAAGTGAATATAAGGAGGTAATTTTAGGGTTAAAGGGGGGATTTTAATGAAAACAAAAGAGTTGGCACTAGTTGCATTTTTTGTTACTCTAACTATTGTGGGGGCTCAAATAAGTATTCCAATTGGTACAGTACCAATTACTTTGCAGGTTTTAATGATTTTTATAACAGGATATTTTTTAAAACCATTTTATGCATTTTTAGTCCAGGTAATATATTTGGCTTTAGGTATAATTGGATTACCAGTTTTCGCCGGATTTTCCGGAGGAATAGTTCATCTTTTTGGTCCTACTGGAGGGTACTTAATGGCTTTTCCGGTTGCGGCGTTAATTGTTGGTTTTTCTAAAAAAGATTATTTTTCTATGCTCATCTATGGAATTTTGGGACTTGCTATAATTTATTTATTTGGTTTTTCTGTGTTAGCATATCATTTGAAAAGTTTTTCAAAAGCGTTTTTTGTCGGTGTACTTCCATTTATTGGAATTGATTTTGTAAAGATGGTTTTAGCAGTTGTTATTTCAAAAAGAGTTTTGAAGGTGGTGGAAGCATGAGGGCGTTTTTGTTTCCAGGACAAGGTTCGCAATATTCCGGAATGGCTGAAGATTTTTCCGTGTTACCAGATTGGAATTATTATAGTAAAAGGGCAGAAGAAGTTTTGAACTTAAATTTGATTGATATAATGAATGGTAATGAAGAAGTATTGAAACTTACAGAGAATGCACAACCTGCAATATATTTGGCAAGTTATGTTGGATATAAATTTTTAGAGAAAAATGGTGTAACCTATCATATTACAGCTGGACATAGTTTGGGAGAATATACAGCATTTGCTGCCGCAGGGGTTTATGATTTTGATTTTGGAATATACTTGGTAAGAAAGAGAGGAGAGTATATTTCAGAAGCAATAGAACCAGGTAAAGGTAGTATGGCAGCTGTCTTGAGAATTTCCCCATCACAAGTTGAAGAATTAGTGAAAAATTATGAAGGACTTTATGTTGCAAATTATAATTCGTCAACTCAAACTGTGATAAGTGGATTAAAAATATCTATAGACAAGTTTATAAATGATTGCAAAGAAAAAGGAATTAGAGTTGCAGAATTAGTAGTTTCAGGCCCATTTCATACTCCTTTTTTAAAAAGTGCAAGGGAAAAATTGATTGGTGAAATAGAACATGTTAAATTTAATAAACCAAAAGTTCCTATTGTCTTAAATAGTACAGGAAAAGCATCAACTGATCCAGAAGAGTTAAAATATTATTTATTGGAGCAAATAGCTGGCCCGGTGTATTGGTATCAATCAATAAAATATATGTTAGCTTTAGGTGTAACCGAGTTTATTGAAATAGGGCCAAAGAATGTATTATTAAATATGCTAAAAAGAGAAAGAATAAATATAAAACATTTTAGAGAATTTGAAAATGTAAAGTTATAAAAATCCCCCGTCTTGGGGGATTTTTATTTTAAGTATTTAACTATAAAATTATAATACTACGAGAAAAATGAGGCTGTTTAAAAAATAAACAATAAATAAATTAAAAAGCACAAAATACCTATTCTAGCAATAAACAAAAAAATTGTTACATATAAGTTGTAGAATAGGAACTTTAATAAAGCTAATATTCCTGCCAAATCTTCTCTGTATGAATATACATATTCACCAAATTTTGTTTTTATATTACCAAATAATCCTTTTTTTCAGAATTACTTTGCGCCTTACATGATTTTTTACTTATCTTACACACATACATCTCATCCAGAAACATTCAAAATAACACTTTGTGAATGAATTTTCTAAGCTACTTTCTTAAAGTAAAGTGTTCCAATTTCTAATGTCTCTTTAAATGAAAGAACAAATAGTTCTTTTAAAACTGCTAAGGAAAAAATTAAAACATCTATGTATTTTTAGTTATACTTTTGAAGATAAATTTTTGATGATGTTGTGGTAGAATATTGTTGTGAAATTTTTTGATAAGTTTATGTTTGTTTTTTTCATATTACTTATAATAAGAGAATAGATCAATAATATTTTTTTAACAATGTATTCTTTTGTTATAATAAGTACTTAGCTAATGATAAGTATTTCCAATTTATTATTCAAAACAAATATTGAACAAATAACAAATACAAAAAATTAAAAATAACTAAAAATCTTAATAAAAAAATATTTAGATTTCATTAAAATATTATGGGGTGTTGAAAAATGAAACAATTAAATGCAATCAACACAATTTCTAGATTAGTTAAAAAGGATCCGGCTGTACGTGCAATATTTGTTAAAGGTTCAGTTGCACGTGGTGAAATGGATATTTATTCAGATGTTGATTTTTACTGTCTTGTGAAAAACGACAAATTAGAAGAATTTTTAAATAGGCGTTTACATTATCTGAAACAATACAGGCCATTACTTTACTGGTCCGAAGTAAATTTTGTTGGACCTCAAATTGTTGCTGTTTTTGACAACGGGCTACATTTTGATTTTTATACTGTCACTGTTAGTAATTTACCAAAAACTGACCAAATAAAAATAATCCACGATCCTGAAGGTCTTTTAAATAATTATAAAGCAGAAAAACTTTCTATAACTGAGGAAGATTTTATAAGATATTTCAATTCTTTTTCCTTTACTATGTTAGAATTTGTATCAGCTTACAAAAGAAATGATTTAATATGGGCTTCAAGACTTGGAAGTCATTTATGTGGAGATTTAGCTGTAATTTTAAGATATATTTACGATAGAAACAATTCAAAACTAGGATTTAAAAGGTTATACAAAAATTTAGACAAAAACTTGTATAAAAAATTACACAAGGCGATGGATTTTTTAGGCCCATCTTATTTACCCAAAGGTGTAATAATGTTAACTGAAATTTTAAAAGATACAATTGAAAAAATACCAAATGAAGTTATAAGAAAAATAAATATTAAATTTTTCGAATATATGTACGATAGAATTATCAAACTCAAACAAGAAGACAAAAAGAAAATTAGCATACAAAACTCAAAAGGGTGAAATTATGATATACAAAAAATTACACAATTGGAACATAACTCCAAAAGAAGCTATAAACATTCAAAATGAATTGAAAAAATTATTAAAATTTAAAAAGTTTGAAAAAGAAACCTTTCTAGTTGCGGGGGTTGATCTTTCATTTCCAAATAAATACGGATTGGCAGTAATTGTAGTTCTAGATCAAAAATTTAACATCAAAGAAATTGTACATCACATTGAAAAAGTAAAATTTCCTTACATCCCTGGATTACTCGCTTTTAGAGAAGGCCCTATATTTTTAAAAGCTTGGGAAAAATTAAAAACAAATGTAGATATTGTTTTTTTTGATGGACATGGTATTGCACACCCAAGAAAACTAGGAATAGCTAGTCATATGGGGCTTTGGATTGAAAAACCAACAATTGGAATCGCAAAAAGTAAATTGGTAGGAAATTACAAAGAACCCGAAAAAAAACATGGGAGTTTTTCATATCTGGAATACAGCGGCGAAAGACTAGGTATAGTATACAGAAGCAAAGATAATGTCAAGCCCATTTTTATATCACCTGGATATTTAATAGATATAGGATCTAGTCTCAAAATAACAAAATTATTTATCGGAAAATACAAACTTCCAGAACCAACAAGACTAGCTCACATTTACACACAAAAAATAAAGAAAAAATTTCTATCCTGTTAAAATAACTATAAAATCAATTGGAAAGTTTATATAGCTTCTTTCAGAAGATAACGTTTCAATTATCAAATAATATTCCTCTAAGTGATCTTTTGCATATTTTATAGCAAACCTTCTTTTTGGATGTACTACTTTTACTATGTTACTGACAGTTTGAATATTTATACTTTCATCTAAAACATACACCGTATCTTCTTTTAAAGATAATTTGGGCAAGTTATATATTTTTTCTGGAATGAAACCTGCCGCCTTCCACATATAATATAAATTCACGTTATATGTTCTTGTTTGAGTTTTCGTATTGTTTAATATATAAAAATTGAAACTATTCTCCTCTTTTTTTTCTCCATTAAAAGCTTCTCTATAATTTTTCAAATCACCTGGATAGATATTTCCATCCACATCATACTTTACGGGAAAAGATATATTTTTCAAATTAAATCCATTTCTAAAATTTACTGCTAAATAAACAAGTTCTGAAGTTTTAACATTTGTCTCTATCATATCAAAAACCTTTTTAAACGTTTTAGATAAAGTAAAGATATCTTTTTTAAGTGCTGTTTTTAAAAGCTGTTCAATAATATATTTTTGTCTTTCTATTCTTCCAAGATCACCTCTAAAATCCTTTCTAAATCTCATAAAAGCAAGGAGCTCTTCACCATATAAATTGTGTAATCCTGGTTCAAAATTAATTATCAAATTTTGAGAATAATCAGTATATTTCATAGGTTGATCTATATAAACCTCAACTGGACCTATTTCATCACCAATGATCTTTATTACATCATAATCAACTATTGCATATCTATCTATTTTCTTATTCAAAAATCCTTCTACCAATTTTATCAAAGCATCTAAACCATTTCTTTGATAATATGAGTTTATTTTTTTTCCATCTATTATTAGATCTCTTGGAATACTGGAAATTTTTATATTTTTTGTCTTAGCATTTACGCTTAAAAACATTATTACATCTGTTCTTCTAGTACCTTGAATATCTTTATCTAAACCTAACACTAAAAAATTTGTTTCCTCCTTAAGAGGAGAATATATCACATATAATATTATCCTAAACCAAGGAATTAAAACTATTCCTAATGAAAACAATGTAATAATAATCCCAACTGTAATTAATAAACTTTTTCTCATTCCATATAACCTATATAAGGAATATTTCTATATTTTTCATCAAAATCCAAACCATATCCAACTACAAACTTATCTTCAATATCAAAACCAATAAAATCTGCACTAACAATTGGCTTCTTTGAAGGTTTTTTAAGCAAAGTAGCTACCTTCAAATCTTTAGGATTATATCTATTCAAGTATCCTAAAATATACGATAACGTTTGCCCAGTATCCAAAATATCTTCAACCACTAAGACATATTTACTTTCAATAGGTTCATCTATCCAACTTTTTACCCTAATTCTTCCAGTAGATTCCATCCCACTATAACTTGAAACATGAATAAAAGAATATTCAACATTTAAATCAATATTCTCAACCAAATCCGTAAAAAAGTGTATAGCACCTTTCAGAACACAAACAGCATGAATTGTGTCCGTTTTTTCTTTATAATAATTCGTAATTTCAGCTCCTAATTCTCTAATACGATTTTTCAATTTTTCTTGATCAATCAAAACCTTTAAATCCATTCCATCCCTCCTCTTCAATAATTCCTGATACCACTACCGCTCCATCATCGTCATAAATTACCGCTATTTGGCCAGGAGTAATAGCAAATACCGGTTCTTCAGTCTTCACAAACAATCTTCCATCTAAAAAATATGCCTTACATTTAACTTCTTTGAACTTTTTTCTAACTTTAACATATCCTAGTAGAGAGTTAGATACATCTTGTAAAAAATTTAATTTCGAAACGGTAAACTTTTTGTTAAACACTTCATCCTTTTCGCCTACAATCAACAAATTATTTTCAAAATCTTTTTTTAACACATACAATCTTTTCCCAGTTGCAATTCCTATTTTCCGTTGTCCAATTGTGTAATTTGGTAATCCTTTATGAGTCCCCAAAATATTTCCTTTAGTATCTATTATCAATCCTGGATTAAAATTCACACCATTCTCACTTAAAAAGTTATAAATATCGTTATCAGGTATAAAACACAAATCTTGAGAGTCTTCCTTTGAATGCACATGAATATCCAATTTTTTCGCAATTTCTCTAATTTCTTCTTTTTCATATTCACCATTTGGAAATAACAAATGTCCCAATTTTCCACGTTTTATAGAAGCTAAAAAATAGGACTGATCCTTCTCTTTACTCTTTGCCTTGTACAACTTACCGTTTTTTACAATTGCATAATGACCTGAAGCAACATAGTCATTACCATCTTCTAAGATTTCATCAAGTAAAAACCCAAATTTAATCCAATCATTACAAAAAAAACAAGGGTTGGGAGTTCTTCCCTTTCTATATTCATCTAAAAAATATTTAACTATCGTTTCCTTAAATACATCTTCAACATGTACTATTTTCATTTCTACATCGAATTTTTTTGCTACTTTCATTGCATCAAAAGTATCTGATGGACTACAACAAACTTTATGTTTTATTTCTTTTGTCAAGTAAACCGAATCTGGAATTGTTTTAATATGATAAGCAGTAACATCATACCCTTTTTGCTTTAAAAGGTATAAAGCAACTGCACTATCAACTCCTCCACTTAATGCAACACCTACCTTTATAATTTGCTCCTCCTTTCATACTTCTCACACTTTTTTGTATAAGACTTTCGTAAATCTTCCAAAGTTACAGATCTCAATGACTGTGAAAACCTATCCATAACTATTTGCCATACTTCATTTACAGTGCAAATTTCAGGTGAAGTCTTAATTTTCCCCGGTTCTACAAAACACGTAATCACAGAAGTTATATCATCCACAGCTGTCACAATATCGTAAATGGTTATTTCATCGGGATTTTTAATAAGCTTGTAACCTCCAAACTTTCCCCTAGATGATGATAAAATCCCGGCTGATACCAATTTGGACAAAATTTTTTGTGCAAATTCATATGGTATTTTATTTTTACACCTTTCAATCAATCCTTTTGTACTAAGTTGCTTATTCTCAACAGACAAAAGAAGCAATAACCTCAACGCATATTCACTTTTCATCGTAACTGCCATATTTAAATACCTCCATTTTTTAGTATAAACACATCAAAATCTTTAACACTATTTTTTCTTGCAACATTTACATCTTCAATATATATATCTATCCTCTTTCCTTGTATCAAACTCCCAGTATCCTCCGCGACTAGTAGTTTTTTCAACTGCGGAATATATATATAACTACCCAAAGGGATCAATGTGGGATCAATTGCAGCTGTAATCCACTCTCTTGCCACTTTACCAGATCTTGTTAATCTAAAAGTAGGATGTAAAGGTATTTTTCCATCATCCCACGGGGTATAAAACGTTACCATAAATTTTCCTTTGTACTCAAATAATAATTTCAAAGGATCCTTAGGTTCACCATCAACCCACAATTCAAAATGAAAGATTTTTTTAACCTTTCCCAGCGGTTTGTTAATATCCACCCAGTCATTTTCCTCTAAATTAGTTTCTATTCCCTTGTAAATTCCTAAAATACCATTTCCATGATCTATATACAAAACATCCTCACCCTTGATTGTAACTCTTCCCACTAAAATTGGATAAACTTCATTACCCGCAGCATCAACGTCTATTCCCAAATTGGTAATTCCATCTCTTGATTCTCCAAAATAACTCAAAATACTCTCAGGATTCACATCTATCGGAATTCTCAAAAATTTCTTAAAATCATCCACCGGAATTTTTATTATTTGACCTGGAATAATCTTCCTCGGATTCACTATTGCATTAAATGATATTAGCTTTTCAATTCCCCCATTTCCCAGATTAAATCTTTTACTTATACTGTACAATGAATCTCCACTTCTTACAATATAAGAAATATACCCCTGCCTCAACTTCAATATATCAATAATATCTTCTCGACTAAAATTTTTCCTTAAAAAACTAATTTCAGAACTAATCTGTTTCACCAATGCCAATTCCTTTTCCAATCCTTCCTTAGATGAAAACTTATCAACTTTTAGTATCAAATCATTAACCACACTTTCCAATTTGTTTATCTTTTCAACCTGATTTATTATTTGAATTGCGGGTATACTCTTCTCGTCATTTTTGCTTTTTACATTATCTATCTCCGACAATGTTTCACTTAGAGCCTGAATTTCCAACTCTAACTTCCTTACCTTATCTGCTAAATTATAAATTTCCGCATATCCATTGTTATATTTCTCAATGGCATCATTTAAAAGCGTATTTACAGAATTCAAATCTAAACTTTGGACCAAGCCTTCTACCTCGTTTATCCTGTAAATAATTCCACGAATATTATACGATGTTAAATCAGCAGTTACTTTATTCAATTGATTTTCCATACTAGAAATTTGAAACGCTAATTTATGGGTAAAATCCTCAAGATAATCTACTTTATTTTTTAAATTAATGCTTTTTAATTCTTTATCTAATCTTTCAATATCCTTTTTCAAACTCTTTGAAAGACTAATATAATTTTTCTCAAGCTCTTCTATCTGTTTTTCATGTTTTTCCACAACATTTTCCATAGTAAATACTCTATTTTCCAATTGATTAAACTGTTCATATGTTACATAATTACAAGAAAACAAGAATAATAAAAGAACTACTATTGCCGCATACTTTGCCATCTATCTCTTCCCACCTTTGCATAATACGAAGAGCTTCTTCCATACTTTTTAATAAGTACAGAAAACCACTTTATAGATTCATCTTTTTTGTTAAAATACCTATTTAACTCTCCAAGATAAAATAAAACTTTCTCTTCGGGTTTTCCTTCTGGAATATCAGATTTCATATAACAATCTTCAAAATTTTTTAGCGCATGCGCAAGCGCTATATCTTCTTGATTTTTATCACCTTTTTCTCTAAGTAACCACGCAACCTTTAAATATGCATCTGCTAATTTACAATATTTTTTAGTAACAGTTGATAAAATTATAACTATCCCATATGCCTTTAAGGCAATATCTATATTTCTCTTCTCTACAAACTTACTTTTCATTTCTGAAAGTTTCTCTTTTAATTTATCCAATGCTTCAATTATCTTATCTTTTTCAACAACAGTTACAGTATTTTCAAATTTTGGTTCATACTCTGCGTAAAGACAATACGGACATACAACAACTTCATATAAAAAGGGATTAACTTCCAAAAAGTTAGGTTTCAAGTCTTCATCATAACTTGAGATTTTCACTGAATCTATCCTTACCTTTTTACTTTTAAATTCTTTACCACATACAGGGCACTTATAATCCTTATCCCATAAACTATTCATATTATTCACCTTCCAAAAGTGCATTAACAAAATCTTCTGCATCAAACGGTTTTAAATCATCAATTCCTTCCCCTAAACCTACAAACTTTATTGGAATACCAAGTTCCTTTGCAATAGCAATTGCGATTCCACCTTTTGCTGTACCATCCAATTTGGTCAAAACTATTCCAGTAATATCCACAAATTCTTTAAAGACCTTTGCCTGTTGCAATCCATTTTGACCTGTAACCGCATCAATTACCAATAAAACTTCATGTGGCGCATTTTCAATCTTTTTCTTAATAACCCTGTTAATCTTTCTCAACTCTTCCATCAAATTCTTCTTTGTGTGCAACCTTCCTGCAGTGTCCAGTATTACAACATCTTTTTTCTTGGAAATTGCATGATTTACTGCATCAAAAGCTACTGCGGCAGAATCTGCACCTTCTTGATGTGCAATAATTGTTGCATTTGTCTTATCTCCCCACACCTTTAATTGATCAATTGCTGCAGCCCTAAAAGTATCACAAGCAGCCAAAACAACAGACTTGCCATTTTTTGAAAAGTATGAAGCTAGCTTCCCCGCAGTTGTTGTTTTTCCAGAACCATTAACTCCAACCATGCTTATAACAAATGGCAAATCGCTTATTATAAGATCATTATTTCCTCTCAAAATATCAATTAATACTTTTTTCAATGCCTCATATGCATCATCTTCATCGGCTTCCTCTATCCTTTCTAAAATATATTCAGTTGCCTCATATCCGACATCTGACAAGATTAAAAGTTCTTCTATTTCCTCTTTTGTTTCCTCATTCAACTTTTTACCTTTTAAAATATTTTTTATCTTTCCAAAAAAAGTTTCTCTTGTTTTTTGAAGACCTTTCCTAAATTTCTCAAAAAATCCCATACTACACCTCCACCTTATTTATTACTCCATATACTACTCCACTTTTTCTAGAAACATACTCTTCATCAAAATATTTCCTTATTTCCTTGTACAAATTATCTTTTTTTAGAGTCTTAATTACCACTTTTTTCTTTGAAATCCTCAACATTTCTTCTAAATCATCCTTTGTCAGAGGCTCATACAAAGCAAAGGAGCGCAAAGGATTTAACGAATTACTCTCATATATTGGATTTTCAAACATAGGATCACAGTATACCACATCAAACGCTCGATCTTCTACTTTTCGAATAAAATCTTTATAATTTTCGTTTAATAATTCTATTTTTTCTTTTGACTTATTTATCCATTCTTCCTCAGAAACATAATTTGAAAGTCCCCACTTTACTACTCTATATATATGCACTGATCCTTCCGTTGCAATTACTTTTTTTGCATAATTTGCAATTAGAAGCGCATCCGATCCCAAACCACAAGTTGCATCATATACTACATCATTTTCACTTGGATTAATAGATTCTATTAAGTAATCTCTTTCTCCATGCCTTATATTTTCCATTCTAATTTTTGCAATTCCTTGATGAAAAAAAAACTCCCCATCCCTCCATTTTATACTCAACATCTTTTTTTTATCTATAACATAATAAAAATCAATCAAACCTTTTTTTAAATATTTCGGCAAATGATTTCTATTTAAATACCTTACATCGTATTCTGTGGCAAGTTTTTTTGCAATTTCTATAAGCTCCTTACTTGGATTATACGACGTTGTCACTACAAAATTCATTCCTTTTCCCTGCCCTCTTTTAAATTTTTCAGATTATCGTACAAATTCAACATCTTTTCGTATTTTTTCTTTGTTTCTTCATACTCAGATTTTACCTTCTTATACTCTTTGAAATTAACATTATACCTTATTATAGAAGTAACAACATTCACAATTAAAAAAAGCAATAAAAATCCCACAAAGCTTATGTAAAAATATTTAAAAAAATCTTTTTTTCTATTTTTTTTCACTAAGACCACCCCTTATGGAAAAGAAAAAACTTGGACCTCATCGTAAACGTCTTTTAATATAATTTTATTTTCAATATTTTCATTTTTTAATATAGAATAATACTTCTTATTATCAGGTGTTACATAATAAATTTTTTCTTTTTCATCTGTCTCAACAAATTTAATTTCAAACGCAGGATCTATATTTAACTTTACACCAGTACCTTCATCTTCTAAATAAATTATAAAATACAAATTGTTTGTTTTTGATAAATCCAAATTCTCGTTAAATTGTGCAGTTAAAGTATAAGTTTTTTCATAGATTCCATCGATTAAAGTATAGATAACTTCAACGTCCATATTAATACTTGAAATGTTCTTTTCAACGGTAACCATTGGTTTTATTAAAATTCCTGAAGAAATCACATTTTTTTCCATCTCTTCGCCATTTAATGTAATTTTTACATTAACACTCTTTATATTATCCAACACAAAATCATCTTCGGAAATACCAAGTTTTTCTAAAAAAATACGTTTTAAATTATCTGAATAAAATGCCTGAAAATAAGCATTCAAATTAATAATTTGCTTATTTGTAGTATTAGGCAATATCTTATCCAACGTCAACGCACAACTTGATAAAAGAAAAAACATAATTACTAAAACTATTTGAAATTTATATTTGTAACTATTACCACGTATCCATCTTCCTCTTGACAATCTACCTTCACCCTTTCAACAGGTACATTAAATTTAGCCGAAATAACCCTAATAACCTCTTTTTTTATTTCCTCAGAGTTTTTTTCAAAAACATCTTGTGGAATCTTTTGAATAATTTCCCTTCTCCTACTCATCATATTATCCAATCTTTTTAATGCCTCTTCTCTCGAATTCTTCTTTTCATGTTTTTTAAAAATATCCAGTATCCACATAGACTTCACCTCTTTTTAAAGAAAGAAAAAAACTTTGCTAAAAAATTACTTGCAGAAGGAAGATCACTTTCTAATGGAATTTCTTCTCCCTTTAACCGTCTTACTATGTTTACAAAATTCTTAGAAATACCATATTCACTTTCCAACACAACTGGCATTCCCCTATTTGTTGAAATAATAACATCATCAGATTCAGGAATAACACCAATTAACTCAATTGCAAGTGCTTTTTGGACATCCATTTCAGATAACATTTCTCCTTTACGAGCCATATTAACTTTAAACTTATTTAATATTAGTATTATATTCTTGTCATCAAAACCGTTGTTTTCCAATAATCCTATCACCCTATCGGCATCTGAAATAGCCGGCAATTCTGGTGTTGTAACAATTATCGCAAAATTTGCCGGGGCAATTGCATTTCTAAATCCCCTTTCGATTCCAGCAGGCGAATCAATCAATATGTAATCAAAATCTCCATTTAATTCTTCAACTATCTTTATCATATCCTCAGGTGTAATCATCTCTTTTGTTGCAATTTGTGAAGCTGGAAGTAAAAAAAGATTTTTCAAATTTTTGTGTCTTACTAAAGCATCCTTAGGTGAAACATTACCATTTACCACATCTAAAATGGTATATATTATCCTATTTTCAAGTCCTAACACGACATCTAAATTTTTTAAACCTACATCTGCATCTATAAGACATACTCTATTTCCATCTTTTGCCAATGCACATCCTAAATTTGCCGTTACCGTTGTTTTTCCAACCCCACCCTTTCCCGAAGTTAACACATAAACTTTTGCCATAAAACCACCTCTACTTCTTATTCCGGTTTTTTGCAAAATAAATTAACTCACTTTCAATAAATAAATCGATATCTCCATCCATAACAGCATCTATATTTCCAGTTTCAATATTTGTTCTGTGATCCTTTACCATAGTATAAGGTTGAAAGACATATGATCTAATTTGATTTCCCCATGAAATATCTTTTAACTCACCTTGTATTTCCTCAAGTTGTTTTTGCCTTTTTTCAAGTTCTAATTGATATAGTCTAGCTTTTAACACTTTCATTGCCGTTTCTTTATTCTGCAATTGAGATCTCTCTGTCTGACAAGTCACGACAATTCCCGTTGGTATATGGGTAATTCTCACAGCAGATTCCGTCTTATTTACATACTGTCCACCTGCACCTGATGCCCTATACGTATCTATTCTCAAATCTTCTGGATTAATATCAATGTCAATATCATCTTCTATCTCCGGCATTACATTCACAGATGCAAAAGACGTATGACGTCTTTTGTTTGCATCAAATGGGGAAATTCTCACCAATCTATGAACTCCTCTTTCATACTTTAAATAACCATAAGCATACTCACCCTTTATGTAAAGTGTTGCACTTTTTATCCCCGCCTCTTCACCTGGTTGATAATCAACAACCTGCACATTAAATCCTCTTCTTTCTGCCCACCTCATATACATTCTAAGCAACATAGATGCCCAGTCTTGAGACTCCGTTCCACCCGCACCAGGATGAATTGTCAAATACGCATTACTTGCATCAAATTTTTCGTTTAATATCAACTCAAGTTCAAAAATTTTAACCTTCTTTTCTATTTCCTCAATCAATTGTTTTACAGTCTCCCAAAAAGTTACATCTTCTTCTACAAGTTCCAATCCGGCTTCTAAATCTTCCATTTTATTTTCTATATCTTTCATATCTTCTATTATCTTTCTTATTCTTTGCGCTTTTTGAGAAATTTCCTTTGCTTTTTTTTGATCACTCCAAAAATCCGAAGCTCCCATTAAACTTTCCAATTCTTTAAGTTCTTCCAATTTATCTTGTGGGTGAAATACCTTTACAATATCTTCGTATTTTTTCTTAACTTCATCTATTCTTTGTTTTAATTCATAATCGATCATATAAACCCTCCTCTATTTTAAAATCACATAAACTATTCCGGAAAATATCACAAAAAGACTTAAAATAGTAATTTCTTTTAGATAAGTGTATTTTTCCATATTTATTTTTACATTAGTATCCTTCATTACTTTTTCACTTTCATTATATGCAGTTACCACAACCAAATATTCACCTGTCTTCTTAATTCCGTTCCATTTGAAAATATTCTCACCAGGTACTCCAGAAAACCTATAACTCTCCACCTTTTCATTTTCGCTGAAAATATCAATGGTAATAGTTGCAAATGTTGTTAAAAAAATCTCCAAATCCCATTTATCTCTGTACCAATCACCATTAGGTGAAAATTCATCATAACTATTTCTCAGATACAAATCTAAATTTTTCTTGTGAAAATTTAATTCAACAGGCACTTTTTCTTTAAAACTAATCAAAATATCCTTTTCAATAACCTTGTATCCTGGTGATAAAAACTTCAATTTATGTGCACCAATTGGAATTTTAAGTTCATCTTTCTTGTCTTTAAATACTCCATAAAAAGCATTATCAAGATAAACATTTACCGGATAAACATTTGAAAAAATCACAATACTTCCCGCTTTTTGGGGACGAATTTTTAAAATTACCCCATTTGCACTAATAAACACATTTTTTGATACTACCATATAACTATCCGATTTAATTTCAACAAAATGATAACCTTCACGTCCAAAAGATATTTCCAACTGTCCAAAAACATCCGTTTGTCCAATATAGTCACCATCTATATACACATCTAAAAATGGTTCGGTAATTAAAATCAATGTGTAAGGTTCAACATCATAATTTCCAAACATTATCCCAAAATTTATAGAAAACTCTGAAAATATCATTAAACCAAATACTAGAAAAACACAAATTAAAGTCTTTCTCATTTCAATCGCTTCCTTTCTGAGTTTCAATAAAAGCTATTATTTCCGCAACTGCAACATACAATTTTTCTGGGATTTCATGTAACACTTCTAATTTATACAATTCACTAACAAGCTTCGGAGATTTAACAATAGCGACTCCACTTTTTTCTGCAATATCTATAATTCTTTGTGCTATCTCTTCCTTTCCCTTTGCAATAACAAAAGGTATATAATCCGTATCTGGATTATACTTCAGTGCAACGGCAATCTTTTTCCTAAACGTAAACTCCTCCTTTAAATCCTTCAAATTTAATAAAAACATTCTTAAAATATTTACTCAATCTACTCTTTAATTCTTCTACATTTTCTATCACCGAAGATGTACTCAAAGAAATTTGCTCACCATTTACATATCCAACTATCACTTCTTTTTCGTAAAAAATTTCAAATTTTTCAGACACCCTATCAAAAAATACCTTAATATCGCCAAAAGAGCGTAATCCATATCTTCCTGACAGTGCGTTTAAATACACCTCAAATTCCAAATTTTCTTCATCCTTCATATTACTTTTAAAATACTTTTCAAACCTCTCCAAAAAATTCCTATTAATTTTTATCCTTCTTTCCAATTCTTCAAATATAACGGAAAGTCTTTCGATAAATCTAGGATCATCTGTGATTCTATTTGCTAAAAATATATACTTTATAGGTGGTAAACAACTCTTAGGACCTAATAAAATCTTTCCTTCATAATCCCCTTGTCCTATTTTTTTTACTTCAATTCTCAATCCTTTTGGAATCTTTTTATTTGATTTTAATACTAACTCACCCTTTTTGGTTTTTAATTTTACCAAATTTTTGTAAGAATCTGAAACTATTCCGTACATTACTTTTCACCTTAAAAATTCCCAGAGGCAAAGAGCTCAGAAAGCACACTGTGAATTTCAGAATCATACCTCATTGTTCTATAAAAAGCTTTCAATGCAAATATCCTTCTCTTTTGAAGTGGTACATCCCCACATTCTTCAAGACTTTTTATAACTTTCCCATAATCATCAGGATCAGAAATTACAACAACATCTCTATAATTCTTCGCAGATGCTCTTAATAATGCAACTCCTCCTATATCTATATTTTCAATTAGCTTTTCTTCATTTCTAGTTCTCTTTGCAACTTCCTCAAAAGGATATAAGTTCACTACTACCATATCAATAGGCATAATATCATTCTTTGCCAAATCATTCAAATGTTCTTTGTTATCAAACCTCGCCAAAATAGCACCAAAAATCTTTGGATGAAGAGTTTTTACCCTCCCCCCCAAAATCTCTGGAAAACCGGTTATTTCAGAAACTTTTTTAACAGATATGCCATTTTCTTCCAAAAGCTTTGCAGTTCCACCAGTACTTATTATTTCAACACCAAACTCCCTTAATTTTTTTGAAAATTCGACAATCCCTCTCTTGTCTGAAACACTAATTAAAGCCCTTTTAATATTCATTTTCTACACTCCCCCTTTTTATTTTAACATATTTTTACTTTCTAACTAATATAGCAACTGATTCTGTATGATATGTTTGTGGGAACATATCAAATAACCTTATACTTTTTAACTTGTACTTTTCTAATAAAATACTTAAATCCCTTGAAAAGGTAGTGGGGTTACAGGAAATGTAAGCAATTTTTTCAGGATTACGTTTTAAAATTTCCAATACCAAGCCCTTTTCCAACCCACTCCTTGGTGGATCTAAAACCAAAACATCAAAATTTCTGTTATATTCCTTCAAAAATTCATAGGCATCTGATTCAACAAATCTTATATTTCTGACATTATTTATATTAGCGTTTGCCCTTCCTGCCTTTACCGAAACATGATTTGATTCTACAGAAATTACAAATTTTGATAAAAGAGCTAACCTTATCGAAAAAGTTCCAAGACCACTAAAGAGATCTAAAACTACCTCATTATCTTTTAAATCTAATTGTTTTGTTAAATACTCCATCATTTTTTCCGTTATATAGTAATTATTTTGAAAAAAAGCGGTAGGTGGGATCTGAAATTTTTCCCAACTAAAATCGTATGTAATTACTCCCTCACCTTTTAAAATACGGTAAGGTCCTCTCAACACGACTTTATCGTTGCTGTTCATCACATGTACCACTGATTTCAGCAAAGGTA
Organism: Thermosipho sp. 1074; assembly: GCF_001999655.1. Taxonomy (NCBI): domain Bacteria; kingdom Thermotogati; phylum Thermotogota; class Thermotogae; order Thermotogales; family Fervidobacteriaceae; genus Thermosipho; species Thermosipho sp. 1074. The sequence goes on along the minus strand of NZ_LBEX01000018.1, from coordinate 308,436 downwards.
CTTTTTTAGCTAAAATTGCCGCGATTTTTTTACCATCTTTAAAAAATTCCGTTTTAGTCACGAAAATTACCATCAATTCACCATTAGGAGAATATCTTATAACCACATTTTTCAATGTACCTCTTTTGCCATCATATACATCAACCTTAAACATTTCCAAAACTTCAGGAATAAGCTTTAACAAATCATTGACTGGCTTTGGAGCAATTAAACAACTTTTTATCTCTATTATTCTATTCGAATTTTTCATTTTCAAACCAAGTTTTCTATCCTTTGTAATAGAAAACTCCATCTTTAACCTGTATCCGTACTCCTGATTGCTTTGTTCAACACCAATATCATCCAACTCTACTTTTGAAATTCTAAAAAGCTGTTCAAGAAAAACCTGTTTTTTTAATTCTATTTGTTTTTCATATCTTAAATCCAAAAAGTTACAACCACCACATCTTTTAAAATATGGACATTTTACAGCTCTTCTTTCAGGAACACGTTCTAAAACATTTAATACCCTGGCAATCGCATAGTCATTTTTATCCTTTAACACCTTAACCTCAACAAGTTCACCCGGATACGCATTTTCAACAAACACAACCTTCCCACCTGGCAATTTTCCAATTCCACTTCCACCATATGCCATTTTTTCAATATATACCATTTCTCCCATAATTAAAACCTCCAAAATCAAAATATTCCAATACTCGGGGCATTTTCTTTAAAATCCCATCCCAAGAATTTTTCATCAAATTCTACGATATAAAACAATACAGAAAACTTTTCTACATCTTCAAAATCAAAGTTCCCATCATTATTAAAATTAAAACATGATGAAAATTCAAACATCCAATGGTGTAACTTTTTTAAAAAGGTTAATTTTAAATCTTTAACCCTTTCTTCGTTAAAATCATAATTTACCTCAAATTTCAAACCTGGATCAAAAGATTTTAAAGCTAAATTTAAGTACAAATTATCCAACTTGTAGGTTATTCCAAATGAATCCTTTCCCTTCTTTAAATTATACTTTATAGAATAAACAGAATGTTTTGTAATATCATTTTTTACGTAATTAAATTCCAAGATATTTAACATATCATTTAATTTAAAACTCCCCTTAAAATATGCATTTTTTATATAATTTTCTTCTACAGATTGTAATAAACGACCCTTTAACTTTTGAAAAGTGATAAAATGTGTTATTTCCTTAATTGGAACGTTATCATTGTGATAATATTTAAAAATAAGGCTATACTTTAATGAAAATTTAGAATTAAAGTAATTAACTTTCACAGTAGTAGGTAAAAGCTTTTGTGTCCCAAAGTCGTATTCGGAACTAAAACTCATAGAAAAATACTTTCCTAAAAAATACTTTAATGAAATTTTATCATTCAAACTCCTTTTTTCTAAAAAATCATATCCTTGAATTAATGAAAAAGTCATATAATTTCCCTTAACAGATATATCCAAATTAAATTTGTTGTACCCTTCTCTTTCTGACCTGAAACTTTTTTTGTACGAATATTTTGGTTGGATCTCTAAAACTTTTAATTTTAGCTTTGAACTTAATTCATATATATCACTTAATTCTAAATTTAAATAATATTTATCAGTAAGTGCATTATAGTAATTTAACTCAAAAGAATATTTAAACTTTGAATCCAAAAACTCACTCTTGTACTCAAATGGTAATTTAAAAGAATGACTAACCCTGCTTATATAATTATCGTCTCTTAAACTTCCACTAAACCTTGTAGTGTACAATTTATCTTTAAAATAAAAATCGAAAATTCCCGTTTCTGAAATTGTAAAAGTCGAATTTGCAATTTCCTTTTTCATTTGCGTATTAAAATTCACATTATTGATATGAAAATTAAAAAAATATAACTTTTCATCTATATTTTTGACTGAAAAAAAATTATTAAGTACTATACTATTAACGTTTAAGATTAAACCTATATCATACCAAAAACTTTTTCCTTTAAAATTCAAACCAAACTTTTTACTCCATGTATTATAATTTAAAAGTCCATTGTAATAAAAGGGATAAAACTGGAACTTTAGGTTAGTATATTTTTCATCCCATCTGGTAATATAATTAAAATTTCTAAAATTTAAAGTCAGATATTGTTTCTTATAGTCCACATATAAAATGCTTCTTTTCTCATCTTGTATCTCGAAAATCAAATTTGAGCTTTCACCCGTCTCTAATTTTGTACTCAAAAGATAATTATCAACATACATATTATATTCTTGCTTAGTAGATAAATTAAAACCATTATCTAAAGAAAAGGAAAAAGAAAAAGGTGATTTATAATTTTTATCCAAATTCCAAAAATAAATTGGATATGGGAAAACGGGAAAATTTAATATTAACAAAACAGAATTTTCCGCAACTAAATATTTTCCCTCGTAAATATAAACGTCCAACGATTCCACCTTGTAATGTGGTTCTTTAAGCTCACAAGTTGTTACATACGCTTCATTTAACAAAACCATACTTGAATTATCCGTAAAATTTTCCGCACCAAAATATAAATCTATTTTCTTTTCTTTTGATTTATACTTTTCTATTCCTCTTACCTTTAAAGCATAGGAATTTTTTTCAGAAAAAAAATACTTTACATACCGTGCGTTATACTTTTTTCCTTCCTTAACATATTGCACATTTCCATATGCTTCTATTACCTTTGCCTTTAAATTTTCCACAAAAATAGTTGCTTCATCAGATATTAAAAGATTCTCATCCCAACTTATATGCACATTACCCATTGCATAAACTGATCCTTCATTATAAATCAAACTAGAAGCTTCCATATTCACAGTTTCTGAAAACATATTTCCAGAAATAAATGCTACGAAAAACAACACCAAGAACTTTGAGAATAATTCTCTAATTTTGTAAGCAAAAGGTGTGTCAAGCAAAAAAAACAAAAATACACCAACAGTTGCAAAAATTAAATTCGGGAACCAAGCTGCTAAAACGGGCTCCATTAGATTTTCCTTCCCCATTGCGGAAATCCAAGCACCAGAACCTTGGTACAACACAACAATAGAAAAGGTAAAAATAACACTCCAAGACTTACTTTTTAATCCAAACAATAAAGACAACGGAACACCAAGGATGGCTATTATAAAAGGGCCAATTGAATTTGCATACCTACTATGTAATTCCACAATCCACGGAGCAGGATCAATACCCAACTTTTTAAAAGTTCTTATTTTATTTTTTAATTCTTCACCTGTCATATCTCTAGGCGACTTTCCAAACCTCATAAGACTTTCCAAATCTTCTTTTAAATTCAACTTTATCTTTGAAAAATTAACATCTAATTTCAAAAAACCATCATTATCGGTAATATACATTCTACCATTGATTAAAAACCACTTTGAGTCTTCCTTTATAACTTTTTGCGCGGTAATTATTCTCTCTTCATTTTTTACATTTTGAAAAAGAACAACATTGTATAAAATGCCGTTAGACTGATCATATCTCTTAACAAAAAAATATTGAGAATCATCTATCTTAGTTAAGACATTTTCCCTAATGGAAATTTCTGGCTTTTTGTAAACATACCTAGATATAGTTTCCATAGCCTTATGATTAAAAGATGGAACTACTTGATCATTTAAATAAAATGCAAAAATACCAAATAAAATTGATAACATGAAAAAAGGATATACTAATTTTCGAGAGGGAATACCATGAACAAGTAGCGCTGTAATCTCCTTAGAATTGTATAACTGAGATAAAACCCAGAAAATGGAAAATAAAACCCCTACTGGAATTCCCATAGAGACAAAATACGGCAAGTTATAATATACAAGCTCAAAAAGCTTTAATATACTAACTCTATGTCTAACAATAATATCAGAGAGTTGATACAAAAGCTCAACACTTGCAAACAAAACAAAAGCCCCAACTCCCATTAAAAAAGGACCTATTGAAAGTTTTGAAACATACTTTGTTAAAACCTTCAAGCTTTATCCTCCAAAGACTCGATAGTATGCAATTTATCCTCGTAACATTTATATTGTCTACCGGTAATTATATACGATGTTGTTTCTACAATTTTTGTAGCAAGATCCGCTATTTCTTCTATTCTTTGTGATATCTCTAATAATATCAATGCCCTTTTTACATATTTTGAATCTTCCATCATATAAACCATTAATTCTTTTCTAATATCTTCAAAGAAATTATCTATTTCCGCATCCTTTTCACAAATCGATTCTGCTCCAGATACATTTTGATCTGCAAACATTCTCATACTCTCTCTTAACATAATTAAAGAAATTTTAGTCATTTCTGGAATCGTGATCAACGGTTTTAACTGCGGTTCTTTAATAAGTTCTAAAACTTTTTTTGCAATATCAAGTGTTTTTTCCGCAATCTCTTGAAAATAGCTTGAAATAACAAAGCTTCCCGTAACCATTCTCAGCTCTCTAGACATAGGCATCATGGTAGATAATATTATTAAAGCCTTCTCCCTTATTTTCATATCCATTACATTGATATCATTCTCATTTTTTAAAGCACTAAATGCTGCATCTTTATCCCTTTCCTTCAAAGCATTCAACACTTGATTTAACAAAGACTCAATTAACCATCCTTCTTTCAAAACCATTTTCTTCAAATCTTCCACATGTTCTTTTAATATCCAATCCATACCAACCACCCTACAAAAATTTTTTACCGTACCCCAACTTTTCCTTTATAGATTTTGAAAAATCATAATCCTTTGGTCTTAAAATTATTATCTTTTTCTTCGACTTTTTTATCTTAACTTCACTTACTTTACCAAATCCCATTCCATCTAAAACAAGATTTGACTTCTGATTTAACTTAATTAACACTTCCTCACTATCTGGTATAATAATACTTCGTGATGCCAAAAATTGTGGAGCAACTGGTGTAATTACAAAAGAACTCACATTTGGGAGCAAAATAGGTCCTCCCAATGATAATGAATACCCAGTTGAACCGGTTGGAGTACTAACTATAAGCCCATCCGCGTGAAAGTAAAAGCTACCATCTTGAAAAAAAACTTGTATATCCAACATCTTTTGAGTAGGATCCTTTATCAACAAAAGTTCATTTAAACTGTAAAACTTTTCAACTTTCAAAAAAAATCTTCTATCCTTTACAAAATTATTTTCCTTTAAATCAAACAAAAATTTTTCAAAATCTTCCAACGTATAACTGGATAAAAATCCCAATCGCCCACCTTTAAATCCTACTAATGGATTTTTTACTTTATGCGCCGCTTTCAAAAATGTTCCATCTCCACCTAAGACCAACGTCAAATCCACTTCAATATTTAGCAATTTCTCATTACAATAAACAACATCAAATCCTTCAAAAAGAAGATCTTTCTTAAATTTTTCGGCAATATCCTTTAACGTAGGTTTATAAAATATTCCTATAGTTTTCATTTCAACATATACCCCAAATCTATAATACTCTGTATTAAAAATCTATCCAAAAACACCAATATTACTATACTTATTAACGGCGAAATATCCACAGGTCCAATTCTTGGAATTAATCTTCTTACAGGTTTTTCCACAATATCGGCAATTGCTTGAAAATAATAATATATCCTTGAAGGTAATGGAAACCAACTTAAAATAGCAGAGATAATAACAAAAAACATCTCAATATCTATTAAAATTCGCAAAGCTACCCCCAATCCTATCAAAAAATTACCTAAAATAAACATTATTTCAACCTCCCATTTCTTTCTCCAAAAATCTTACTACCAATTCTTAATATAGTCGCACCTTCTTCAATGGCAATTAGATAATCATTTGACATCCCCATTGAAAGTTCCTTAATCTCTGGAAATTTTTTAAGGAGTTTTTCTTTTAAAAACTTTGCACTCCTAAATACACGCCTTATAGCCTCAACATCATTAGTAAAAGGGGCCATAGTCATTAAACCAATAATCTTTACATTTTCAAATTCATATGCCTTTTTTATAAAATCTTCTACTTCTTCACTTCTTAATCCTGCTTTGGTTGTTTCACCTGATAAATTCACCTGTACTAAAACCTTTTGAACCTTGTTAAATTTCGTGCTTAATTTATTGATTTCTTTTATTTCCTCTAATCTTGTAACAGAATGGATTAATTCTGCTATCGGGACTATGTATTTTAATTTATTTAACTGTATTCTTCCAATAAAATGCCACTCTATATCATAATCTTTCAAAATTTTCGATTTATCGCGTAATTCTTGCGCGTAGTTTTCACCAAATATCCTAACTCCAATTTCATACGCATTTTTAATTACATCTACTGGAAAAGTCTTGCTCACCGCAACAAGTTTTATTTCATCCTTTCTTCCAACTTCCAACATTTTACTATTTATGCTATTTACTACTACCTCATATCTTTCCTTTAATTCATTACTCATCAAAAAGCCCCCTTTTTACATTTATTCCCAGATGTTTATACGCTTTTTGTGTAGCTATTCTTCCCCTGTGAGTACGTGCAATAAATCCACTTTGCAAAAGGTAAGGTTCATAAACTTCTGAAATACTATCTTCTGAGATACCAACAGATGCAGCTAGTGATTTCACACCAACTGGTCCTCCATTATACACCTCTATTATTGTTTTTAAAATTCTTCTATCAAGCTCATCTAATCCTTCTTCATCTATTCCCAAAAGTTCCATTATTTCTCCAACCATATGCATATCTATTGTAACTTTTCCACGTATTGTACTCATATCTCTGACCCTTCTTAAAAGTCTTAGAGCTATTCTAGGAGTTCCCCTTGATCTTCTTGCAAGCAAAATTGCAGCATCTTTTTTAATCTCAACATTTAACACTGAAGCCGCTCTTTCAATTATCTTGCTTAATTCCTCTATTGAATAAAAATCCAATTCCATTATTAAACCAAATCTATTACGCAAAGGGGCACTTAACAAACCACTACGCGTTGTTGCACCAACCAAAGTAAAAGGTTGTAAATCTATCCGTATTGACCTAGCAGAAGGACCCTTCCCTATTAAAATATCAATCTGAAAATCCTCCATTGCCGTATACAAAATTTCTTCGACAGATTTATTCATTCTGTGTATTTCATCAATAAACAAAACATCACTATATTCTAAATTAGTAAGTATTGCAGCCACATCCCCTTGTTTTTCAAGTATTGGTCCACTTGTAACATGTATATTAGTTCCAAGTTCATTTGAAATTATATGTGCTAATGTAGTCTTTCCAAGCCCAGGAGGTCCCACTAACAAAACGTGGTCAAGTGCCTCACTTCTCATCTTTGATGCTTTTATCGCAAGTCCTAGTCTTTTTTTTATATTTTCTTGCCCAATATACTCATTTAATTTTTGTGGTCGTATTGTTTGTACATCATTTGGCATCTTTTCCGGATCAATTATCCTTTCAGAAATAATCACACCTCCTTATTGAAATGATACCATAAAAATTTGTATTAACAAATACCATTTTGGTATATAATATACTTGACAAGTTAAAAAAATTGTGTTTAATCTTTAATGTAATTAATCTGTTAAGGAGGGATAAAATGAAGAGAGAAGAACTTTTAAGACAAGTAAGTAAAATTTTAGCCGAAAAGCTTGACGTTCCCATTGAAGATATAGATGAATCTTCTAATATAATCGACGATCTGGGTGCAGATTCACTTGATGTAGTCGACCTTGTAATGATTTTAGAAGATGAGTATGGCGTAAAGATAGAAGACGATGAACTTGAAAGAATTGTCACAATCGAAGACCTTTTAAATATTCTTGAACCCAAATTAAAAGACAGAGAGGATTAACATGAAATCAATTAGTAAATGTTTAACTTGCCATGTCGAGCAAGCACAAAGGATACTTGATAAATTTGTTTCTTCAGAACAAGAAAAATTTGAATTTCTAAAAGAAATTCTAAAAGAGCTCTCCAAAACAAGGTTTGGATTAAAGCCTATTGAAATTGCGGAATTTTTATACAAAAAACTTGAAGAGTTATTAGATAAAGAAGATTTATACAAAACAGAAAAGGAAAAGTCAAATAAAATTGCGCTATCCTTGTACGAAAATTTTAAGTTTAAAGTACTTGATTGTGCGGATCCATTGTATGAAGCAGCCAAGCTTGCAGTATCCGGAAATTTAATCGATTTTGGCGCTTTAAGTAACTCTCCCGAGGAACTATTTGATAGAATTAACGAAATTTGGCAACAACCATTCTCGATTGATGATTTCGAACTCTTTAAAAGCAATATCTCAAATTCTAATACATTGCTTTATATCGCTGATAATACAGGAGAAATAGTTTTTGATATGTTATTTATTGAAATTTTAAAAGAATTTCATCCTAAATTAAACATATCAGTTGCGCTAAAAGGACATCCTATTATTAACGACGCAACTGTCGAGGACGGTTATGCCATTGGGTTAAATAAGTTTGCTACATTAATAAATACCGAATTAAAAACAGCAGGAACTTGTCTAGAAAAATCCTCACAATTGTTTAGGGAAGCATTTTTCATGCACGATATTGTAATTGCAAAAGGACAAGGAAATTTTGAAGGTTTGTCTGAAGTTTCCAGAAAAAACCTTTATTTTGCCCTCGTTGCAAAATGCCAAGTTATATCCGATTACATAGGAGTAGAAAAAGGCTCTAAAATATTTATGAATTCAAAAAGAATTCACCAAGTCTGATTACTATAGAATCATATATATCTTCTTTGGAGCCTCTTGGAATTATTGAGGCTCCGAAGTTTTTATCTATTTTTTCTGGCACAACTATACTAAACCCATCTATTTTACAATTCTTAACTACATCCATTTTAAAATATTTTGTATCAATCCTATCAAAAAATAAATCTTTAAATTTAACAGATTTTGCAACTTCTAAAGCTTTTTTTAAGTGTGTCTCTCTAGGTCTACCCCAATCGTATATTCTATATGTAAGGTCTGATGATTGTTGAACTTCAATCACCGTTGAGTTGGGACCAAGTGCATGGATTATCCCTGCTGGGATATTAACAAAAGTCCCTTTTTTTACTTTTAAAATTTTTAAAATGCCCTGCCAATTTCCTTCTTTTACGGCTCTTGGTATAAGTGATGGTTCTTCACAAATTGCTATTTCTCCATCACTTAAAAAATACCACGCTTCATTTTTTCCCCAAGGTTCATTTTCCACAATCTTTGCATATTCATCGTCGGGATGAACTTGAAGAGAAAGCCAATCAGAAGTGGAAATAAGTTTTACCAAAAGTGGGAATCTTTCAAATCTTTCTCCACACAAACTCTCTGAAATCTCATTAATATCTTTTCCATCTACTAACGTTGTAAAAAGTGGATGCCCGGAAACTAACCAAATTTCACCAATTTTTCCTTCTTTTATTCCAAAGATCTCATTTATCTTTTTATTTCCCCAAATCTGGTTTCTAAATTGCGGTCTAACTTTTATCATTCACTATAACCTCCTACAACCACTTTTCCTTCTGAAAGTTTCAAAATAACCTTAGGCATTCCTTTATTAATATAATACTTTATTCCTTGTATAGAAACTTCTACACCTGGATGTACAATCCTTTTTATAACTATCCTAGCATTTACCTTAGTTTTGTTTATTTTTTCTTCTATTTCATGAAACCTTTTTGTGTTTTTTTCAAGTTGCTCTTTGATTACCATCAAAGTATTAGAGGTCTTCAAAAATAATTTCTTTTTATCTTCAGGTATTTTTACACCTTTTTCCTTTAGTATTTTATACTGCTTTAATATTTGCAATAATTTTTCTGCATTTTGTTTATCAAGCATTATTTGAGTTTTTAATAAATTTCTTTCTTCGATAAGTTCAGGTAAAATTCCCACCTCAAGATGTGTAGGAGTTGCAATTTCTGAACCTGCTTCTTCAACTACAATTTCAAATTCAGCTACATAATCTCCTCCAACTATTACCCCTTTTCCATTTTCTGAAGTAATCGATTTTCTGGCTTTCACTTTACAATTACTCAATTGTTCATTAAAGACAACCACTCCAGCTTCAATAGTGGCATTTTCCGCAAATTTTATCTTCAAAGTACCTTTACATTTTACAATACCTTTTTCACGTCCTTTAATACCTGTCGCAGTAATATTCCCTTCTAACGAAATTACAGTAGCTGCTTCGATTAATCCTCCAACTTCAATATCTCCTTTTGCCCTTACAACAAATCCTGATTTAACATCTCCTTTAACTATAACAGTTCCGGGAAAATCAATATTTCCAACGGAATAATCCACATTACCATCTATTTCCAAAGTCTCTTCAACATCTATAAAATTCGTATCATTGTCTACTTTTAAAATCCCATCAACTTTTGCATATATTTCATCATCAATTTTTTCAACATTTTTCCCTAACTTAAGCTCAATTTCTTTTCCATTTTTTCCCAAAACAGGTTCTCCTAAAACATTTATTCCATCTTCCCCTTTAGTAGGTGGGAAAATTGAAGCTATTTTTTGCCCCTTCTTAACAATAATCCTTCTGTGTGTTGGAAACTCCCTAAAATCCACTTTATCACTTTTATTTTCCACACCTTTTTCGAAATCTACAAATTCTATACTTCCATCTAATCCAATACCAGCTGGTTTTCCAAAGGCAACTTTTATAGGTACATTAAATTCTGGATTTTCACATATTCTATTTATTACATCAGTATCAATTCCAAAAACTACCCCATTTTCCTTTAATGCATCCATTATATCTTTTTGATTAACTTTTTCATTATCTGAAGTTTCTTCAAGTATAACACTAGCACTCATTTTATCTTCAGAAATCTTCACATTTATTAACATAAATCCCCCCCTCTTACTTTGTAAATACCACTACCAATGATAAAACGGAAATAACCACAGAAACAATGGAAACAATTTGAAGAGTATTAATTTTATTTTCCGCTTCTAGGATCTTATCCGTCATTACGTTTAAAACTTTTTCAGATTCACCTTTGTATTTTTTTAAGTCTTCCACATCATTGGAAATCTTTGAAATATTGTCTAAAGCAATCTTTTTATTTTCTATTTCAGATAATTTCGCCTCAAATTCTTTGATTTTCTGATCATATACATCAAATTTCCCGAAAGAATCCTCCAAATTTTGTATCCTTACTTCCAATTGTTGGTACCTATTTTCAATAATCCCAAATTTATTTACCACATTTCTAACCGTTAAAATATCTATACCTTCCAACCTTTGTCTTAAAGTATCCAAATCACCAGAAAAAGACTTTAAATCAGATAACATAGTGTATAATTCATTAATTTTTGTTTCCATTTCCGAAATCTTAGATAGTTTTTCAAAATCACTAGGTTTTAAATCTCCTAATTTATTATACAAATCTTCAATAGCCGTTATTTTTTTTGAAAGCTGCGAAACCATTAGATTCAAATTAGTTACATCAGAAGGTATATTCCCCAATTGCTCGTTTAATTTTGAAAACTTTGCCAAATTTCTCGCCTGTTCTTCTAAAAAATTAGTCTTTAACTCATCTAGTTCGGTATTCAAAATATTTACTTTTTTTTCAAGTTCTCCAATTTTTTCAATAGACGCAATTTTTTCATCAAACTTTTTTATCTGAGTATTGAATATTTCAGATATCATAGAAATTTGTGCAGAAAGTGTGTTTAAATCTTCCTTTTTTGCATATTCTTTATCTAAATTATTTAACTTTTCATAAATTTTTTCAATTGCTCCTTCGGATAAAACAGTTTCAGATGCTTTTTTTACAAAACGTTCTATCTCTTCAAACCTCATCTTTGTTTTGGAAAAAGAATCTTCAAGTAGCGACATCCTTTTATCTACTCCATTTAAAGCTGCTTTATATGTTTTTAAATCTTCGTTAATATTTAAAAGAACATTTTCTAATTCAGATAACTTATCCAAACTGTATTTTTGTATAACGGTATACAATATTTTTGCAATATCAAGTCTTGTAATAAGCAATGAAGGTTTAAAATTACCATTAATATCTAATTCCATTATTTGGTTTCTAACCAAAAATTCAACTGCAGAATATTCTGGCACAATTGGAGACAAATCCGTTATAGTTATCTCAGCAGAAAACGCTATACTGAGAAATAATATTAAACCTAATACTAATTTTTTCATTTAATCCCCTCCAAACACCTCATTTAATATGCCATTTTGAATTATCACTTTATTTTCAGACACAATAATACCTTCTTTTTGAAATCTAAACTTATGCATCCCCTTTGGCAAAACCAAAAAATAAATGGGAGTTCTACCAATAAACTTATCATCAACATAAACATCTAATTTATCCTTAGAATAGACATTTACTACACAATGTTCTTCATCATCAATAATCAAGTTATTTACAACTGTAAAATTTGTAGAATCATCATCTGAAATAAAGGTTAAAATCTCACCAAATCTTGCATTTATAATCGCTGGAGAGTTATACCTTATCCCCTTATATTCTACTGCACCCTCTCTACCTAAAATTATACTATAACTTTCTGGCATCTTTTCAATAGATCCATCTGTAAAACCATACCACTCCCTGTTTTTTCCTACTATCTTTGTAAAATACAACCTTTTTGCAACAAAAAGATTAGATGCTTTTATACCGTCAAGAAATACCAATAAATTTTCGTTTATTTTTGAAATTACATTTCTCTTTAAATTATAAACATAAGTATTATTTCCAGACTTTAAATTTATTTTCTTTTTTAACTCCTTATAACCTTCGCTTCTAATTGTAATTTCATAATCTCCTGGCATTACTTTAAAATTTGCTGGGCTTACCTTTGAAATGCTGTTAAAAATAATTTCGGCATTTTCTGGAAAACCATAAACGTAAAGCTTGGAAAATTTCGTCTCATCTACGTTAAACTCATATTCTTCTGCATTTGGAACATCTATTTCTTGTTTCAATTTAACAAATTCGGGATCTAGTAATTCTAAAACATATTTTCCAGGTAAAATTTCCAATTCTGTAGGAATAGTTAAATATTTTCCATTAAAAATCACATTTAACTTTTCAGAAGCATTAATCCTCAATTTGACAAATCTTTTAAGTTTTACGTTTATTTTCTCAATTTTTGAAGCTCCCACATGCAAATTTAAAGTTTTCGAAATAAACCCTTCCTTTTCCAAGTGAATTTCCAAAAAACCAGCCGGAACTTCAAAAACAGAAGGTGATAAACCGTAAAATTTACCGTTGATATAAACCTTGACATTTTCAGGATCTGTGGTTATTTCAACGTAAGAAGGCAATGATAATGAAACATTTAAAGTGCTTTCTGTTGAAACCAGTGTTTCATATATTGAATAACCGGGTTTAACAATCTTTAATTTTCCTGGATACGTCAAATTGGAAATCTTTAAAACACCATTTAACGGAACAACATCAATTAATTTATCATTCCAATACACCATTGCGCTTGGCTCAGTTATAATTACCAACTCAGAAAAAAACATACTTGTAAAAAGTAAAATCAAAATAACAAAAGTTTTTCTCATAACTATCACCCGTAATCTTTCATTGATTCATTCAATTTCACCAAAAGAACAATAAGCTGTTTCTTGGACTTATCATCAAAATCCTCTATTACTTTTTCCACAAATTCTATCCTTTTTAAAATAACCTTATCAATTACCGCTTTACCTTTTTCTGTTAAGTCCACAGTAATAACCCTTTTATCATCATTTTTTCTCTTTCTTTCTGCAAAACCTTCAGCTTCCAATCTTGAGACTAAACCTGTAGTTGTACTTTTAGCTATTCCTAACATTTTACTTAAATCTGTCATTGTTTTTTCACCGGTAAAATAAAGCTTTTGCATCAAATCAAATTGCGCAGGAGTTATAGGAAAATCCTTTAATACTTCTCTTCCTTTTATTTTAATTCTAAAACAAATCTCCCTCAAAAGATTTTCAACATTTTTCGACACAATTTCACCTCTTTGAAACTAATTCTTTGTACGCTAGATATGTTTCAAATAAATCAATCTTTGACACAATTTCATACGGTGAATGCATACTTAATAATCCTGGACCCATATCAATAACATTAAAACCTTCTTGAGCCAAAAATTTTGCAACTGTTCCTCCACCACCTACTCCAATTCTTCCCAAAGTTCCAACTTGCCACCTTATTTTTGCACTGTTTAATACTCTTCTTACGTGCAACAATGTTTCCGCATGTGCTTCACTTGCACCAGCTTTACCGCGTACTCCAGTATACTTTACTACAACAACTCCATTCCCAATCTTTGGAGCGTTGAATTTATCATGTACGTCTTTAAAGTTGGGATTTATTAATGCGGCAACATCTGCAGAAACAACAAAAGAATTTTCAAATAATTCATCTAATGCAAATTCTACATCGCTTTCTCCCTTGGCTTTTAAAATACTTCTAAAAAATTTCTTGTAAAACCTTGCTTTGGCACCTGCATTACCCTCACTTCCAATTTCTTCCCTATCAAATAAAATAACCGCTGCAGATTTTTCCAATTTTTTTGCGTCAATCAATGCCATAATAGCTTGATATGAACAAATTCTATCATCTTGCCCATATGCCGCAATCATACTTCTATCAAATCCCACTTCTCTTGACTTAATTGCAGGAACAACTTCAATATCAGCGCTTACAAAATCTTCTTCCTCAATATCGTACTTTTCCTTTAAAATCTTTAATATATTTTTCTTTATTGCATCTTTCTCAGAACCATCTAAAGGAATAGATCCAACGATTAAATTCATTTTTTCTCCCTGAAATTTTTCACTTACTTTTTTATCTTCCTTATCTAAATGTGGTAATAAGTCAGCAAATAAAAACACAGGATCTTCTTCACTTAAACCTATATTTATATCAATTTTTGTACCATCTAATTTATAAACCACTCCAACAAGTGCTAAAGGAATATTGTACCATTGGTAAAGCTTTACTCCTCCATAGTAATGTGTCTTTAACATTGCAATAGATTCGTCCTCAAATAATGGATTAGGTTTAAGATCAAAACGCGGCGCATCAATATGAGCAGCTATAATGTTAAATCCATCCCTTGGTTCACCGACAATTCTTGCGGCAACCAAAGACTTGTTTGCATTGATATAGTATATTTTTTCTTCATTTCCAGTATATTTTTCCAATGGTATAAATCCATTTTTAAGAAGCATTTTTTCAAAAAATTCCACCGCAAGTCTTTCGGTTACAGCAGTATCTATAAATTCTCTATAACTTTTTCCAAAACTTTCTACCTCGTTAATATCCCTCAATTTCCAAAGATTTTTCATAACTTTTCCTCCTTTACCAAATTTCTATTTCAGTTTCCAAATTAACTTTATATGCTTCATAAACTTTATTTTTTACGTGATTAATAATATCTTTTACATCTTTTGATGTTGCATTGTTGTAATTTATTATAAACCCTGCATGTTTCTCAGATATCATAGCTCCTCCTATCTTAAAACCTTTCAATCCAATTTTTTCTATAGCGCTACCAACATAAAAGTTCTCCTTTGGTCTTTTAAATACACTACCTGCGCTTGGGAACTCTAATGGTTGCTTTTCAACTCTTTTTTTTATAATATTGTTCATTTCCAAAAATATTTTTTGCTTATCTCCTTCAAATATTTTAAATCCCACTCTCAAAATAAATAATCCTTTGTTTTTTTTGAAAATACTATTTCTGTATGAAAAATCCAATTCTGATTTACTTAATCTTCTGATCTTATTTCCATCATATACATCGACAAATTCAACCAAATTTGCTGTTTCCCAACCAAAAGCTCCTGCATTCATATATACAGCTCCACCAACACTTCCCGGTATCCCATATGCTTTTTCAAATCCAGAAAAACCATGTTGTAATGCATAAAGACACAATCTCTTTAAATTCAAACCACTTTCACATACCAGCAAATCTTTTTCAAAAATAATCCCCGTCAAATTTTCTGTAGAAAGAACGTTATAATCCATAAACTCATCTTTGGGTAAAACATTAGTACCATTTCCAAGAATTCTAACATTACCTTTAAATAGTTCTACTGTTTTAACAAATGATTCCAATGAATAGGGAACTACAAATAACCTAACTGGCCCACCTATTCTAAAACTTACATGGCATTTTAATTTTTCATTGGTATATACATCATTTCCCAATTCCAATAATATATTAATTATTTTCTTTAAATACTTCAAATACTACCACCCTATTTCTTCCTAAATCTTTTGCCTTATACAATGCATCATCGGCATAACCAACAAGCTCGTCGGAAGTATTTACTTCCACTTCAGGATAGCACGCTACCCCAAAACTCATCGTTATTTTAAATGGAAATTTATCAATCAATTCAATTTCACTTCTCAATCTCTCTGCAATTTGTTCAGCCTCTTTGGAAGAAGTATTTGAAAGCAAAATTATAAATTCTTCACCACCATATCTTCCAACTATATCATTTTTATGTCGTAACCCACCTTTTAAGATATGAGCCACTTCCTTTAGAACTCTATCCCCTACTAAATGTCCATATTTATCATTTATCTGTTTGAAGTAATCCAAATCACACATTATTATCGACATTTTTTCTCTAAATTTTTTGGCCCTTATAAAATATTGTTCTATCTTTTCTGCAAAGTAATATCTTGTATACAATTTTGTCAAAGGATCTAAAAGACTTCTAATTCTTAATATAGATGACTTAAGTGCAGTAACAAAACCATATTCTACAATCTTTAATAAATCTAAGATATATAATAATTCCTCGTCACTAATCCTCAAATTTTTATTTGAAATGTATATATAATATTCTAAGTATTTATCAATCTTATCTGAAATTCTAATTCTCAGTGGTGATTTTTCTATAGAATCTTCTTTCAATATATCATCTGCGTTAGAAAATTCAAACTTTTCTTCAATTTGCTTATCTTCAACATAAATAGCAACTTCATTAACAGGCAATATTTGAATAATTTTACTTGCAAAATAATTTATGATATTTTGCGGTTCTTCTATTTCTTCTATAGCCTTTAGTTCTTCTAAAACTTCCAATGCAAAATTAGATTTTAAAAAGTAATCTTTCAATCCCTTAGAAATATTTTGTTTTTGAAGCATATCGGAAATATTTTGCCCCTTCTTAAAATAAGAATTTATACCTGCACTTTCGTTTTTCTCCAAAATTCTCACGTAATTCTCCAACCCAATTTCTCTATACAATGAATATGCTTTTGAAATATACAGGCTATACCTATAACTCTTTCCTAAAACCTTGTAATATTTGGCAAATCCTTCATACAAAAGCGCCAATGACAACTTCAAATCTTGACTTGCATAATCTTTTTCAAAAAATCTCAATTGTTCAAAGAAACCTTCAGGATCAACTTTGGCTATTTTCTCGCCAAATAATGAGAAAATTTCCTCCCTCCACAAAAACACGTCTGAATCTTTATACTCATTCCAAACTCTTTTAAATTTATCTTCATCTTCTGCAAGACTTAATTTAACAAAATAGTTAAATCCCCATTCCAAAAATGACTTTTCATTTTTATGTTCTTCGTATAGTGCTCTTGCAAGTTCAACTTTTCCAGTAAAAATATATAACATAAACAAAGATTTAAGATAAGAATCACTAATTTCAAACTTTTGTGAAATCTTATTTATTATCATCAAATCTTTGTACCCTTCTTCAAATTCTCTATTGTAGATATGATATAACACTTCCAATTTATAAGTCTCAGCAAGTTCATAATCCATATTTTTTAATTTAATTATCTTCCTTAATTTTGAAAGTTCCATAAAAAACTCTCTAATATTTCCTATATATAGCATTGTATAAATCTTATTTATCTTGGAAACTATAGAAAGATTAGTCAGTCCAACCTTTTCTGCATAATAAATAGACTTATCAAGCAATTGTCTTAATATGACAAAATTACCAATGTTAAACGATTTATTGTTATATATAGTGGGTAAAAAGTGGTATAATTCCTTTTCTTTTGCTATCATCTCTGCTGTATTATAAAAATAATCCGAAGAAAGCTTATCTCTACTAGATAAGAGATTTCCCAATAAAATAAGAGCCCTTATTTTTAAATCCACGACAAATTTCGAATCTACATCTTTAATTGATGAGATTTCTTTTAAAACGGAAATATCTATTCTATCGTATAATCCTAAATTATAAAGTGCCGAATAATATAACAATATCCTCCTATAAGTCCCTATCTTTCCAAATCCTTGTAATTTTTCTTTATTTTCCTCAAAAAATTCCACAACTTCTCTATTTTTTTGATTAACAAATTTTGAAACCATCCTCCAATACAAAAAGATTTCCTTATCTGAAACTTCAAAGTTAATCTTTTTAAATGTACGGTAATATACTTCTATTTTAAATCTAATCAACGAATACAAAACCTTTCCAGGGGCAAGATCTTCCGCTTCAGAAATAATTTTAAGTAATATATTAGGTGAATAGTATTTTTCAAGTCCCCTTCTTATTGCTTTTAAGTAAAAAATTACGGCTTTTCTTTCCTCTCCTAACATTTTAAAATGCCACGCTACTTTTTGGTAAACTCCAAAAAAATCAAACTTCAAATACTCACAGATAAGTTTTTGATGAATTTCTTTTTTTCTTTCCGCTTGAGAATATAACTTCTGCCAATATTGTTTCAGTGTAAATCTCCAAATAGAATACTCTCTATATAAAATTCCCCTTTTTTCAGATAACTCTATAATTTTTGAAAAATCTTTATTTAATATTTTTTCAAGTAATTTTATTTCTTCTACAGTAAACTTCTGTCCCAAAACAGATAAACACCTCAAAGAATATACATCTTCTGCATTTAGCGTAGATAGAACATCAAAAATATTTTCAAAACTAAAATTTTCTAGTCTTTCAAAATCGCAAATCCAACAATTTTTTTCTATATCTTTTCTTAATATTTTTTTCTCAACAAGGGAACCCAAAACTTCAACTAAGATTCCAGGAAGTCCACTACTTACCTTATGCAAAAAATCAACCAAAATATCTAATTTCTCAATTTTACCAAATGATTTTTCCACTAATTCTCTTACCTTTTCTACACTAAAAGGATTCAACGTTATTACTTTTTCAAAATCCTCAAATTCTTCCGTTGAAAAAGCTATAATCTTATGATTTCCAGAAAAACTCAACTTAGATAATTCTTTCAAAAAAACTTTAAAATTATCGAATTTTTCTTGATAATCATCAACTAATATTATAATCTGATCAAATTCCTCCATTACACTTCCAACTAAAGGTACAAGCGTATCTACTTTCCCGCCATTTTTTATAATATCACTGATCTCACTCAGTACATTTTCTGAACCTTTATCTGCTGCCAATTGTAAAAGTTGCAATGCAAATTGTTTAATACTATTTGCACGGATAACATTTTTCCCTTCTACCATAAACCTGTCTTGCAATATATTAATTAAGGTGGTTTTACCCATTCTTTGTTCTCCTACAACTCCAATAAATCTTTCAGGATAATCTACAACTTTTAAAATAATATCAAGTTCAGGTCTTTGGATAGTAGGAACAACAAAATTCATTTCCAAAAAACTCTTATAAACACTTGGCATTCCAAAATGAAAATTTCTTTTGGTAACATCCTCTCTTACCATTTCTTTTATTACTTTATTTATCTCGTCATTTTCCAAGTTTAGTTTTTCTAAAAATTTTCCAATAACGTAAACCGTAGATTTTTCAACAATTTGCTGTTTTTTCAAAAATTCAGGCGCAACAAAAACTCTATCTTTTATCTCAGGAACCATGTTTCTGGATAACCAAATTGGTGGCTGTACAACAAAAGTATTTTCCTGTAACAAAATATCGTCAACAGAAAAAATTGGAAAAAATAAATTTGGTACATGATAAATTTCTTGAAGCAAATTTAGCAAAATCAAAAAAAGTGCTCTCTTAGAGCTTAAAGAGAGTTTTTCAATTTCAACAGGTTGCTCGTTGTTATATGCAAAATACAAAACTACCTTTTCATTTTCTATTTCGTATCTTTCAGGCTTTAAAAAACCCATTACATAATTTAACAAACTCAAATAGTTGGAAAATTCCATAAAATTTCCAACTAAATCTTTGTCTATAACTTTCATTCTTTTTATATTTCCTTCTTCTTCAATGATATATTCCTCTCCATTATAAGTCTTCCTAAAAAATTTTAAAATTTTCATATATTTCCCCCTTGAAACTTACTTGGCTACCTTTGCGCTGAAAAAGTAGCCTTAGTTAACTTAATTACCTCCTTAATTATATCTTCTATATTCCCATTTATGGTCACACCAGCCGCCCTTGGATGGCCTCCTCCCCCCAGAGAAAACGCAATCTTGCTTACATCAAACCACTCTTTCGACCGAAAACTTATATGAACTTCTCCCTTTACATATTCATAGAAAAATATGGCAATTTCTACTCCTTTAATAGCTCTAATCTCGCTTACAAATCCTCCACTATCTTCATCTGTACAATTAAACTCTTCATAATCTTCTTTTGATAAAAATGAATATGCAATTTTCCCATCACATTCTAATTTTAAATTATCAATCATTCTAGATAATAATTTAAACTGTTCAAGCCTTTTGTTTTCCAATATCATTCTTGCAATAACATCTGGTCTTGCACCTAGTGAGATCAAATATGCCGCATCATTAAAAACTCTTTCATCTGCATTTGAATATTTAAAAAATCCCGTATCAGTTTCTATTCCCATTAAATTTACTAATGCAAGTCTTTCATCATATTCAACTTGAAGTTCTTTGTTAATCCTTAAAACCATTTGGGCTGTAGCTCCAAAAGTAGGATCCACCCAATTTATATCTCCAAAATAAGTGTTAGTAGCATGATGATCAATAACTATGACTTTAAAATCTTTTAACACTTCTGAAAATCTTCCAACTCTATCTGGACTAGAGGCATCAACTACTACTATAACATCTGGATTAAACCCATATACATCTATTTCATCATAATTTCTAATATGTTTTACTTCATCAATCTCGTGAAAATAACCTGGAATTTTCCAATCAATTGAAGATAGAATTTCTTTCCCTAATTTTTTTAGCCCTAATGAAAGAGATAACACTGAGCTTATATCATCACCATCTGGCATTATATGACCAATTACAACTATTTTTTTTGTTTCATTTAAGGTTCCAACAATATTCAAAAACTCATTTGCAACCAATCAAGCCACCTCCAAAGACTTTAAAACTATTTTTGAGAATTTATCTTTTACTCTATTTGCAACTTCTACAACTTCTTTATGTGATAATGGCTGATCCAAAACACCTGCTGCCATATTTGTTACACAAGACAACACAAGACAATCTATTCCACAGTGCTTTGCAGCAATTATTTCAGGAACCGTTGACATTCCCACTACATCAGCCCCTAATTTTCTAAACGCCCTTATCTCGGCGGGTGTTTCATAGCTTGGGCCTAAAACGGCCATATAAACTCTTTGTGGTAAATCAAAACTTTCTTTTAACCTTTCAGTCCATTCTTTATCTAAAATAGTCGACATATCTGGAAATCTCGGTCCAAACTCTTCGTAATTTGGACCACGCAACGGATTTTTAAATTGGAAATTAATAATATCTTTTACCAAAACAATATCTCCAGGTTTTAATAACTTATTTATTCCTCCTGCTGCGTTTGTAATTATTAATTTTTTTACACCTAATTTGTTTAAAACATAAATCACAAATTTTATCACTTCAGGAGACCATCCTTCATACAAATGGAACCTTCCCTTTAGTACAACTACACGTTTCCCGGATAATTTACCAAAAACCAATTTTCCTTCATGACCTGCAACCGTAGAATGTGGAAAATTCGGAATTTCTTCATATGCTATTTCATTTGAATCTTCTATTTTATCCGCTAAAAAACCAAGACCGGATCCTAAAATTAATCCTATATCCGGTTTAAAATCAACTTTTGCTCTAATATATTCAACTGTTTGCAAAATTTTTTCCTTCACTATTTCCACCTCCTCATGTTATAATTATTATAACATAAATTTGTTAGGGGGAATGAAAAATGACTAAATTAAGTGGTTCAATCCTTGCGGCAGATTTTTCAAATTTGAAGTCTGAAATAAAAAGAGTGGAAAATTACATTGACGAACTCCATATAGACGTTATGGACGGTCATTTTGTTCCAAATTTAACCTTTGGTTTTCCATTGATCAAAGCAGTTAAAAATATTACGAATTTACCCATAGACGTACATTTAATGGTTACAAATCCAGAATTTCACATTGATAAACTATTAGATTTCGATATTCAAAGAATCACAGTCCACATTGAAAGCACTGTACACATCCATAGGGCAATTACAAAAATAAAAGAAAATAACATAGAGGCCTTTGTCACACTAAATCCAGGAACTCCCCTTGTATTAATAGAAGAAGTTATTCCTTATGTGGATGGCGTACTGGTAATGAGTGTAAACCCAGGGTTTTCCGGTCAAAAATTTATAGCAAAATCTATTGAAAAAATTAAAACTCTAAACAACTGGAAACAAAAATACGGAATGAACTATTCAATTGCAGTAGATGGTGGGGTAAATTCCTCAAATGCCGATGTTGTAGTATCCGCTGGTGCGAATATTTTAATAATGGGATATGGTATTTTCAAAAATCCTGATCTTGAAAATCTGAGCAGCCAATTAAGGGGAAAATGATCACCGCAATAGTTTCTCCTTATTCTTTTAAAGGATCTATCCTGAAAATTGAAGACACTGTAAGATATGCTTCAAGTCAAGAGGCAAAGGTTTTGGTATTGTGTGATAATAACTTTCATGCAACTGTAAAATTTATAGAAACTTGCAAAAAATACCACATTAAACCTATAATTGCATATCCATACAATGACAAGGTATTTTATGCGAAAAACACGGATGAGTTGTATTCGTTATTTAATGCATATTCCAACAATTCTTTTCAAAAATTAGATCTTAATTACATAGATAAAGATCAAGTTTACTTTGCATATTACTTGCCCGGAAAAAGAAAGGTCTATGAAACATTTTCTAAATTCTTGGGTATCTCACCCGTTGAAAAAGGTGTATTAAAAAAAATTTATTGCAATTTAGATGTTTCAGATTATAAAATTACATCTTTTCAAACACTTCCAAAAGCACCATCAAATTTTATAAACCTGGAAAAAATCAACAATCCCGCATATAAAGAAAGGTTAAAATATGAGTTAGAAATCATAAAAGCCAAAAATTTCTTAGATTACTTCTACACAGTCCACAAAATAACAAATATTGCAAAAAAAAATAACATTAAAATTGGTCCTGGAAGGGGAAGTGCTGTAGGCTCTTTGCTGTCGTACATGCTCGGAATAACAAAAATTGACCCTCTAAAATACAATCTGTTATTTGAAAGATTTCTAAACATAGGAAGAAAAGAACCACCGGATATAGATTTAGATGTTGAAGATGAAAAACGGAAAAAACTTATAGAACTACTTAAAGAAGAATTCAAATATGTGTACCACATAAGTACATTCTCTAATATCGGATTAAAAACACTAAAAAAAATTGCATTCGAAACCAATGTATCTTATTTAGAACTAAATGATCTTTTGGGGTTACCTATTCATAAAAGTATTCACGCTGCAGGCATAATTATATCTACATCACCTTTAAAACTTCCAATAAAAGATAATATAATTGAATGGGATATGGACTCTTTACAAAAAATTGGATATATAAAATTTGATATTCTAGGCTTAAAAACTTTGACAATTCTTTCTGAACTTGAAAATGTACTTGGAAAGCCAAAATTGGATAGTGAAACGTTCAAATTCATATCTAAAGGCTATACCAACGGAATTTTTCAACTTGAAAGTAATATCGCAAAAAAAATTATTAGATTGATTAAACCAAAATCCATAAACGAACTTTCAATAGTTATTTCCCTTAACAGGCCCGGACCTTTAAAATCTAATCTAGATAAAAAATTGGCAAGTGCCAAATGGAAAAATCAAAAAGGCAAATTAGATATACTTGATGAAACATATGGAATATTGATATTTCAAGAACAAATAATGAAAATTGCAAAAAACTACGCGGAATTTTCCGACGAAGAAGCAGATATTTTGAGAAAAGCAGTTTCAAAAAAAGATAAAAACATAATGAAACCTTTAATGGAAAAATTTAGAAATAACCTTCTAAAAAAATTCTCCGAAAATGAAGTAAACGAATTAGTTGAAATTATTTTAGAATTTTCAGAATATGCATTTAACAAATCTCACGCCGTTGCATATTCTCATATATCGTATTATCTTTCATATTTCAAAAAACACTATCCAAAAGAATTTTATACAATATTTTTAAAATACGATACTTCAAAAATAGAAAAGATAATTTTTGAAATTCAATCAAGGGGATTCAAAATTTCTTCCCCTAATATCGAAAATAGAAAAGATGAAAATACTTTTTATATCCCTCTATTTTTAATAAAAGGTATAAACGAAAATCTTGAAAGAAAAATACTTGAAAACTCTCCATACAATTCCTTAGAAGAGTTTATTCAAAAAAATCCAAATTTAAATTACTCGGTAATTGAATCCTTAATCAAAGTTGGAAGTTTTGATTATCTTTCAAATAATAGAAGGGAACTTTTATTTAAATTAAAAGAAATTAGGAATGGAATAAATGAAAAAATTTTGGAATTATCTAATAAACTATTTGGTAAAAAGATTAGTGAAGAAATAAAAGAAGAAAAAGCATGGGAACGCTGCGATATGGAATACAATACTTTGGGATTTTGTATTTCAAAACCATTTACAGATAACGAATTAGAAAACCAACTTGCCCCGCTTTCAATAGCTTTTTCAAGGGATCAAAAATTAGCAATTAATGTTAAATCAATCGCCGGATATGCAAGTGATGGTATTTCTACAATTAAAATAAATATTCCCGATGGAATTTACACGTTGATATATGATAGAGAATTAAAAATAATTCCAGGTTATAGAAAAGTAACTTACAGTGTAAACAATCTCCCACCAAAAAACTTTTTAGAAAAAGGAAACACCAATGAATACCTCTACGTTAAAAATAATAATCTAAAAATAAAAGGTGCAAGACCTCTCTTTGACGATTATAAAATAATGATAGAAGGTGAAAGAGATGTATATTAATTTTGAAATTTGTAGTAAATGCAAAGGTAAATGTTGCAAGAATTATCCAGGACTTACCCTTCCAAATGATTTTGGTAATACAAAAGAAGAAATTTACAAAAATCTAATCGATGCTTTCAAATCCGGAAATTGGTGCATAGATTGGGAGAAAAAAGATGAATATTTTGTAAGGCCTTCTATAAAAGGAAAAGAATTTCAAGTTTTTGATCATTCCATATCAGGCGAATGCACTTTTTTAACGGAAAGAGGATGTAAACTTACAAAAGAAAAACGCCCCAGTGGATGTTTACTTTTAGAACCAAAGGAAAATGAAAAATGTGTCCAACATCTAAAAAAACAAAAAGTCATAAATGAATGGAAAAAATTTCATGATATTTTAATTAATGCTGCTGTTGAAGCGGAAAAATTTGAAGGTGATAAATTATGAAAAAACTTATAATTTTTTCTATCGTTATTTTACTATCTATCTTAATAATAATCTCTAAAGGAAAGGTATATACAGGTCCAGAAGTATTTCTTCCTGGTTTTAAACATGGACAAAATATAGAAGAAATAAACAATGTAAACATTAAAAATTTTATAAGACTTGGCAAAGACTTTAACGATGGCAACACAATCTTTGTTATACTTTATTCTGAAAAAACATTTTTTAACAGTGAACAAACAACAAAATTAATAAAGTTAGAAAAAGCTCTCTTAAAAATGAAAAACATAACTACAATCTTAAGTCCTACAAATATTCCAAAAGCAAATTTTTTATCACAAAACTATGTAAAAAATAACACTCTACAAAAAGATATTCTAAAAGACAAAATGGCACAAAATTTAATAAGCAAAGATGGAAAATACTGCATAATTAACGTAATTTTCAGACCAAATGTAGATTCAAGAAAAGATATCTCAAAAATTGAAAACATAGTAACAAATTACTTTAAAAACTTTTATTTATTTGGGGAACCAGTTATTGATAGCTATCTCTTTAAAGAATTACTAAAACAAATGTATTTCTATCCTGTTATAATGTTCTCTTTAATACTATTGTTTTTTTACTACCAAACAAAATCATTTAAATCTTCACTATTTATACTTTTATCTCCCATACTTTCTACGTTAATAACAATTGCTATGCTCTTCCTCACGGGAAGACCTTTAAATACGTTAACCGTAATGATTTTTTCATTTCTTTTAATAATAGGTTCCGGGTATGGTTTACACTATTATAATTCTTTTTACAAAAACAAGGATTTCAAAAAGACAAAATCTCATATTTTAGCTCCTATTCTGTTTTCAATGTTAACAACCGCTGCTGGATTCTTATCTTTCATTTTTGTAAAGATTGAATCTTTTAAGGAACTAGGTGTTTTGGTCTCTATAGGGCTTGCAATAAATGTAATAATAATTTTTGAACTTTCACCATTAATTCTATCACTCGGAAAAAAAGAACCTGAAAAATTTGGTATAAAATACTTAGGAGACAAAGTTGCTATTTTCTCTCTAATAACTTTTGTTGTTTTAATAATATTTTCCCCATTAATTCTTAAAAATATCTCAATAAAATCTGACATGTTATCGTATTTTTCAGAAAACTCGCAACTTGGAAAAGCAACAAAAATTATGCAAAATGTTTTTAACTTTAGAGAACCTATATCATTGGTCATAGAAAATGAAAAAGTATTCCTTGCCTCTGATAATACAAAATTAAAGAAATTTACAAGAGAACTTGAAAAGTCTGAACTTATCTCCAATGCCAATTTTCCACTCAATATTCCTATACCACTATTATACAATTTTTCAAAGACAAATCCCGTTTTAAAATATTACATTGCCAATAAAAATAAGATCAGATTATTAATCTACTTAACTCAAGATGGTTATAACAACGTCGACAAAGTAGTCAAATTAATAAAAAAATACATACCTTATGATAACTTCTATGTGGCCGGTTCTTCTTTAATATGGCATGATATAAATAACAGTATATTAAATGCACAATTACAGACTATCTTATTTGCAAGTATCATAATCTTTCTCATGGTTTTAATTACTTTTAAATCAATCAAAATAACCTTAAGTGTAATAATCCCAATAAGCTTTACCACAATTTTCAATTTTATCTTTATGGCAATTTTTAAAATTAACCTAGATATTTCAACATCCATAACCTCTAGTATTTTAATGGGCTTAGTTATAGACTATTCGATACATCTTGCAAATGACAGAAGTTTAACAAAATCTTCAAAACAATCGATAATAAACGTCGGTCCTCCAATTCTTGCAAATGGTATAGGATTGATACTGGGATTTTCTGTTCTACTTTTCTCTTCTTTAAAACTCTTCAAATCAATAGCGTTATTGTTAATACTTGGTATATCTACCGGTCTTTACTTTACACTGATAATACAGCCATTTCTATTAAATTTCACAAAAAATAAAAAAAGACCTCTCTGATTTATCAGAGAGGTCTTTTTCTTAAAACGTTGTCAATCCACCTATAAACAAACTCTTTGCCCATTGGTTTTCTTCCCAGCTATAAACAATCCCTGCAACGAAACTTTCACCGAGTATAGGATATGAAATTTTTAAATACACTTCTGTATTTTCATCTAAGAAACCATTCTCAAATGGTGTGGAATCGTAATAATATCCATCAATAAACAATCCTGGAAAGCTAGCTATTTCCGGTAATATAATTCTTACATTTCCCTCAGCAACTGGTGTAACACCATCTAAAGCACCATAAACGTAAAACTCACCATTACCATACGGCATCAAATCCACTGACATCCCTACCAAATATCCAGATTTATCCTCAACGTTTTCTAAACCATTTAAACTTTGATTTGATTTTAAATAGTTATAGTTTCTATCAAACAAAAATGGAACATAGCCATTTCTAAAATAATATACTCCACCAACTGGTTCTAAAACTCCAAAATCTCCATAAACTCCTACAAAGACACCATTTCCTATAGAAGAAAAGCTTTCATCTGATTGTAAAGCAAATTCAACTCCCAATTTTACAACATTAACTAATGGTACGTATATTGCAACACCACCCGCATATTTAACAGGTGTAGAATTGTCAATTACAAAAGTATCCGTTGCTTCAGGGTCAGTTATACCATATACTTGTAATTCCACAAATCCTGCTTTATACACAAAGTCACCAAAAAATACACTATCAGATTGTAAAACTTCAAAAGGTACAAATTTAGTAATCTCGTATGGTATATGTGTATAAAGCCCAAAATTAGATAAATTAAATTTTAAATCAAATGCCCTAGTATTTCTGTTAATGTACTTCCTCATATTAAATCCTAAAGCCAAAGTAGTAGGTTTAACTAAACCGTACCTAAACTCAAAATTATCCGTTTTTATTCCCAGAGTATTTAAAACAAATGCATTAATTATGTTAGTACTCGGTGTAGAAGAAGGAATTCCATAATAAAGCTCTCCATAAACTACATCAGTGGCATAAGCTGTAAATCCAATTCCCAAAGTTAAAGGTCCAAAAGAAAATTCAGGGGTTAATTCATACACAAAATACTTTTCATTATTTTTTTCAATTGTACCAATACTAAGGGGAATATTTGAAAATACAAACAATGTAAACGTAAAAATTAATAACGTAATTAAAAATTTTCTCATAATATCACCTCCACATAATTCTTCGTAATTTTATTATACCACAGTTATGGTATAATTTATTTTGAATCTAGGGGGGATTTTATGTTTGATTTTTCCAAAACAGAAAAGTCGCTTGTATTCTCACTTGCAAACCTTGCTATAATCTCAAAATACAAAATTAAATTTAACAAAAATGAAATACTATTCTCTGCAGATCGCATAGTTACTAAATTTCTTAAAGATGTCGATTTTAAAATATTAAAAGCAGATAATAAGATTGATTCTCCTGTAATTGAAAATGCAACAATTTTATTTTATAATATTCCAGATGAATCGCTCGACAAGTTAAAATCTATGTTTTTAAATAACGTAACGGTACTAGAGTCAAACAACGAAGGTGAAGTCTTTCTAAACGAAAATAACAATTCAAAAATTTATATAAACGGCTTTTTAGTTGCCACAGAAAAGAATTTTCTATTTAGCTATAATATAAAAAAACCAACAAAAACTATTATAAAAAAAATCGAAAAATTAGAATTGCCATTTAAAAGAACAGCGTATGTTCATAAGATAAAGACTATCTTATTAAATTGTGAAAAAGCGGAAATTGCAATGTATCTTGCAAAAGATTTGGAAAAACTTGATGGAGGGCAAGCACATGATGAGATAAACTGGAAAGATGTACAATTACACGCGGTAAAATTGCTTAATGCCCTCAACAAATACTTGTTTATAACAAAGAGTGACTATGTAAAATATTATTACTTAATAGATACGGCAATTGAAAGTGGCTATAAACCAGTTTATATTTCGCAAAATATAAAAGATATAGTAGAAAGTGAAAAAGATTTTTTAGGAAAAAATATAAACACTATTAATGTTTTTCTTGAAAAATACTCAAAAAATTTTGAATTTGCTTACATAAATAAAGATCAGCTAACCGATGTAGAAAAAGAAAACTTAAAAATAGTCGAAAACCTACTCAAAGACTTAGCAGTAGAATTAGAAATAAAAATATCAACAAATATGTTGGAAACAAAGAATAAAAAGTATCATGTCAAAAACAGAACTCTTGTATTAAAAAAAGAAATTTTATCTAACATTGACACTACTTTAGAAAATGCAATCGAAGGTATTGGAAGAATACTTTATCCAGAAGTAGATGCTAATCGAGCAATCTTAAACCTATTTGTCAAATTTTTAAAAGATAAGCAAAATAAATTTACACATGTCTCTAAAATAAATCAAAAAGAATCAATTATCAATAAATTTCTTAACAAATTCAAAAAAAAAGATGGTGAAAAAGATGTTAGATAGTTTTATACTCTTATTTTATTTTGTTATATTCCTAATCATATTAAAAATTTCACCATTTGTTTTAGGAGCAGTAGTAATTGGTTTTTATATTTCTATTGTACTTGACGTTCCTGCAAAATATCTTTCAAGAAAGTTAAATCCAAAACTTTCAAAGGTTATCTCATACTCATTACTCTTATCTTTGATTTTTTACTCTTCTATAAATTTTTTTCCAATAATCTTCTTAGAAGGGAAAAAAATATTTTCAGAATTAACCAAACTTTCTATTCCAAACAATACAACACTTCCGAAATGGCTCCTAGATTTTATAAACAACTCTAATCGACAAATTTCAAATTTCGCGTTAAATATTTTTAATAAAATCATCAGTTTTACTCCATCTTTAATAACAATGGTAATTTTAATAACAACCACCACAGTTGCAGTTGCAAATTTAAAAGAATATTTAAAAAAACGCGTAAAAAATTTTTTCATAAAAGATCCAGAAAAAGGATACAATTTTATAAAGAAATTTTACAAAGACTTTGAAAAATTTGTAAGTGGACAGGTAATTATTGCAATGCTTGTAGGACTTATAGTTGGAATTCTTGCATGGGTCTTTAAAATTAAGGGAGCGTTTTTTCTTGGAGTAATTTCATTTATAACGGATTTTATACCGTTTCTAGGAGTTGTAATTGTATCAATTCCCATGTTAATGCTTGGATATTCATCATTAGGTATAAAAGGTATAATAATTAGTATCTTAATTTTGGCATTGGCAAATCAATTGGAAAGTTGGGTATTTGCCCCAAAAATCCAAAGCGAGAATTTTAACATACATTGGTTTATATTAATAATTTCTCTGCTCATTTTTGGGGATATACTTGGATTCATAGGAATCCTAATAGCTATTCCTTCTCTTTTGTTTATAAAAAGATATTGGCTTGAATACATTTTGGGAGGTAATTATGGGAAAAATAGGTGAAAAGTTTGAAGAATTACTCCAAATTATGGAAACCCTTAGGGGAGAAAATGGTTGTTCGTGGGATAGAAAACAGACTCATGAATCGCTAATTCCGTATTTAATCGAAGAAACCTATGAATTTGTTGAAGAAGTTAAAAATCAAAATTACAAAAATATGGTTGAGGAATTAGGGGATATTCTCTTACAAGTAATCTTTCATGCACAAATTGGAAAAGAAAAAAAAGAATTTACAATCGAAGATATAATCAACACTTTGATTAACAAATTAATTAGAAGACATCCACATGTCTTTGGAAACGAAAAAGATTTTTCATATGAACGCTGGGAAAAAATAAAAGCACTTGAAAAGGGAGAAAAACACTTCTCAAAAATTGGAAAAGTAAACAAATCACTTCCTGCCCTTTCGCTTGCAAGAAGAATACAAGAAAACGCTGCAAACGTTGGTTTTGACTGGGATAACATAGAAGATGTATACGAAAAAGTATACGAAGAACTTGAAGAACTTAAAAACTCCAAAAACGCAAATGAAATAGAAGAAGAATTTGGTGATTTATTATTTTCAATAGTAAATCTTTCAAGATTTTTAAAAGTTGATCCAGAAGTCTCATTAAGAAACGCAACACAAAAATTTGTAAATAGGTTTAAAAAGATGGAAGAATTAATCGAAAAGGATGGAGGAAGAATGGAAGATCTATCAATTAACGAACTAGAACAATATTGGAAGGAGTCAAAAAAGTGAAAGTGTATGGTAGAAATGTTCTAAAAGAAATATTGGAAAATGATGTATCTGTAAAAATGGTTTACTTTTCAAATTCAAAATCAAGAGATTTAGAAAAATTAATCGAAAGTGTCAAACAAAGAAACATGCCATATACAATAGCTAATGATAAAATACTAGAAAGGATTTCAAATGAAAAAAAACACCAAGGGGTTGTAATCGACATTGGGAAGTTTGAATATAAAGATGAATTAATAATCGAAGAAATAACCAACCCATTTATTGTTATTCTAGATCAAATACAAGATCCACATAATTTTGGTGCAATCATTAGGACTTCTGTTGCAAGTGGTGTTGATGCAATAGTAATACCAAAAAACAACTCAGTAAAGGTAACACCAGCTGTTGTGAAAGTTTCTGTAGGAACAATATTTAAAACAAATATAGTTCAAGTAACAAACCTTTCAAGATTTATAGAAAAAATAAAAAAGTTAGGTGTATGGGTATATGGTGCTGCAATGGAAGGAAAAGCGTATCATAAAGTAGATCTAAAAAAACCCGTAGCTTTAGTATTGGGAAACGAAGGAAGTGGCATTAGAGAAAATGTAAAAAATAAATGCGACGATTTAATTTCAATTCCCATGAAAAATAAAGTAGAATCTTTAAATGTATCTGTAAGTGCTGGAATATTATTATACGAGGTGTTTAGAAAAAATGAAGATATTAATAGTTGAAGATGATGAGAAATTAAGAAGATTATTAGAATTAGAATATAAACACGAAAATTGTACAGTTGAAACTTGTGAATTTGGTGAAGATGCCATACTTTTGTATGATAAATTCAAACCTGATGTCGTAATTTTGGATGTTATGCTGCCAGATATAGATGGTACAGAAGTTGCCAAAAAAATAAGAAAAATGGATCCAACAGCTGGTATAATAATGCTAACAGCTCTTTCTCAAAAAAAAGATAAATTAGAAGGATTTGAAAGTGGTGCAGACGATTATGTAGTAAAACCTTTCGATTTTGAAGAATTGTTTGCAAGAACCAAAGCACTTGCAAGGAGAAAAGGAATAACTTTTGAAAAAGAAATTAAAATAGGAGAACTAAAAATAAACTTACAAAAACGAGAAGTATTACACAAATCAAAACCTGTAAATCTTTCTAAAACAGAGTTTGATTTACTTTTTTATCTTGTTAAAAATTCAAATAGGACAGTTTCAAAAGAAGAAATTTTAAACGCAGTTTGGGGAATTTCGTATGAAGGTTCTGAAAATATAGTTGAAGTATATATAAACTATCTAAGAAAAAAAATCTCACCGGATTTAATAAAAACTATTAGAGGAGTGGGCTATACAATAAATTGGAGGTGAAAAGGTGTTTTTCTTTGACCCAACCTTTATAATTCTAATACCTGGTATCCTTTTAGCACTTATTGCGCAAATGTACGTTCAAGAAAGATTTTCAAAATACTCTAGAATTCCATCTAGCCTAAATATGACAGGTGCTGAACTTGCAAAATTTATGTTGGAATCTTCAGGGATTTATAATGTAAAAGTAGAAAGAGTTCCTGGAAATTTAACAGATCACTATGATCCAATAAAAAAAGTTGTTAGACTATCCGATGCTACATACAATTCAAATTCTGTAGCTGCACTCGGAGTAGTTGCACATGAAATTGGTCATGCAATCCAACACGCAAGAAAATATGTGCCATTAATTTTGAGAAATAGTATTGCTCCAGTTGTATCCTTTTCTTCAAATCTTTCATGGATCTTATTTATACTTGGATTTATCTTTATGAATATGGCATTGGTAAGAATTGGAATTCTTTTATTCTCATTAGCGGTTATATTCTCATTAATTACTCTTCCTGTAGAATTTGACGCAAGCAGAAGGGCCGTTAAGATTTTGGAAAACAACTTAATGATGCCAAAAAATGAACTATCTGGTGTAAAAAGTGTACTAGGTGCAGCAGCTATGACTTATGTTGCAAGTACGCTAATGGCATTCTTACAACTTTTAAGAATGTTGCTAATTGCAGGATTTCTAGGAGGAAACAGAGATTGAAAAGTGATTTAATCATTGCATACAGACTATTAAGAAAAAAGTTTAAGTCCGGAATATTCTCCACTGAATTTTATAGTGCTTTCTCCTATGTGGAGGAGAAAGCTTTTTTTAAAAACTTGATATTTGGCGTTTTAAGATATCAAGATTATCTAGATTGGATAATAAATTCTTTTTTGAAAAACAAAGAGATACCTCCGTCAATTCGAACTATCTTAAGAATGGGAACTTTTCAAATATTATTCACAAATAAACCAAATTATTTAATTGTAAATGAAATGGTGGATTTAGTTGAAAAAAAGTCATTCAAAGGACTTGTCAACGCTGTTTTAAGAAAAATATCAAAAATTGGATATATAGAACCAAAAGAAATACACTTAAAATTCTCCCATCCAAAATGGTTAGTTGAATATTGGAAAAGCTTTTTGCCAACAGATTATATAATTAAAAT
Organism: Thermosipho sp. 1074; assembly: GCF_001999655.1. Taxonomy (NCBI): domain Bacteria; kingdom Thermotogati; phylum Thermotogota; class Thermotogae; order Thermotogales; family Fervidobacteriaceae; genus Thermosipho; species Thermosipho sp. 1074. The sequence continues at coordinate 274,131 of NZ_LBEX01000018.1, read as the reverse complement.
GTTAGAATTAAATCAAACCCCCCTCAAAACTACTGCAAGGGTAAATATTAGAAAGATAGAAAGAGACAATATAAAAATAAGCAATTCATTATTTACCTCCCATTCTCCTGTAGGAATAGTCTTTGAAAAAATTGAAAAAAATCCATGGGAATTTGAAGAATACAAAAAAGGTCTAATTACATATCAAAGTGAATCATCACAGATAATACCTTTACTTGTAGACTTCAAAAAAGATGAATATGTTTTAGATGCATGTGCTGCTCCAGGTGGAAAAGCCACACATATTTTAGAACTGCAAGATGTAAACTTATATGTAAACGATATCGAAAAAGAAAGGATAAAAATCCTAGAAGAACAATTCAAAAGATTAAATTTAAAACCAAAAAAAATCTTAAATTACGATGCTCAAAAAATAAAATTAAATGACTTTTTTGATAAAATCTTTGTTGATGTACCCTGCAGCAGTCTAGGAACAGCAAGAAGAAATCCAGAGGTTTTAAGAAGACAATCTAAGGAAAATTTCCAGAAACTTTCCAAAATTCAACAAAAGATCATATCAAATTTATGGAAAAATCTAAAAAAACATGGATTAATGGTTTATTCTACATGTACAGTAACTATCGAGGAAAACAAAAACACTGTAAATCAACTAAAATCTCTCGGTGAATTTTTGGATATAAGAAACCAATTAGAACAATTTGGTATAAAATATATATGGGATGGCTATGGAGCGCTATTTTATCCAGATGAAACTCTAACACCATTTTATGTTTCAATCATTAGAAAAATAAAGGAGTGAAGAAATGATTACCAAAAGAAAAGTATTAAATTTTATCAATTCAAAAAATTATAAACCTATGCTTCAAAAAGAATTATATAAAGCACTAGGCTTAAAAAATAAAACCGAAAAAAAAGAACTAAGAAAAATACTAAATGATCTTTTATACGAAGGAAAATTATTCAAAGACAGTAAAGGAAGATACAAACCAATAAGCAAAAATATGGTTATTGGTACTATAGAATTCACAAGAAATGGTACAATGGCATTTGTTTGGACAGAATCTGGAGAAGAAATTGCTATTCCCGCCGAAAAAGCAGGGAGAGCTATACATAAAGACAAGGTAATAGTAGAAATAGAGGGAAAATGGTATGACATACCTGAAGGAAGAGTAATAAAAATAATTGATCACGGGTTAAAAAAGGTAGTGGGAACATTTCAACCTATTGGAAGAGCTGCATTTTTAATCCCAGATGATCCAAAAATTCAATATGATTTTTATATCCCCATAGAATTTTTTAATAATGCAAAACCTGGTCAAAAAGTAGTAGGAAAGATTTTAAAATATCCTACCCCTACGAAAAATCCCGTTGCAAAAATTGTAGAAGTATTAGGTTATGCCGATGATCCTGCAACTGATTTTCCAACTGTAATCGTAAAACATGACATAAATATATCTTTTCCAAACGAAGTTATGCAAGAAGCATCAAAAATTCCTGATAAAGTCTTTTCAAGAGACATTAAAAATAGAAAAGATTTTAGAAATGAATTAGTAGTAACAATTGATGGACCAGATGCAAAGGATTTTGATGATGCTGTAAGTGTAAAAAAATTAAAAAATGGAAACTACCTACTTGGAGTACATATTGCAGATGTTTCACACTATGTAAAAGAAGATAGCTTTCTAGACAAAGAAGCGTTTAAACGCGGAACAAGTATTTATTTAATCGATAGAGTCATTCCAATGTTACCTTTTAAATTATCACATGGAATTTGTAGTTTGGTCCAAGGCGAAGATCGTTTGGTAATGTCGTTAACAATGGAAATCAACAAAGATGGTAAAGTAGTTGATTTTGAAGTTACAAAAGGAGTAATAAGAAGCAATAGAAGACTTGTATACGACGATGTAAACGCTCTTTTCGAAGGAAAAGAAGAAGCAATAAAAAAAATTGGAGACTTAAGAAAAGAATTATTGCTAATGAAAGAATTAAAAGATATTTTAAGAAAAGCTCGAAAAGAAAGAGGGGCAATTTTAGACATAGAAGGTGGAGAAGTTAAGATTATTCTAGATGAAAAAGGGCACGCAGTTGATATTATCCCAAGGAAAAGGGGAGAAGCAGAAGTTATCATAGAAGAATTTATGATAAAAGCAAATGAAACCATCGCAGAAATTTTTCATCATCTTGATTTGCCATTTGTATATAGAGTACATGAACAACCTGATCCAGATACAATTATCCAATTAAAAAATTATTTAGCAGCTTTAGGGATAGAATTTAAAGTTCCAAAAAAGATACAACCCAAAGTATTACAAACATTACTCGAAAAAACCGAAGGACATCCATTAAGGGGGAGTATAGAAAAACTCCTTGTCCGTTCAATGAAACGTGCAATCTATTCAGCTACAAACATTGGACATTTTGGACTTGCCTCATATGCATACACACATTTTACCTCTCCGATAAGGAGATATCCAGATCTTATTGTCCACAGACTTATTAAAAAATTCTTAACTGACAACAAAAAAATATCAAAAAAGCAACTCAAAAAATTAAATGAGAAGCTATCAAAAGTTGCCATACATTCAAGTAAAAGAGAAAGAATAGCAGATGAAGCTGAGTGGGATTATATTGCCTTGAAAAAAATTGACTATATATCAAATCACATTGGTGAAGTTTTCGATGTAGTTGTAACTTCCGTCACAAAATTTGGAATGTTCGTAGAAATAATAGATAAAAACATATCAGGATTAATTCATGTTTCTACACTGGATGATTATTTCTTATATGATCCCGAAAAAAGTATCTTAATTGGTCAACATACAGGAAAAGTGTACAAAATAGGAGATAAATTAAGGGCAAAAGTTGTAAATGCTAACAAAACTAGAATGCAGATTGATTTTGAAATAAGTGAGGCATAAGCCTCACCTTTTGTTTGTTAAATATCTGACACCTTTTACAATAAGAGCGATTGCTATTAAGACAAGAACTACTGGAAGTACTATTGTTACTAATCCAATAAAAATCAAAACAATTAAAAGAACCCCAAGAACTATAGATAAAATAGGGGATAAAAACGGAAAAAATAAAATCCCTAAAATTATTAAAAATATAACACCTAAAATAGCAAGAAAGTTTATCATATTTATACCTCCCCCAAAAAAATATATTAATTACCGAAAAATATTTTATCATACAATCAAATTTTTTGCAAATTTACAAAAATAATTTGGAGGAAAGTAATATGGATAAAATCAAAGATGAAATTGAAAAATTACGAAAAGAAATTGAATATCATAATTACAGATATTATGTTTTGGCTGATCCGGTAATAAGTGATGAAGAATACGATAAACTTTTAAAAAAATTAATAGATCTGGAAAAAAAATATCCGGAATACTATTCATCAAATTCTCCAACACAAAAAGTGGGAGGAGGATTAATTCAAGGATTTAAAAAAGTGGAACATTCAATTCCCATGCTAAGTTTAGACAATACATACAACGAACTAGAAATGAGAGAATTTGATAATAGAATAAAAAAAATGTTAAAGACAAACATAGTACAATATGTATGTGAATTAAAAATAGATGGTATCTCCGTTGCAATAAGGTATGAAAATGGATATTTTAAAACTGCAATCAGTCGTGGCAATGGAATAATTGGCGATGACATTTCAGAAAATGTAAAAAAAATAAAATCAATACCTTTGCGATTATTCAAAAATATTGATATAGAAGTTCGAGGCGAGATTTATATGCCTATTAAAGAATTTGAAAAATACAACAAATTAGCCGAAAAAGAAGGCTTACAACCTTTTGCAAATCCACGTAATGCAGCAGCTGGGACAATTCGCCAATTGAATTCTTCAATTGTTGCAAGAAGAAACCTTGATTCATTTATTTATCATATAGTAAATCCTGAAAAATACGGATTAACTACTCAATGGGAAGCTTTAAACTTCTTGAAAGAAATAGGGTTTAAAGTTAATCCGCACTCAAAACTGTGCCAAGATATAGAATGTGTTGTAAATTTTTGGAAAAAATGGACCGATGGTAGGAAAAAATTAGATTATTGGATCGATGGATTGGTAATAAAGGTTAATAACTTTGAGTATCAAAAAATTTTGGGAGAAACCACAAAATCACCAAGATGGGCTATTGCTTTTAAATTCCCTGCTATTCAAAAAGAAACAAAAATATTAGACGTAGAATTAAATGTTGGAAGAAGCGGAGTTATTACTCCTGTTGCAATCTTTGAACCAATAGATTTAGATGGCAGTATCGTAAAACGTGCATCATTACATAACTTTGATTACATAAAAGAAAAAGACATTAAAATCGGTGATCACGTCCTCGTTGAAAAAGCGGGAGGTATAATTCCACAAGTTGTAAACATAATCAAAGAAAAAAGAACAGGTTCCGAAAAAGATATTGAAATTCCAAAAAAATGTCCCATTTGCAATGGCGAAATTGGAAAATTATCTGATGATGAAACCGCCATTAGATGTCTCAATCCACATTGTCCTCAGAAACTTAAAAGACATTTAGAAATATTTGTATCTAAATCTGCTTTTGATATTTCTGGTATCGGTGAAAAAATTATCGATAAAATAGTTGACGCAAAATTGGTAGATGATGTAGCCGATATATTTTACCTAACTCCCTTTGAGCTAGCACAAATAAGCGGATTAGGTCAAAAATCCATCGCAAAAATTCTAGAACAAACAAATAAAGCAAAACATACTCCACTAAACAGAGTCATTATTGGTCTTGGCATACCATTAGTTGGTGAAAAAACTGCAAAAATACTAGCAAAAAGATTTAAAAGCTTAGAAAACCTATCCAATGCTTCCTATGAAGAACTAGTTGAAATTGAAAATATAGGTCCTGAAATTGCCAAAAGTATAATAAATTATTTCAAAAACGAAAAAACAAAAGAAATTATTGAAAAATTGAAAAAGGCTGGAGTAAATCTTGAAGAAAAGGAAATGAAAAAATCGGATATATTAAAAGGACTAACATTTGTAATTACAGGTAAATTAAACTCTCTCTCAAGGGATAAAGCTATAGAACTAATAGAATTAAACGGTGGCAAAGTATCAAATTCCGTAAGTACCAAAACAAATTACCTGATAGTCGGTGAAAATCCAGGCTCAAAGTTAAAAAAAGCACAACAATTAGGTGTAAAAATTCTATCGGAAGAAGACTTTCTAAAAATGATTACTTAATTTCCAAATCTTTCTTGAAAAATCATCCTCATATATAGGGACAAATCTCTTTAAAGATGGAATAAAAAATAAAATTGTATGTATTTCATAAAAATTTCCGCGATTTCTTCTAAAAACAATATATTCCAAAGATCTATTCAAAAGATAGATCAAGTCATACGATAGATGCTTTATATCACCATAATTTAAGGTGATTTCTCCGTTTTCCGACTTAATATCTATTCCTAAAAAATCTTTCATTTTTAAAGCTGCATCTATTCTAGCCAAAATTAATGCTTTTTCCAAATCAATCCCACCAGTTTGAGAAATTCCTTCAAAATATAACAAGTCACTATTCTTAAGTAAAACATTATAATATCCCGTATTTATACTGATAATTTCATCATTAGGTTGTAGACAAATTTTATTTTTTCCAATAAAAATACAATTTTCATCGGTATTATTACACCCAAAAAACAATAAAAGTAGAAAAAATAAAATAAATACTTTTTTCACGAACATCACTCCTCAATAAACTTTAAAACAGTATCGGAACCTAACATTCTTTTTATCTCTTGTGCTCTTTTTTCTTCATCCAATTCACAAACTTTCCCTCCGTTATCTGTTTTATTCACAACAAAGTGTTTATCAGCCTTAATTGCAACTTGTGGTAAGTGTGTCACTACAATTACTTGATAATTTTTAGAAACTTCTTTCAACTTTTCTGCAAGTTTATTCCCAGTAATACCACTAATTCCCGCATCAATTTCGTCAAAAATCAAAATTCCCTCTGAAACAACAGAAAGTTCCAAAGCAAGCATAAGTCTCGATAACTCTCCACCCGATGCTATACTCTTTACCGGTTTTAATTTTTCTCCCTTTATTGCATTACCAAGTAATTCTACTTTATCCATTCCAAAATAATTAAAATCCACGGCTTCAAATTGAAATTTCAATTCAAAAGACAAATTCAAATCTCTTGAATGTCTATAAAACCTTTCCAAAACTTTCTTTGCAGCATTTTTTCTACTTTCCGACAACAAACTTGCATATTTCCTCATTTTATTCAAAACTTGCTCAAGTTCATTATTTGAATTTTCTAAAATTTTAATTCTTTCTTTTAATTTTTTAGAATCTTTTATAAAGTTCTCATAATTATCTATTACATCTTCTATTGTAGGTCCATACTTTCTCTTTAAAAGGTTATAATCCCATATTCTTTCTTCCAGTTCCTTTATATCGTAGCTTTCTATTTCATCAATTTCTTTCTGCAAATCCAACTTTAAAGTTTCTATTATATCTAACGCGGTATTCAAAGATTCTTCATGTTTTTCACTCAACATCTTTTTTATTTCCCAGAGCTTTTCCGTAATTTCCTCACTTGAATTTAATATATAATTATACTTTTCAATAGTTTCTTGTGCTTTCAAAGCAATATCATATTCTCTCTTCAACTTCTCTTCTTCTTCTATTGAAGGACTAATCTTTTCAATTTCAATTATTTTTTCTTCTAATTCCGCCAAGTTTTCCCTTAAATCACTTAACGATTCTTCGGTTAATAATTTTCTAATTTTTTTATATCTTTCAAAATACTCTCTATATTTCTTCAAATCTTCAAAATTATCTGAAGTTTCATCTAGAAAATTTAAAATAAAATTTGGTTCTAAAATCTTTATATGTGAATTTTGCCTGTGCAAAGTTATAAATTCTGAGAGTAATTTACTTACAACCTTCTTTGGAAAAACTTTTCCATTAATTTTAAAAACAGTTCTATTCCCTTTCTTTGTTATAGAAAAAACATTCTCTCCGGAAAAAACGTCATATTCAGGATAATCTACAGGAATATCCATTACCATCTCTGCGTTATAATTATCCACTCTTCCATTAGAAATCCCCAACAAAATCCCAAATACATCTAATATTAAACTTTTTCCAACACCAGTCTCCCCAGTTATAACATTCAGTCCCGAATCAAAAAATATATCAATATCTCTAAAATACAAATAATCATGTAAATGCACGGAGACAATCTGCGCCCTGTTCATTTGTTCAAATGCTCCTTTTTAAAATAATCGGGTAACAATTCCCCCACAGTTGTTTCCTTTACTGCACCATTTTTTCCAACTAAAATAACTTTGAAGTCTCCAAATTCAGCCATAACCTGTCTACAAGCACCACATGGTGATATTGGATCTTCTGTATCTCCAACTACAACTAATGTATCAAATTCTTTTTCACCTTCACTCACAGCTTTAAAAATGGCTATACGTTCAGCGCAACACGTTAATCCATAAGAAGCGTTTTCCACATTTGAACCTGTAAAGACTTTACCAGTTTTTGTCAATAGTGCCGCTCCTACCTTAAAATTGGAATAAGGTGCATAAGCTCTTTTCATTGCATCTTTTGCCAATGTAATTAACTTATTACTCATTTTTTTCCACCACCTTTACTAAAACTTTTTCAATTCGGTTCTTAGATGCTGCAATAATCTTAAACGAAAAACCATCGATAAGAATTTCTTCACCAACCTTTGGAATTCTTTGAAGATGCTCTAATATATAACCGGCCAGTGTTTCGTAATCCGTTTCAGGAAAGTCAACACCCAATTCCCTTTCCAAATCATTTATTGGCACTGTCGCATCAACTATATACGCCCCATTTTCAAGCCTTTTTATACCAATATTTTCATTTTGATCATATTCATCCATTATTTCACCAAAAATCTCTTCTAATATATCTTCCATTGTTACAAGACCTGCTGTTCCTCCATACTCATCTACCACTATTGCCATATGTATTTTCTGTTCCTTAAAAATTTTCAAAAGTTCAGAAACTTTCATTGTTTCTGGAACAAACAAAGGTTCCCTCATAAGCTCTTTTGCCTTTACTTTGGTTGAAACATCCGTTCCTCTCTCACTAATAAAAACAAGAACATCCTTTGCATAACAAATTCCTACAATATTATCTATAGTTTCTTTATAAACAGGAATTCTTGAATATTCTTCTTCCTTTATAATCTCCATTACTTTATCCAATGTCTCAGATTCCTCAATTGCTATGATATCCACTCGGGGAATCATAATTTCTTTAACCATTGATTCTTCCATTTCCAAAGTCCTTTTTAACATAAAACTTTCCTCATGGCGTAAAGTTCCTTCTTCCATTCCAACTTCCACATACATTAAAATATCTTCAGTAGTAATAAATGGCGCTTCTTCTACCAATTTTCCACCAATTAACTTTATAACAAAATTTGAAATTCCCACTAACATTTTAATTATAGGAGAAAAAACTTTTGAAAGGAATAAAAGTACTTTGATCATCTTATTAAAAATTTTCTCATTGTTTTGTCGTGCGTATATCTTAGGAGTAATTTCACCAAAGATAAGTATAAAAAAGGTTAAGACTAAAGTACTTAAAAGTGCAGAAACACTACTCGGAAGTATATTTTCAAATAGACCAACAACCAACAAAGTTGCAACGGATGAAGCCAAAATATTTACCAAATTATTCATAATCAAAATAACGGTAAGTAACTTATTAAAAAGATGTAATTCATTTTCTTCCTCTTTCATATCACCTTTTCTCAAAGACTCTCTTAATTTCAATCTACTTACAGATGTTAAAGCTGTTTCTGAAGCCGAAAAAACAGATGACAAATACAACAAAAATATCAAAAATATAAATGACCAAAAGTAACTTAAAGGATCTTCCATTCTATAACCCACCTCCACAAAAGATTATATCACATGTGAATAATATTTTTCTTCATCTGATTACGTTTACTCAATTTCCTTTCAACAAATATTTTTTCATTTGTATACGGATCAACACCAGTAAAATATATAGCCGTGCTTAAGGTACCAGGTGTAGGTGTAAAGATTTGAATTTGCTGAGGTCTATATCCCAATTTTTCTCTAATAAATCTTTTCAAATGACTATTTTCTTTAAAAGATTCTCCAGGATGACCAACAATAAAATAAGCAACTACATATTTTTTCTTGGAGTTACTTTCATATTTCCTTTTAAATTCCAAAAACTTATTAATATTCGGTTTTCTCATAATCTTTAAAACATTTTCATGAGAGTGTTCCGGTGCCAGCTTCAATTGCCCGGGGGTGAATTTTGGAAGCTCTCTAATAAAAATTTCACCGTATTTTTTATCTTCCAAAACCAAATCATGCCTTATTCCAGATGAAATAAAAACATTTTTCACTCCATCTACCTCTTTTATAGTATATAACAAATCCAACAATTTACTATGATCAACTAATGAGTTTTTACAAGGTTCTTTAAAAAGACAAAATCTATTACACTGTCCTTTTAAGGCACGAATATTACACTGAGCTCCATACATATTTGCTGTAGGACCACCAACATCAAAAATTGTTCCCCTAAAATTTTTCATTTTTTTTAAAATCTTCACCTCTTCCAAAATTGACTCTTTACTTCTAGAAATAACATGCGTTGTTTGATGCTGGGTTAGTGCGCAAAATGCACACATACCATAACAACCTCTAACAGTAGTAATGGAAAATCTAACTGTTTCAATAGCTTTGACCTTCCCATTCTTTAAATAAAAAGGATGAACTTCCCTTTCAAAAGGTAACAAATACAAATTATCAAATTCATTTCTATCTAAAGGAAACTGAGGTGGATTTTGCACAACATATCTATTGTCTTGCTTTTGAACAATTAAAATATCCCTATTTGGATCAGTTAAAAAACTAACCTTTTTAAATGCCTCATTATATTTCAATTTATCATTCAATATTTCCTCATAAGAGGGAATTTCAATTGCTTTTTCAACCCTTTTTGACGTCCACCAAACTACACCCCTGATATCATTACATTTACTTGTATCTCCATATTTTTGCAAACACTTTGCAATCTCCAAAATCGCTTTTTCGCCCATTCCGTATACCAAAAGATCCGCTTTTGCATCTAACAATATAGATTTTCTAAGTTTATCAGACCACCAGTCATAATGTGCAAATCTTCTTAAACTTGCTTCAATACCACCAATTACAATTGGCACACCCTTAAAAAATCTTCTAACTAAATTTGAATACACTATTACTGCCCTATCTGGTCTTTTATTGCCAAGTTTTTCCGGAGTATAATCATCTTTTTTTCTTTTCTTCATAGATGCTGTATAATTTGCAACCATTGAATCAACATTTCCGCCGGTTATTCCAAAAAATAAACGAGGTCTTCCCAACCTCGTTACATCTTTTCCATTCCTTACATCAGGTTGTCCAATAATCCCTACTTTAAATCCTTTTGAAACAAGATAATGCCCCAACAAAGAAACACCTATTGAGGGATGGTCAATATAAGCATCCCCTGTAATTAATATTATATCTAAATATTTCCACCCTAATTTTTCCATATCATATCTTGTAGTAGGTAAAAACATCTAATTTCCCTCCAAAAGCTCATGAAACATTTCAAAATAACTTTCATATCGTGACTTTGCAATTAATCCATCTTCAACCGCTCTTTTGATTCCACATTCTGGTTCGTGTATATGATTACAACCAGGATACAAACATAAAAAATTACTAAATTCCGGGAAATAATTTTTAAGTTCTTCACTTTCAACTTCACTAATATCTAAACTGGCAAATCCAGGTGTATCAGCAATCCATCCACCAAAATCAAATTTCAACAATTCAATAACAGTAGTTGTATGTTTACCTCTATCTAACTTTTTTGAAATTTCACCTACTTTTAACGATAAACCAGGATTAATAGCGTTTAATATACTACTCTTTCCTACTCCAGACATACCTGCCATAGTAGACACTTTGTCTTTAAAGACTTCTACAAGCTTATCAATTCCCATTCTATTTTTAGCACTCACCAAAAAAACAGGATACATTTTACTATAAATACTTAAAAACACATCAATTTCCTCTCTACTTAACAAATCACATTTATTTAAAACGATGACAGCGGGTATTTTTACATTTTCTACCAAAACTAAATACCTATCCAATATTTTTAGAGGCACTTCAGGTCTTTTTAAAGAAGTAACAATCACTACTTGATCAATATTTGCAATCCTCGGACGTTTTAATTCGTTCTTCCTATTTAAAATGTTTTCTATAACTCCTTCATTACCTACTATATGGCGATATTCTACAAAATCACCAACTATTGGCCTAATTCCTTGTTCCTTAAATTTTCCCCTAAGCTTACAAATGAATACTTTCCCTGTTTCTATATCTTCAACCAACGCCATATTTGACATAAATTTTAATACCAAACCTTTTTTTCTCATTCCATACCTCCTGTTTCACCAAAATCAACTAATAATCTTATTTTGGAATTCTTAGAAATCTCACTTCCAAAACTTGGATAAGATGCCAATATCCTTCCATCTGGGCCGGGAAATTTTATTTTTACTATTTCAACATCAAATTCACGTTTTTTCAAAAAGCTTATACCTTCAAGATAAAAAACACCATACAAATTAGGTAATTTAAATTTTTCATCTCTCAATATTATTTTTATAGTTCTTCCCTTTTTTAACACACTAAACTTTGGAATAACATCAACAATTTGTCCTTTGTTAAAAAACTCCACCTTAAATCCAGAACTACTTAGATCTTTTTCTATATCTTCAATTTTTTTACCCTTCAACTCATCAATTGAAAACGTCAAGAAATTTGTTCTTTGGAAATAATAATTTATACCTATAAATGCCAACGCCCCAAAATATATTCCAAATAAAAATATTATCAAAGATTTTAAAAACCTTATTTTATATTCCTCCTTCTTAGTTGCCCACAAGCAGCATCTATATCCGTACCTTTTTCTTGCCTAATTTCACACTCTATACCATTTTTCTCTAATACCTCTTTAAATCTCTCAATTGCCCATTTGCTTGGCCTATGAAATTCAGGATTTACTGGATTAACCGGAATGAGATTGACAAATACACTCAATCTTCTTAATAATTCTGCTAATTTAACAGCATCATCTGGATAATCATTAAACTCTCTTATTAAAATATACTCAATTGTAATTCTATTACCTGTGATTTCTTGATACTTTTTTAATGCATATATTAACTCTTCAACACTGTATTTTTTATTTAACGGAATTATCTGATCTCTTTTAAAATCTGTGGGGGCATGTAAAGATAATGCCAATTTCACATCTAAACCTGATTTTGCAAGTTCTACGATTTTTTCTGGAATTCCAACGGTAGAAATAGTAATTCTTCTAATCCCTATATTCAACATCTTTTTGTGATTTAATATTTTAATACTATCCAGCACATTTCCAAAATTTAATAGTGGTTCACCCATTCCCATATAAACTACATTTCCCACTTTAACTTTTCTATTCAATTCAATAGCCAAAATTTGACCTACAATTTCACCAACAGTTAAATTTCTCACAAAACCACTTTGTCCCGTTGCACAAAAACTACATTTTACCGGACATCCTACTTGCGTAGATATACAAGAAGTAACCCTACCTGAATGAAATAACGCAACAGACTCAATTGTGTTACCATCTTTTAATTTCCACAGAAACTTTGTAGTTTTATCAATTTTAGAAACCTGCATATCTAATAGTTCTGGAATATCTATTGTAAATCTTTCTGAAAGTATCCTTCGGTGTTCATTAGAAAGATTTGTCATATCGTTAAAATCAAAAATTTTTTTCTTATAGATCCAATCCAAAACTTGATCCACCCTATATCTTTCTAAATTTATTTTTTTAAATTCTCCAACCAATTTATCATACTTAAAGTCCAAAATATTCTTCATATTATTCCCCTCCAAATTTTTTCTAATATTATTCTAACACAAATGTCCAAAAATTAATACTATACTTTGAAAAACAAAGAATTATTAATTTAACATAGTATTATTACACTAAACAACTTAATATAACCAATTAATGTTATATTATTTTTATATAGTAAAGTGATATGATATATTTAGGAGGTGATTAAAATGAAAAGAATAACATTATTGATACTTCTTTTCTTGTTTTCGAGTATTTATTTTTCCATGTTTTTAGGAGCAAGCATTGGAAAAGAAATGAGTGGAAAAAACCGATTTGTTTTAGGAGCAGAATTAGGTACTTACTCAAGCATTATAGGTTTTTCCTTAAACATTTACTATCCAATCTCAGGAACTAATTTGGATTTAGAAAACACCAATTTCTCAGAAATAAAATTAGTTGAATTTGATCCATACTTACTTTTTAATCTAAAAATCTCTAGCACTTCTATTTACGTTGGAGTTGCACCAATTCTTATTGTAAATCTACAAAACACAGAAATTGGACTTTATTCGCAAGAAATATTCCATGGAAAATTGGGATTAAAAACTGGAGCACCAATAACGCTATCACTCGAAGCAATTACTACATTTAATCTTCAATTTTTAAGCACCGGAATCTATACCCTAAATCTTGGTATAGGTCTTACATTCTAAAGGAGGGATAATTATGAAAAAAATTATACTTTTATCATTTATAGTCTTAATATTTATATTCGGATGTGTTAACATTCCAACGTTGCCCAAATTAATTCCAAAAGATCCAGAAGGAGTGCTTAAACCTTCAACAAGTTTGTACACTGATCTTACGTTATACCTTACAACTGATAAAACACCGTTTTTAGTACCACTTTCCGTTCCAGATTATGTAAGGTTAAAATTAAATGTTCCCGATATTTCAAATCTTTCTGATAGCAAAATAAAAGTCTTCGAAGACAATAACGCTCAAGGATTTCTTTTATTTAAAGAAGCTGAAAAAAGAACACAAATTGATATAATGATTGTATTAGACACAACAGGAAGCATGTATAACGCAATTGAAGGGGTTAAAAACAGCATTCAAAATTTGATTATCACTCTAGAAGCAAGTGGCTTAGATGCAAGAATAGGAATTGTTCCATTTGATGATGCTGCACCTTCTAAAAATATAACGGTATCACCCGCCTGGTTGGATCTTTCAGATGCAAGTAGCGCTAAAAATTTTGTTTCTAGTTTATCTGCATACGGTGGAGGAGATTTCCCTGAAAATCCATACGCAGGTATCATGTATGCATTTAATAACGCATCTTGGAGAACTTCTTCACAAAAAATTATGATACTCATTACAGATGCATCTGCACATTATAAATCAGAATCATATCCTGGAGATGCCGAAGGTGAAACTTTATATGATAAAAGTGAAGTAATTAGCGCTATAACAGGATACGTGACAATACATGGTGCTTTTGTACCATTATATTACTACAATATCACTGATACTGATTTTAGCAACCCTGAAGATCCAAGAGAAATTATAGAAAAAACAGGAGGAATTGTAAATTATACTGATTCATCTGGCAATGTTAATTTGACAAATATAGGTCTTTTAGAATACATTTCTTCAAGTTGGATAATTGCATTTGAAAGTGACTCTCCAAATGCAACGCATACAATAGAAGTATTTATAGATCATGAAAGCCTAAAAGGTTACAAAAAACTTGAAAATGTTAGTTATTAAAGAAATCTTCGGCTTGCAGTGAACCTCAAAAATGAAACAATAAAAAGGCACCCCCTAAGTGGTAAAATAAAACCAACAGGGGGTGTTTTAGGTAAATAAAGGTCAGAAAAAGAAAATATGCCATTTGATGAAAGTACAGCTAGAGCAGTTTCTAAAACACTCAAAATTTATAAAGAACTTGTCTTTGAAACTTTATAAATATGGAGTATTTGCTCATTTTAAAGAAAAAACATATTAGACAATTTTAATCTTGCAGTAACGCGTGATGAAAAAGTGACCACTATAAGTTCAATTAAAGAATGGGGGAAGCTTTTATAAGACTTGTTTTTAAGTATATATCACTACACAACGGAAAATTTTGGCCGGTTTGAAAAAATTTATAAAAGAAATCTAGATACATTTCTCGTGAGTAATGGAAACAATATTTCTGGCAATGAGAAAACAAGAATAGTACTTGCAAAATTATTACTCAAAAATAGTTGAATATAATTTTTTAGAAAGGGTATAGAGTAAATACAATTGTTTGAGGTTCATAACTTTGAAATAAATCTTTATAGAAAAGAGACTGATTCATTTTGAAAATACAAAAAGAGATTATATTTTAACGATTTTATCCTTAGTTTTATGTTCCACTACTTAATTTCAATAATATTTTATCTCTTTGTTATATACCGCGGAATAGTATTAAGTGACCCCGGAGTATTATGTGTACTTTTGAATTTATTTACATTAATAAGATATCAATTATTTATATTAATGAGTGTATGAGACATTGTTCGTACAGGAATTACTGCCAAAAGGCAAAGCTTGAAGAAATTAAATAGGAAAATAACTATTCAAGAACACAAAAAAAGAGAAATACTCTTTTGACTATGCTCAAGAGATACAAAAAAGACTAAATAACATGGCTTTGGTATTTTACCAAAGCCATGCATTCAAAAAAAATTAATAAATTAATTTTTTTGTTTGTCACACACCAAAAAGCAAGCCTATTTCACCTGCTTTTTCATCTTTTTGAAAGTGCCTGTGCAATATACATACCTTGAGAATTTAATTTTGCAAGTGCTTCTTCCATTGCAGAAAATTTCGCCCACAAATCTTGTTCTTTTTTCTGCAAAATATCAATCCAATTTGCCATTTCTTTTGCAAGGACTCTCTTTTCTCTCCCTAACCTTCCACTTACTCCTGCAACTTGATCTATTTCTCCATTGAATTTTGTTAAATCATAAAGATAATCTTTCACTTGACTTGCAAAACTTGTTTCAGAACCTCCAAAAAATTTCCAAACAGAATCTACACCATTTTTCGAAATATACTCTTTTAATTTATCTTCATCTAATTCAATATGACCTTTCATCGTATTTTCAAAACCTATACCGCTATCTCCTGAAGTTATTCCAAGTTCCCATAAATAATTACCATTGTACGAATCATATAAAAATCCTCTCATTTTGTCAAAAATTCTTCTTAAATATTGATCATTTTTTAAATAACCTTGTATCTTTTCTTCTTCAGACATTTCACTTTCATCTTTACCTTTAACCTTATCTTCAGTTAATTTAGTGTATAGATAATCGGTCATTTCATTCCATTTATCGACAAATTCTTTAACTTTTTCCACTATAGCATCAGTATCAGTATTAACACTTATAGTTACATTTCCTAAATTGTATGCAGTAAATTCTAAACCATTGTAAGTAAATGTATTATTATCAGAATAAAGATCATAAGTTAGACCAGAATCAGTTGTTAATGTTGCATGGGCTACATCTCCCAATGTAAATGTCCCAGTATCAAGTCCAAGCCCAGAAGGTGCTCCAGATATATTTATAATAACATCACCCATTTCATTTGCTGTTATAACTATTTTGTTATTATTCTCATCATACGATGCTGTAACATCACTAACATTATTGTTAATTCTTGAAATTAGATCAAAAATTGTGTCAGTATCTGAATAAGAGATTGAAACATCATTTATTGTAAAAGTTCCACTTCCCGATATTCCTAAATCTGCTAAAGTTTTGCTTGTTGAATATGCACCAATATCTCCCGAACTTTGCAACGTATAAGTTCCTGAATTGTTTATCAAATTTGCATCATCTAACCTAAAAATACTTAAAAAATTACCACTTGATTGTGAAATTGAAAAAATATCAGAAGATTGTATCACCAATTTATTTTCTACATCATCAAAAGTAACGGTGGCAGAAGCACCCGCAGTTGTAAAAGCACTTGAAATTTTATTTACAATATCATTGATCGTATCCGTTGAAGATATACTAATATTTACATCTGTATTATTAACAGTTAAAACTAATGTCGAATCTTGTGGTACATATTTATGGTTCAAACTAGAATATGTATCTGTAGAAGTTATATCAACACCAACTTTTCCACCATTATAAATGCTTCTTGAAGCCAATTTATCGATAGAAATCGAATAATTACCATCCAAAACAGTAGCACTAGCATTGGCAGTTAAAACCGTTGCATCAGAAACCGTTGCACTCTTTGGAATTAGATTAGATTGTAACTTAAAATCTGTTAAATAATTCATAAAATCTCGCAACTTATCAGAAACGTTATTATATGCTTTCTGTTGATAATCTAAAATCTTAAACTTCTCATTAAGCCTATTTAAAGGCCGGGATTCTACTTCCATTATTTTATCAATTATAGAAGCTGTATCTAACCCAGAAGATAAACCACCAAATTGAAACATTGGAGCATTGGAGGTATATCTATAGTTGATATTCTGAGCAATAGAACTATAATCCATAATATTACCTCCTTAAGCTCTTTCATCAAATATAACACCAATCAATTCTTCAAGATTTTTTGCAAGTCTCAAAGCAACCTCTGGAGGAATTTGTCTAATAATTTCTCCTGTATCCTTATCTTTTATTTTCACAACTATCATCCCTGTATCCTTGTCAATATTAAATTCCGCTTCACCTCTAAAAATTTTCTTTAATTTTTCTAAATTTTCTTTAAACTCTTTCGCAACGACATTCAAATCAACATTTCTATTTTGTTGATCTATCTCTTTTTTTTGATCTAAATTTGGATTTTTTAGGTTATTTTCAAAAATTTCTATTTTGCCATTACTCACCCCTTTAACACCATCCATGGTTATCCCTCCTAAAAAAAGCTACCTATATTAATTATCGGAAGTATTTTCATTATTTTTAGATGAAATTTCATCTAAAAGTTTATTTATTTTTACACTTTCTTCTATCCCTATATCTTCTTTGAATCTAAGCTCTGGTGTAGTATAGATTCTTAGATTTTTTGCAATATATTTTCTAAAGAAACCTTTATATTTTACCAAAAGCTCAACTGCCTTTTTTCTATCTTCTGCATTACCAATATAACTTACATAAACATCTGCATATTTTTTATCTTTTGAAATAATAACCCTTGAGATTACTATGTAACTTCTTATTGCATCAAACTCCGGAACCTTAATTTTTCGTAACCCTTCAGAAATAAGTTCTCTTATACGATTTTCTATTTTCATATTTCTATACTCAGGATTCATTTTCTTCTCCTCCTTCTAAAAGAGCTTTCGCTTTTGCCAAAGCGTTTCTTATTTTAATTGAGATATCAATCAAATCCGACGGTTTTATACCTAAAACTTTAAATGTTTTGGCAGATAATGTAGGTTCACAATATGAACCAGAATATCCATTGTACATCAAATTCGAAAAATAATTTGCAAGATGTACAATGTATAAAATCGTATCAAAAGCTTCTTGATCGTTATTTTCTGGTTCATCATGGTAAAGAGAAACTATTTGAAACAGTTCTGGAAGCTTCCATTGCTCAATTAAAAACGCCCCAAGTTCACCATGAGTCTCTTCACCTAACTTCTTTTCCAAAGTGTAAAAACACACCTTATTAGACTTTGATTTTTCAACCAAACTAGTAATATACTTTGGAAACGCAATATCCAATACAATTTTTCCAATATCATGCAAAAGCCCCGCCATAAACGCTTCTTCCTGTTCAGGATAACCGATAATTTTTGAAACCACCTCTGAAATTATAGCAGTTGACATAAAATGTTGCCAAAGCTTCTTCTTATCAACATTTGAAGCCCCTTTATTTAAAGAAGAATACGTAAAAATCGACAACGCCAAATTTCTTACAGTTTTAAATCCTAAAATCATTACAGCTTCACTTATCTTTGTTATTTTTCTTGGAAGCCCATAATACGCGGAATTTACCAATTTTAAAACCTTTAGAGATAATGAAGCATCCATTGAAATAGCCTTTTCAAGATCTTTTATAGACGAATCCGGATTAGATGCTATATTTATTATCTGCTGAACTTGAAAATCTGGCGTTGGAATTTCTTCTATTTCTTTTATAAATTTTACCAACATTTACTCACTTCCCCAATGGAATTCTCACTATAAATCTTGTCCCCTTCTTTACTTCAGATTCTACATCAATATTTCCTCCGTGCAATCTTACAATTTCTTTTACAATTGCAAGGCCTAACCCGGTACCAGAAACTTCATAAGTTAAACTTCTATCCCCTTTGTAAAACTTCTCAAAAATTTTATTTTTCTCTTCTTCAGAAATTCCTATACCGTTATCCTCCACTTCAATAATTAATTCATTGTCTTCATTTTTTATGTTAACCTTCGCAAATCTTTCATCTTTCTCTTTATCGTTGAACTTTATCGCATTATCGAGTAAATTGTACACCACCTGAAAAATCCTTTTTCTATCCGCAAATATAGTAACTTCACTACAACTATGTTCTAATTTTACCCCAAATTTTTCCGCAAATGGAGATACTTTCTCCAAAACACTTTGTAAAACCTCACAAATATTAAACTCACTATATTCTAACTCCATTGTACCTGATTCTATTAATGTAAAGTCCAACAAGTCATTTAATAGAGCTTCTAGTCTCTCGCTTTGTTCGTATATAATAGAAAGGAATTCTCTTTGACTTTCAGGATCAACCTCCATATTCAATAAGGTCTCGGTATATGCCTTTACAGCAGATAGAGGAGTTCGAAGCTCGTGAGAAATATTTGCAACAAATTCCGTCTTCATCTTATCTAATTGTTTTAGTTTTTCCAATTCCATTTCATATGTAACATTGTTGAAAGTGATAATATACTTGGTACTACCTAAAAAATCAAATTTTGTTTTTACAATAGTAAAATAATTTTCACCAAATTCCTTAGAATGTATATTTGCATCATCTAAAATTAAAAATTTAAAATAATCCTTTATATCATACTTCTCTATTATTTCTTTACCAAACTTGTTTGAAAACTCTAGTTCACCTTTTTCATCCAAAACAAAAATACCTTCGCTAATAGAATTTAAAACCTCAAACATAAACTTTTCAGAATTCTTTATTTTTTCAATTAATACCAAATTTTCTAAAGTAATTCCCGTTAAAAAAGAAAAAATTTGTAAAAAAACCATTAATTCGTTATTAGGTTCTTTATTAGTTCTTACAATTATACTTCCCAACATTTTCCCTTGTTTAACTATGGGAATTATTCCAATAAATTCATCTGATTCCAAAAAAAACGAAGGCAATAATCTTTCTTCAATCCAGGCCATATAATCAGAATATTTTGAAATATCAAACACTTCTGGATCAAAAAAAACCACTTTATTTTGCTTTAAAACCAAAGCACCGTTATACTTTAACATTGCCTTCAATGATTTTAAAAGTGTTCTATAAACTTCTTCCTCAGTTTTTGCTTTACCTATTTCATGAATAAAACTAGAAAATAACGTATCAATATTCAAATTCTCACCTTCTACATTCTTTCTGGTGCTTTAACTCCCAAAAGATTGAACACTATCTCATAAACATTTTTAATAACACTCAATAAACCTAATCTTGCCAAACTTAGAGAAATATTTGTTTCATCAACTATTTTATATTTTGAATAATAACTGTGGAATTTTTCGGAAACTAAATAAATATAATTTGTTAAAAAGTGAGGTGATAATTTTTCTTCAACTTGTTTAAGGGAATTAACAAATTCATCCAACAATTTAATTATACTCATTTCTTCCGGATTTTCCAAAAGTTCTATATTATCCAAATAATCGCCTTTTATCCCTTTTTCAGAGGCTTTCTCAAAAATGCTATTTATCCTCGCATATGCATATTGTACATAATACACAGGATTTTCATTAGTTTTAGACTTTGCAAGTTCTAAATCGAAAACTAAATGTGTATTTACATCATTCATAACAAAGAAATATCTTGTTGCATCTTTTCCTGCTTCATCTAAAAGTTCTTCCAAAGTTACAAAATTACCTGCCCTCGTACTCATTTTTACAACTTCTTTTCCACGTTTTAAAGTAACAAATTGATGGAGTATGAAATTTAAAAATTCATTAGAAATATCAAGAGCGCTCATAGCAGCTTTCATTCTAGGAATATGCCCATGATGGTCACTGCCAAAAATATCATAAACTTTGTTATATTCTCTCTCAAATTTATACAAATGATACGCAATATCCGTCAAAAAATAAGTATAAGTACCATCACTCCTAATTAAAACTTTATCGTCTTCGTTGAGAAACTTTGACACTTTAAACCAAAGCGCGTTATCCTTTTCATATACTAAATTTTTCACTTTAAAAATTTCCAATACCCTGTCAACATATCCTTTTTCTATTACAAAACTTTCCCTTATTTTACTATCAAATTTACAACCTATTTTGCTAAGTGTCCCCTCCATATTATCTAATATACTAGATACGGCTTCCTTCATGAAAAACTTCTCCACTTTCTCATCCCATTTATCTACAAACTTATTTCCTTCCCTTTCACTCAAACTTCTTGCAATATCCATTAAATACGTACCTTTATAACCATCCTCAGGTAAATCATATTCTTTTCCGAATAACTCATTGTACCTCACCCATAAAGAACGCGCCAAAAGTCTTATTTGTCTTCCTGCATCGTTTAAATACATTTCTTTTTCAACATCATACCCCAAAAACTCCAAAACATTACCTAGAACATCACCTATCACTAGCTGTCTTCCGTGTCCTACTGTAAAAGGACCTGTAGGATTTGCACTACCATATTCCAGCTGTACTTTCAATTGTTTCGGTTTTGGTCTCCAATAATTTGCACCCTTTTTTAACATTTCTTCCAAAATACTGATATAAAATGCCTTTGAAATTCTAAAATTTATAAAACCCGGCCCAGCAATATTAACTTCTAAGAATAAAGGGTCACTTTCCAATTTTGCAACGAATATCTTTGCTATCTCAAGAGGAGGTTTCCTGAAATACTTAGCTCCAATTAAAGCTACATTCGTTGAAAAATCCCCAAATCGTTCATCTGGAATTTCTATGTTATAAGAATAATCAAAACCTTCTTCCAAAAGTATACTTTTTATTTTTTCATCAATTATATCTCGTATCAAACCTTTGCACCTCCAAGATCCTCAACTAATTTTAAAATTTCCGATACCCCTTCTTTAGTCACAGCTGAATAAGGTATAACAATATAGTTTTCACCAAATAAATTTCTGTAATACCTAATCATTTTAGATTTTTCAGACATCTTTAACTTGTCTATTTTAGTTAAAACAATGGAAAAAGGTAAATCCATTTCTTTTAACCAATCAATCATCATTTCATCGTTTTTTTGCAATTCATGTCTTCCATCAACAAGCAAAAAAATCATCTTTATATTCCAAAATCTACTTTCAAAATAAAATTCTATTATTTGCTTCCACCTAAGCCTTTCTTTTTCAGAAACTTTGGCAAAACCATAACCAGGTAAATCTACAAAATAAAGTAAATCATTTATTTTATAAAAATTAACAGAAGCAGTTTTTCCTGGCTTTTTACTTGTCTTTGCAATGTTTCTCTCTGTTAATGTATTCAATAAAGTTGACTTTCCAACATTCGATCTTCCAACAAAAACAAACTCACCATTTAACGGCTCAGGATATCTTTCTTTTTTACTATATATAGTTTTTACCAATTCAACACTCTTTATCTTCACAAATCAATGCCTCCCTTAACACTTCGTCAATTGTATTTACGAAAACAAATTTGATATCTTTTCTAACTTCTCCTGGTATTTTTTCAATATCATATCTATTTTGATATGGTAAAATAATTTTCTTTATTCCTTTTCTATACGCAGCTAAAACTTTTTCCTTTATTCCTCCAACGGGCAAAACTCTTCCCCTCAATGTTATTTCACCCGTCATTGCAATATTGTTATCAACAGGAACTTTCTTAACAGATGAGAACAAACTAGTTACCAAAGTAACGCCTGCACTTGGTCCATCTTTTGGCACTGCACCTTCTGGAACATGGATATGTATATCATTCTTTTCAAAAAATTCTGTAAACTCCTCTCCACAAAGCTTTTTCACTAAACTAAAGGCAATTTGTGCAGATTCTTTCATCACTTCTCCCAATTTACCTGTTAATATTAATCTTCCCTTTCCCGGAAATAATATGCTTTCTATAAACAAAGTCGTCCCGCCATATGCCGTCCAAGCAAGTCCAGTTGATACACCAATTGTTGGTTTTTTTAATCTGTTTTCTTCTTTTATCCTTGGAGCCCCAAGGTAATCCTTTACTTTTTTGGTAGTTATGATTACTTTTTCTTTCCCTTCCACAATTTCCAAAATAGATTTTCTAACAATAGTCCTCAACTTTCGTTCAAGTTCCCTAACTCCAGGTTCAAGCGTATATTCTAAAATAATTTGCTTAATTGAATCATTCCTAAATACTATCTTTTTTCTTTCAAAATTTAACTCATTGAATATTTTAGGGAGAATATAATCTTTTGCTATATGAAATTTTTCAACGTTAGTATAACTTGGAATTTCAATAATTTCCATTCTATCTTTTAGTGGTTCTGGTATATTGTATAAAGTATTTGCTGTAGTAATGAATAAAACCTCTGACAAATCAAAAGGTAACTCCAGATATAGATCAACAAAATCTTTATTCTGCTCTGGATCCAAGACCTCAAGCAATGCAGATGCAGGATCACCTTGAAAACTTATTCCCATTTTATCAATTTCATCTAATAACAATACCGGATTTTTAACACCTGCTTTTCTAATAAGTTGAATAATTCTCCCAGGTAATGCCCCAACATAAGTCCGTCTGTGGCCTCTAATTTCTGCTTCATCTCTTAAACCTCCTAAAGACATCCTTAAAAATTTCCTTCCCAAAGCCTCTGCAATAGAACGTCCCAAAGAAGTTTTCCCCACACCTGGTGGTCCAACAAAACAAATAATAGGTGCTTTCATCGACTTTGAAACACTACGTGTAGCCAAAAATTCCAAAATTCTTTGCTTGGGTTCTTCAAGACCAAAATGATGCTTTTCCAAAACATTTTTAGCAATCTTCAAATCAGATAATTCCTCTGTCTTTTTATTCCAAGGTAAATTTAAAATCCAATCTAAATAATTCCTTATAACATTTGCTTCAGGTGAATAGGGAGACATCTTTTCAAGTCTTTTCAATTCAAATCTTGCTTTTTCTTTAACATAATCCGGCAAATCATCATTTTCTATTTTTTCTTCTAATTCCCTAATTTCAGCATCTTCTTCTCCACCAAGCTCTTCTCTAATAACCCTTAGTTTTTCTCTTAAAAAGTATTCTTTTTGCGATTTTTCAATTCTTTTCTTTACCTTTTGATCTAATTGGTGTTCTATTTCAAGTAATTCCGTTTCTTTAGATATTAATTCCAAAATTTTCTCTAAACGTCTTGCAGGATGTAATATTTCAAGTAATTCTTGCTTTTCTTCTAAACTTCCAGGGCAAATTGATGCAGCTAAATCTGCAAATACATCGGGATCTTCCATATCCTCCAAAAACATTAAAGCTTCTGTGGGGAGCTTTCTAGAATATTGTATGTATTTTTGCATTTCATCTCTCACAACTCTCATTAAAGCAATTAATTTTTTTGTCTTCCGATATTTTGATTTTAAAAGCTTTATCTTAAATTTAAAGTATTTTTTTTCAATTGATTTAATCCATTCCGCCCGCGAAATTCCCTCTACCAAAACCTTAAAAGTTCCATCTGGAAGTTTACCAATTTGCATTATTTTTACAACTGTTCCAATTTTAAATAAATCAATCTCTTTGGGTTCTTCAATCTTTGGATCTTTCTGATTAACTACAAACAACAATTGATTGTAATTTTCCATTGAATCCTCTAAAGCATATAACGACTTTTCACGCCCTACATAAAATGGTACAACAGTATTTGGATATACAACAACATTACTTCTCATTGCAATGACGGGTAACTCTCCCGGAATTTCTATTTCTTCCTCATTTAATTTTGCAACCTTCTGTTCTAACTTCTCAAACTTTTTTTCTTTCATTCATCCACCTCCTTAAACTAATAGTTAGTTTCTCCAAGTCAGTAAAAAATTCAAGATCTCTTGTCTTTTCATCCCTATGATAAAAGTTTATTTTAAGCCCTTCTTCAGTAAAATAATCCTTAAATAAATCACTCCATTCTATTATAAAAATTCCTTCTTTATCTTCAAAATTCTCTTCTAATACGTAAAAAACTTCGTCAAAATCAGATATTCTATAAAGATCCACATGATAAATTGTTCTTTTTCCTTCATAAACGTTAATTATAGAAAATGTAGGACTACTCACTTGTAACCAATCCACTCCAAGATAGTAACATAAATACTTCGTAAAAGTGGTTTTTCCTGAACCCAAATCTCCATTTAAATATATAAAATTTAAATCATCAATATTTTTGGAAATTATTTTAGTTAAACTTTTTAAATCCTCTAATGATACATTTTCTATCTTCACAATATCACCTTTTAAAGATAAGATTTAACATAAGAGTCAGCACTAAACTAAATAAAATCATAGAAGTTATAGGAATAATTATCACAAAATTACCTTTCTTTATAACAATATCTCCAGGTAATGGAAATATTTTAATCTTCTCTAAAATCATTGCTATTATTCCAATCATTATCAGAAGAGTTCCCATCCAAATTAGTACTTTCCACATCTTTATCACCTCTAAAATATTCAAAAGGTAAAGCAACAGTTTCTCCATCCCTTGTATATATAGTCACCCTCGATAAAAATACATTAACCGTTATTACTTTTGCATCTTTTCCTTCATACTTAATAGTACTTCCTTCATCTGGTATATTTTTCAATGCATCGATATAAAAATCATATTCAAATTTCAAACAACATAGTAATCTACCACAAGGACCTGTTATTTTGGCAGTATTAATCATCATTTGTTGTTTTTTGGCATGTTTTAACGTAATACTATCAAAATTCCTCAACCAGTACGTACAACAAGCTTTTTTTCCACACAATCCAAGTCCTTTAACAAATTTCATTTCATCTCTCGCACCTACTTGCCTCAACTCAATTCTCGTCTTAAACTCTTTTGCAATATCCTTTACAAGTTCTCTAAAGTCTACCCTATTTTTTGAACTAAAATAAATAACCAATCTTGAATCATCCAGCATCAATCTTGCATCAAGTATTTTCATATTTAATCCATGCTTTTTTACCAATTTCTTAGTAACATTAATAGCTTCATCGGCAATTTTTCTGTTTTCCTCTATTTTTACCAAATCTTCAGAAGTTGCCTTTCTAAATATTGGTTTTAAGTCGTATCCTATTTCATCTATACTCATTTGTCTTTTGCCAATTCGCACAATTCCATAATCTAAACCAAATTCACTCATTACAACTACTTTGTCACCAAGCTTTATATCTTCCCCATTATCTGTATAATAAATTATCGGACCAATAGGCATCAATTCCACACCATATACTTCTGCAACTAATCCCATATTTATTCCTCCTTTTTTTCTCTCAAATAATTATACCATGAAATAAAATATGAAGAATTCAAAAAATATTTTGTATTGCAAACAAAATATCGTATAATTACCTTAAAGTTGATACAGATTTAGAAAAAATGAAAATGAAATAACATACCATTTTCCAAAAAGAATTTAGTGTTATCAATAATCATATTTTTGGTCGTTCTTTAGACGACAGATTTAGAGGGTTTGTTCTTGAAAAAGTTATTTCCCAAATTTTAACTATCAAACTTTCAACAGTACAAGAAAAAAGAGTAATTGACAACAACTTTTTTAAATATTGGTTATATTACCCCCAATAGATCAAACACGAAAAAAGAACAATAATCAGATCTTTCGACAATTCAGGCACTGATTTGTTAATTTTGAATCCAAAAAAATTATACAAAACACATTACTCCTATTCAATCTGCATCACTTGGATTTGAAAAGAATAAAAGCAGCTTTTTGAAGAATTTTATTCGTGGATCTATCAAAGGAGGGATTATAATGCTGTATATACTACTTTTTTTGTCAGGTATTGGTGCAGGTTTTGTAAATGTTCTTGCAGGTGGTGGCTCTATGCTAACACTACCTATCCTTACACTTCTTGGGCTAGATATTTCAGTAGCTAATGGCACAAACAGAATAGGCATACTTTTGCAGAATATAATTGCAACTACAAATTTTAAGAAAAACAAGGCCTTTTCAGTTAAAGAAGGCTTGTTACTTTCCATCCCAACTACAATAGGTGCTATCTTTGGAACTTTCACCGTGTTAAATATAGATAAATACATTCTAGAAAAAATAATTGGAATTATTTTTCTTATAATAAGTGTTTTTATCTTATACAAACCAAAAGTTTGGGAGGAAGGAAAAAAAGTTAAAAAAAACTATCCTTTAAGTTTTTTAATCTTTCTAATAATAGGCTTTTATGGTGGATTTATACAAGCAGGTGTTGGTTTCTTTCTAATTACAAGTCTAATCTTCATAGAAGGGAATAATATTAAAAAAGCAAATGCTCTAAAAGTATTTATAGTCTTATGTTATACTTCTTTCTCATTTCTCATATTTTTACTAAATGGAAAGATAGATATATTAAAGGGCACAATTCTAGCATTTGGAACAATGATTGGTGCAAAGCTTGGAACAACTACTGCACTAAAAAGTAGTACAAAATTTGTAAGGTTAATAGTATTTGTAATGATAGTAATTTCATCAATAAGATATCTACTTTAAAATAGAGCTCCACATGGTAATGACTTAAATTTTATCGTCTCCCATTTTATTTTTTAACACTTTCATTTTTATTCATTTTTGTCAAGAAAATTAGGCTACATATGATATAATATTTTCGGAGGTGAGATAGATGGAAGTAAAAATAAAAAGGCTTTCCAAAAAAGAATTAGAAGAGTTAAATGTTTTCCAATGGCCTATTTGGACAAAGGAGATTTCTGAATTTGATTGGTACTATGATGAAACAGAAATTTGTTATTTTTTAGAAGGGGAAGTTGAAGTTGAAACAAAAGATGGCAAAGTTTACAAAATTGGAAAAGGTGATCTCGTTGAATTTCCAAAGGGATTATCTTGCATCTGGAGAGTAAAAGTTCCAGTAAAAAAACATTATAATTTCAAATAAAAATTAAAAAAGGGGGAGTTTCTTATGAACGTTGAAAAAACCACATTAAAGGAATTTTGTGATATGGTTTCTGATAAATCACCAGTACCTGGTGGAGGAGCAGTGGGGGCGATTGTTGCAGCTTTTTCTGCTGCACTAAATCAAATGGTTGCAAATTTAACCATCGGTAAGAAAAAATATGCTGAATATGAAGAAAGCATGGAAGAAGTTTTAGAACACATGGAATATTCAAGAAATAAATTACAAGATATAGCCACAAAAGATATGGAAGCATTCAACGAAGTTATGAAAGCAATTAAAATTCCAAAAGACAATCCAGAAAGAGGAAAAATTTTACAAGAAGCATTAAAAAAAGCAGCTGATGTTCCATTTGAGCTTGCAAGGGAAACTAGGAATATATTAAAATATTCACAAATCACAAGTAAATTTGGAAATAAAAATGCTATATCAGATGCATATTCTTCAGCAGAACTTGCCTATTCTTCTTTCAGAATAGCTATGTACAACGTGTTAATTAATCTTTCAAGTATAAAGGATGAGGATTTTGTAAAAGAATATAAAGAAGAACTGGAAGATCTAAAGAATGAAGTCGATGGATTATACAAAAATATTAGGGAGTTGATAAAGGAAAATGGGTTTGAAATTTGAGCTTTTAAAAACAACTAAAAACGCCAGAAGAGGTAGAATATATCTACCACACGGAGTTGTAGAAACTCCAACTTTTATGCCAGTGGGCACTAATGCAAATGTAAAATTAATGACACCTGAAAACTTAAAGAATGTAGGTGCACAAATTATACTTGCCAACGCATTCCATTTGTATTTAAAACCAGGTATAGAAGTTTTAAAACATCATGATGGAATACACAATTTTATGAATTGGGATAGACCGGTTTTAACTGATAGTGGAGGGTTTCAAGTATTTAGTTTAAGAAAGGGTAGAAAGATAACAAAAGATGGAGTATTAATAAAGTCTCCACTAGATGGAAGTATGCATATGATTACCCCAGAACTCTCTATGGAAATTCAAAATGCCATTGGTTCAGATATAGTTATGGCCTTTGATTATTGTGCTGAACCTGGAATTACTCATCAAGAAGCAGTATATGCACTGGAACTTACAACTCAGTGGGCTGAAAGAAGTTTAAAAAAAATAAGAAGTTTGTCGGATCAAGCAATATTTGGTATAGTTCAAGGAGCATTTTTTAAAGATTTGAGGGAAAGAAGTGCAAAAGAAATTACCAGTATGAATTTTGATGGATTTGCCATAGGCGGATTAAGCGTGGGGGAAGAATATAACTTAACTTTAGAAATGACTGAATTTACAGTTCCTCTTTTGCCTGAAAATAAACCTAGGTATTTTATGGGAGCAGGAGCACCAAAATTAATAGTTGATCTAGTTAATCTTGGTGTGGATGTTTTTGATAGTGTACTACCAACAAGGGTGGCAAGGCATGGTCAGGCTTTGACGTGGAAAGGGAAAATAAATATAAGAGCTGCAAAACATAAATTCGACAAGACACCTATTGACAAAGAATGTAAGTGCTATACATGTAGAAATTATTCTAGATCTTATTTGAGACATCTTTTTGATAGAGGTGAAGCTTTAGGGCAAATACTTCTAACGATACATAATTTGCATTTTATGATGGATTTAAGTAAAAGGATTCGTGAAAGTATTGATAACAACACCTTTGAGGATCTAAGGGGGGAGGTTTTAAAATATTATGCTTAAAAAAATTTTAGTAATTTTATTAAGTATTCTAAGTGTTTTTTTATTTTCCATGAGAAATATTGAAAATCCTGCAAATTTTAGAGAAACTTATACAAGCTTGGGGTTTTCATATTCTACTTATTTTTCAGATATATGGATCACTAAATTTGGATTGTTTTATAGTGAAAAAGAGGATAATTTAATCGGCAAATTATATCTTTTTACCGAAAATGCAAGCCCAGAAAATCTCAATAGGGTTGGTTATATCTTGAAATCAGTGGGCGATGAATTTCAATGGGGTATAAACTTTCTCGTTAAAAAATATACTAATAGCACAAATGAGGGATATTCTTTTTGCTTAGGCGTAGGTTTTATGAGTAAAATCATAGATTACGTAAAGTTGGGAGCTTTTGTTGAAGAACTAACACTTTTTGCCCAAAGTCCATTTGAATTTTTTAAACCAGATGTTGGTGTAGATTTGATAATTGGGAATGAAACATATAGTCTTGTTGCAAATTTTCAATTTATAAAACAAGAGTACTTTCAGTTTAATGTAGGTCCTGTACTTAACTTTAAAACATTGGAATTAGGTGCTTTTTGGAATCCAGGATATACTATTAACAAATCGTTTTTCAATAAAATCAGTGGTTATTTTGCATTAAGAATAGAAAAACTTATGGTATTACTTGATGCATTTTATGCAATTGACAGAAATACAGTTTCTGATTTACCAATGCACTATGAAAACACACTGTACGGTTACAATCTATCTTTTGAGGTGGGGTTTTAAATGAAAAAAATTTTGGAAAAAGACGATATTAGAAGGTCCCTAATGAGAATTTCGCATGAAATACTTGAAAAAAATAAAGGCGCAAAGGATATTGTTTTGATTGGTATATTTACAAGAGGATATTATTTAGCTAAAAGAATAGCTGAGAATATAAAGAAAATAGAAAATGTTGAGGTAAATGTAGGAGGATTAGATGTAGGACCATTTAGGGATGATGATAAAAAAACAAACATAGATAAAAGTGAAATAAACTTTGATGTAAAAGATAAAATAGTTATACTAGTAGATGATGTGTTATTTACCGGTAGAACAGCAAGAGCAGCTATGGATGCAGTAACACATAGAGGAAGACCAAAACTTATACAATTATCCGTTCTTGTAGATAGAGGACATAGAGAATTTCCAATAAGACCTGATTATGTAGGAAAAAACATTCCTAGCTCGAAGGATAAGGAAATAGTAAAAGTAAAAATAAAAGAAATTGACGACGAAGATGCAGTATATATTTTCAATAAGGAGGCGTAATGGTGAAACTTTTTGGGACCGATGGAATCAGAGGAGTTGTAAATGAATTCTTGACTCCAGAACTTGCATTCAAATTAGGAAATGTATTGGGAAATATGGTAGATAAAAAAATATTTATCGCAAAAGATACAAGGGCATCTGGTGATATGTTAGAAGAAGCTTTGGTTGCAGGAATTACATCTGCTGGTGTAGATGCGTATAAATGCGGAATTTTGCCAACTCCTGCTCTTGCACTTATTACTAGAATAGAAAATGCCGCTGGTGTTATGATCTCCGCTTCACATAATCCACCAAAGTACAATGGTTTAAAAGTTTTAATGAAAGGTTATAAGCTTCCAGATGAAATTGAAGAAAGAATAGAATTTGAAATGGAAAATATAAAATATTGTAATTATAAAAATATTGGAAGAGTAATAAACTACAGTTTTGCGCATGAAGAATATTTTGAATACATAAAAAAGACATACGAAGGTTTAGATTTACGAGGGATAAAATTAATAGTTGATGTAGCAAATGGTGCCACATATGATTTAAATCCTAAAATTTTAGAATTTTTTGGAGCAAAAGTAGAAGTAATTAATGATAAACCAGATGGGTTTAACATAAACAAAGAATGTGGTTCTACACATCCTGAAGCGGTTAAAAAATATATTACAGGTGGTAAAATTTCGGTTTTGTATGATGGTGATGGAGATAGATGTATATTTGTAGATGAAAATGGAAATGAATTTCACGGCGATAAAATTTTAGGCGTTACAGCACTCAAATTGAAAAGCGAACAAAGATTGGCAAATAACACAGTTGTGTTAACAATACTTTCAAATATGGGAGTTGAAGAATTTTTAAAAAACAATAAAATTAATACTGTAAGAACCAAAGTTGGAGATAGATATGTCTTAGAAGAAATGTTAAAAAATAATTACGTTTTAGGCGGAGAAAGAAGTGGGCATATAATTTATAAAGATAGAAACACAACTGGTGACGGATTAATAACAACATTGGAGGTTTTGTCTCATCTTGTATGGCAACAAAGTACTTTATCTGAGTTATCAAAATTGGTGCCTGATTATCCACAAGTTATGATAAACGTAGAAGTAAAAAATAAAGAAGTTTATAAAAACAAGAGCGTTTTTGATCTTATGAAAGAAACAAAGAATTGTAGAGTTATTATTAGACCATCTGGTACAGAACCAGTTATTAGGATTTTAGTTGAAGGTCCTGAATTCGATGAAATTAACCATGTAGCAAATGAATTTTCAAATTTAATTGAAAAATTGGATAAGGAGTGAAAAGCATGGCAAATATAACTGAAGAAATGGTTTGGAATAAGCTTAAAGAGGTTATTGATTTTGAAATAGGTTTAGACGTTGTTTCTTTGGGATTAGTATATGAAGTTAAAGTGGATGACAAAAACAATATATTTGTATTGATGACTATGACAACACCAATGTGTCCACTCGCCGGTATGATTTTGCAAGATGCAGAAGCAAAATTAAGAGAATTAGATGGGGTAAATGATGTAAAAGTGGAATTGACCTTTGACCCACCTTGGACACCTGAAAGGGTAGATCCAAACGTCAGGTCACAACTTGGTATATGAAGGTTTTAGACGTAATTGATATCTTTAGAAAAAAAAGGCTTCCAGAATTGGAAGCCTATATTCTATTGAAATATTTTACCAAAAAATCAAAAGAATATCTTATCGCACATCCAGAGTATGAATTTGATGGAACTGAATTTGAAAAATGGATAAATTTGAGATTAAAAGGTTATCCCTTAGCTTATATAGTTAAAGAAAAGGAATTTTTCAAATACAAATTTTATATTGAAGAAGGAGTTTTAATTCCAAGACCCGAAACTGAACTTTTAGCAGAGATTGCAATCGATATAATAGAAAAAAATAAAATAAAAAAGATTGCAGAAGTTGGTGTTGGAAGTGGTGCGTTAATTATTTCAATTCTTTTAAACACAAATTGTATTGGTTATGCAACTGACATATCTGATAAGGCAATAAAAGTAGCAACCATAAACTTAAAAAGGTACAACCTTGAAAAAAGGTTAAAAATACAAAAGGGAAAATATCTTGAGCCTTTCAACAAAAAATTTAGTGAAATTGAACTTATTGTATCTAATCCACCTTATGTAAGAAAAGACGCAATTCTTTCTTCGGAAGTCCACTATGAACCAAAAGAAGCTTTGTTTTCAGGTGAAGATGGACTAGATTTTTACAGAAAATTCTTAGATTTGTATGATTTTTCTGATAAAATTGTAGTAATGGAAATAGGTCATGATCAAGGAGAATTTTTCAGGAAAAAAGATTGGACTGTTATAAAAGATTATTCGGGGAACGACAGAATAGTAATGAAAGATTTTCGGAGGTGAAATTTTATGAAAGTAGTCTTGTTAAGAGATGTTCCAAAAATTGGGAAAAAGGGAGAAATTAAAAATGTTTCAGATGGATATGCAAGAAATTTTCTTATACCAAAGGGATTGGCTCTTGAAGCAACTCCAAAAGTTTTAAAAAGATTAGAAGACGAAAGAAAAAAAGCAGAAGAAGAAAAAGCAAGGAAAAAGAAAGAAAATGAAGAAATTTTAAAAAATTTACAAAAGTATTTCTATAAAATTCTGGTAAAAGCAGGGGAAAGTGGTAAGTTATTTGGCGCTTTAACTAGTTCAGATATTGCGGATGCTATTTTAAAATTTTCGGGTATAAAAATAGATAAAAAGCATATAATATTAGACAAACCTATAAAAAATGTTGGAATTTACGATATTTTAATAAAATTTCCAGAAGGGGTTTCTGGAAAAATTAAAGTTGAAGTTGTTCAGGAGGGTAAAAATTGAATATAATCGCTTATTCCAAAGCTTTATATACAACTTGGATTTATTATTCTCCTGAACGGATACTTTTTGATTCAGGAGAGTCTGTTTCTACGCTCCTAAATAATAAAATCTATGCTATAAAACACATTTTTTTGACCCATGGTCATGTGGATCATATATCCGGATTATGGTCTTTGATTAACACAAGAAATAATGCAATGGGAGATAGAGAAAAGGAATTAAATATTTATTATCCAAAGGGAAATAAAGGAATAAAAGAATATTTAGAATTTATTAAAAAGATGAACTCTGACTTAAAATTTAAATTGGGTATATTTCCTTTAGAAGAAGGTAAAAAAATAATTTTAAGGGAAAAGAGCCCTAAAAAATATATAGTACCATTTAGAGTGACACATACATATAGTGAAAAAAGTTTCGGATATCATATCTTTGAAGTAAGAAAAAAATTAAAAAGAGAATTTCAAGAATTGGAACAATCTAAATTAGCAGAACTTGCAAAAAAATATGGTGGAGATTATATTTCGGAAAATTTTGAAAAGAAAATATTAACAGTTTCTGGAGACACATATCTTCTGAAAAAAGAAGATATAAAAGATACGGAGATACTATTTCACGAATGTACTTTTCTCAAAAAAGAAGATAGAAAGTATAAAAATCATGCTGTTTTAGAAGATGTTTTAGAACTTGTGAAAGACACCAATGTAAAAAAATTAATTTTATACCACATTTCAGGAAGATACGGTAGAAGACCGGAAAAGTATTTGGAAGAGTATGTAAATAATTTAAATATGGAAATTTATCTTGTAAAACCCGAAAAAATATTTAGATTATGAAGGTGTATATATGGAAAAATATTTGTTTTTAAGTGATTTGCACGTTGGTGATGGTAAAGAAAAAGACGATTTTGAGCAAGATTATTATTTTGAAAAACTGTTAAAAGATTTTTCAGATAATTCTAACATTTCCCTTTTTATTGTAGGAGATGTTTTTGAATTTGTTGAAAGTAAATTAACTTTAGAAATAGATTTATCTAATTACGAAAAAGCTATAAAATCAATTCCAGAGAATATAATCGATGAATATGAAAAAAATCATCCTTTTGTTTTTTCTGCATTAAGAAAGATAGGAAAAAATGGAAAGATATATTATATTGTTGGTAATCATGATTACTATTTATTGAAAAACAAAAAATTATCCGAAAGATTATTGGAAAAAATTCCCAATTTATACATTAAACCTT
Source organism: Thermosipho sp. 1074 (assembly GCF_001999655.1). Classification (NCBI taxonomy): domain Bacteria; kingdom Thermotogati; phylum Thermotogota; class Thermotogae; order Thermotogales; family Fervidobacteriaceae; genus Thermosipho; species Thermosipho sp. 1074. The sequence continues at coordinate 238,799 of NZ_LBEX01000018.1, read as the reverse complement.
ATTATTACGATGAAAGGTTGAAACTACTTGTTATTCATGGAAATCAATTTGATCCAGTAAATAGATTTTCAGTAAATTCTAATACTGGGGAGTTGGTTCCACCGCTTGGTGAATATATTGTAAAGTACATGATGAAAAATTTTGATTCAAAAATTGATCTTCCAAAACAAATAGTAAAAGATTATGACAACGTAAGACCAACGCTTGATTTATTTGATTGGTTTAACGTTATCTCCAAAAAATACGATTTAGGAATAGATTTACTAAAATTTTGGATCGATGAATTTTTGGATATGATGAAAACATCAGAGGCAAAAAAATGGATGAAAGTAAACTATCCATTTTGGAGTAAATTTTCAAAGGTGTTTTTAAATGATTTTGGAGGAATAAAATTTGGAGAGTTTATTATCCGTATGGTGATGCATTTTAGAACTTTAAAAAAGACAGATTATTTATCTAAAAAAGCAAAAAAAATTCTAAGTGAAAAATTGGATTTAGGTAAATATATGGTGGGATATGACTTTCAAAATGATATTGGAAAGGTTGATGGAATAGTAATGGGACACATTCACAAACATAATTTCAAGGTTTTTACTGCGTCAAATTCTCCTAAATTTTACATTAATTGCGGTTCTTGGAAACCTGTTGTGGAAAAAATAAAAGGTAGAGTATTTCATAAAAAAAATGAACTATTTTACGCTGTTTTGAATGTGGGAAAAGATATTGAGATAATTACTTCCACTGTAAATATGCTAAAAAGTCGGGAAGTGATATTTTGAAAGTTGTTACACCACACAAATCACCGGATTTTGATGGATTTGCCGCAGCATATGCATTTAAAAAATTAAATCCAGATTTTAAGTTAGTTGTTAGTGGAAGATTCCAACAAAATTTGGAAGAATTTTTACGCTTATTTGACTTTGAGTATATTAATGAAAAATCAATTGACGAAGATATTGAAAAATTGGTAGTGGTAGATACAGGAACTTTAGATAGAGTTGGGAATAAAATTAAAGAAAAACTTAAATTATCCTCAAAAATAAAAGTTTATGATCACCACCCTGCAATTAAAATTCATGAGAAAAAATTGGATATTGATGTTTTCGAGATAGGTTCTATAACTACTTATTTTGTACTAAAGATTAAGAAAAAAAATATAGAAATAAATGAAAATGAAGCAACATTATTTGCCATTGCAATATATGAAGATACGGGAAATTTCTTGTATGATACCACTAAACCAGAAGACTTAGAAGCTGCAAAATTTTTACTAGAAAAAGGCGCAATGTTGGAATATATACAAGAATTTACCAGTTTGGAAATTAATACAGAACAAAAAAATTTAATGCACATGTTAGGTGAAAATATTGAAATAATTAAATTAGATAATAATGAAATATCAATAGCCAGTGCTGAAATAGAAAAGTTCATTGGCGGTTTAAATATAATAACTACGAAACTTTGGGAATTTGAAAATTATGATACCTTAATATCCGTTGTCAGAATGGGGAAAAAAATATTCATTGTTGGTAGAACTAAAAGTGAAGAAGTAAATATAAAGAAATTAATGGAAGTTTTTGGTGGTGGAGGACATTTTAAAGCTGGTTCTGCAACTTTACAAAATGTTTCTATTGATGAAGTTATTTATAAATTAAAACATGTACTTTCTCAAGCAATTGAAAGTTCCAGAAAAGCAAAAGACATAATGACTTCACCAGTGAGAACTGTACTTAGCCATGAAACTATTGGCAAGGTTAACGAATTAATGAATTTAACAGGCCATGGTGGATTTCCAATAATTGAAGGAAATAAATTAGTTGGAATAGTAACTAGGAAGGCAGTTGATAAAGCAATAAGACATGGGCTTTCAAATAGACCAGTAAAATCAATAATGAACACAAAATTGATTACTGTGTATGAAGATGAGTCCATATTAAAGGTAAAAAAGATAATGTTAGAAAATGATATTGGAAGAATTCCAGTTTTAAATAAAAATAATATTTTAGTAGGAATAATTACTAGAACAGATTTATTGAATGCAGATATAGAAAAAGCAAAAAATAAAAAAGTAAATATAGACTTTTTTGAAGATGCTAAATCCATTATGATCAAAAATATTCCAAATAAAGTTTTAAATCTCTTGAGACTTCTAGGAACATATGGAGATGATAATAAAACACCCGTGTATGTTGTTGGCGGTTTTGTAAGGGATCTATTCCTAGGAATAAAAAATTTTGATATAGATTTAGTAGTTGAAGGAAATGGTATAGAATTTGCACGTTATGCTAGTAAACAACTAGGTGTAAAGATGGTAGAACATGAAAAATTTTTGACTGCTTCGTTATTTTTTAAAGATGGGTTTAGAATAGATATTGCAACTGCACGAACAGAATATTATGATAAACCTGCAGAATTACCAAAAGTAGATGTAAGTACTATAAAGAAAGATTTATACAGAAGAGATTTCACGATAAATGCCATGGCAATAAAATTAAATTCCGGCGAGTTTGGCACATTATATGATTTTTTTGGTTCTAGAAAAGATTTAGAAAATAAAATTATCAGAGTTTTACACAAATTGAGTTTTATTGAAGATCCGACTAGGATAATAAGAGCAGTAAGATTTGAACAAAGATTTGATTTTAAAATTGAAGATGAAACATTGGAAATTTTGAAAGAGACGTTAGAAGGAAACTATTTAGAAAAAGTAACAGGCCAACGCATAAGGCAAGAACTGGAAAAAATCATTAAAGAAAAAGATCCAGTAAAAGGTATAAAAAGGCTAGCTGAATTAAAAATTTTAATGCATATTTTTCCAAAAACATATTTTACAACAACTATGGAAAAAAAATTGAAAAACATGCTTGTATCTTTTGATTTATTAAAAAATATTTACACCAAAAGAAATATTTTTTACGCATTTTTAAGAATACTACTTGAGTTTTACGATATGGAATCTTTAAAAAATGTTGAGGAAAGATATGGAATTCCAAAAAAATTCGTCGACGAGCTAAAAAAAACTGAAAGAAGGTTAATACCTGTTATTGAAATGATAAAAACAAGGATTAAATTTTCTGATATCTATAAAGTTATTGGAAAGCCAATTTTTGAAACAGCAGCACATATTATGGCTTATTTGGATGATAATAATTCAAGGGAATATTTTAAAAAATATCTTGAAAGGGTTTTTAGTACTAAACTCAACATCAAAGGAAACATTTTAAAAGACAAATTTAATATTAAATCTAGTCCAGAAATTGGTAAAATTATGAACAGTATTTTTTGTTATAAATTAGATAATCCAAATATTAATGAAATGGAGAAATTAAAGGAACTACTGGGAGGGACAATTGAATGAAAAAATTATTGTTATTAATTTTGATAATAACTACAAATCTTTTTTCCTATACAGTTGGAGTAATCACCCATTATAGCACAGAAACTTATCAAATTTTATTGGACGCAAGTAATCTTTTAAATAATTATAAAGATTACAAAGTACTTTTTTTGGATAATTATGCTTCTGCAGATTATTTTGTAAATTTATATTTAACATATGATGCAACAAATGATATTTATATAGCTACTTACGAAGACGGAAATTATAAAATAAGTAGTCGCTTCTCATTCAAAGGTTATAAAAGTTATAATACATTTTTAAAGGAAATTATCTATTATCCTTTAGAAAAAATTTCTTTTCACAAACTAAGAACAAGGGAATTTAATAATTATCTTCATTTAACATTTCATCCAGGAGTAGATGAGTATGGAGATTTTAAAGATGGAAAGTTTTTATTTATAACTGATAGGCTAGGAGGAAATAGAAATATTGCGTATATCGACATTTTAAATGAACAGATGAATATACTCCCCATTTGGGGAAGTAGCGAATACTATCCTAAGTTTTCAAATGATTTAAAACAAATAATTTTTCAAGGTTCGTTACATGGAAATTGGAATATATATATAATGCCGTTTTCTTCTGATTATTCAAAAAAAATCAAGAAAATCTCATCTGGTAAGTTGTCTTCTTATACACCTGTATGGTACGGTAATGACAAAATTATATATATTCAGGACTTAGAAAAGGGAAATTTAATGATGATATATGATTTAAAAAAAGCAAAATACAAAGAGCTAAAAACATATGGAGATATGGTTTTTACACCATTTGCAAGTGGAACAGAAATTTATTATACTTCTCTTAATGGAGCTAATTTTGGAATATATAAATATGTAAATGGAAAAAATGAAAAAGTAGAGGATACATTTTACAACGAACATGATCCAGTTATTTATAAAGAAAAGTTAATTTTTACCTCCAATCGTGATGGAACTTACAGAATTTGGATGAAAGACTTAAAAACATCTAGTATTACGTGTTTAACTAAAGATATAAATTACGACGTTTTCTATCCGACAGTCGCAGATGGATTATTGTTTTTCTCTGTATATAAAGATAATGAAGAACCCGATATATTTGTAAAAAAATTAGATTTTTAAAATATGTTTTTTTATATTCTTATCCCAATCTCTAAATTTGTCTTTTGAAATAATCTTGGCTTTTAATTTTTTTGCAAGCGTCAGAATCATTTCATCCGCTGGAGAATAAAAATATACATTTTGAAATTTTAAAATTTCATTATTTTTAAACATATATTTGGCATTTCTATCGAAAACTATGTAAAACGGAAAATAAAATTTTTTAGTTGTTGAAAGCTTATCAAAAACATCAATAATATTATTTATATTCGCCGGAAAAGTCCAATGCGCAATGTTATTCCCATCTAGTATTACAGGACACTCTGGTTTAACAAAAAGAGCCCTTAGTAAATAAGGATGTATTTTTGAAAGTTCTTTAATTTTTTCTTTAGATATTGGATCAAGTTCACGCACTAAATCTTTTATCCAATTAATTTTTTTTAAATCAAAAAACGTTATTTCATTTATTTCAAATACTATATCTTTTAAAAAGGTTTGTTCTTTAACTGTTTCATATGCATATAATTCTAAAAAATCTTTAAGTTTTAACTTAGATAATATTTTTTTCCTTTTTTCGACAAAATCTTTTGTGTATTCTTCATTTAACATTGGAAATGGGAACTTATAAGGATTTGCCCAAAACAGAATTTCTGCAATTTCATTACTTTTAATTCCTAATTCTTCAAAAAGTTTAATTCTCTTGAAAAGACTTCCTTTTCCGTGGATAAGTTGATATGTATATTGTGAAAACAAATCAAGATCTGTATTTTTTAATTTTTTTTTAAACCTTTATTTTCAAGATTTCTAATTAGTATTTTATATTTGCTTTCACTAATTTTTTCAATAGATTTTAAAATTCCAAATATTACTTTTCTCTTTCCTTTAAGTTCGATTAGTCTTGTATATATTTCTGGATCGTATATCATTTGATTACCTCCATTTTATACATATCATTTATTTTAAAGATTACAATATCTGCAAAAAAATCTTTTCTTTTACTGTTTATAAGCACACTAATTTTCTCATCTGAAATAAAAATTTTTTCTGCTTTCCCTAAAGGAACATTTTTAAAAAAACCTATAAACCTTATTTCACTTGTTTTATAAGTTTGAATATATTTTTTTAGTATATTTAAGATCTTATCTTTTTCAACAACTTTTGATGGATAAATTGTCAATTTCAATAAGGAAGGTAAAATTTTTGAGTGTACCTTCGGAACTATTCTTTCTACTTTTTTTACTCTTGTCGTGATTTTAAGTCTTTGGTTCTTAACTTTTTTGTCACCTAAATTTAAGAAAACTGGGTTTTCTTTAATTTCAATTGCTTTTGGGAATAAGCTTTTAATGTTTACCTCACTAGCTTCAATAAGAGTGTTTTTTACCATTGTAATCTCATTTAAATCAAAAAGTGATACAACATTGGGTGCTATATTAAATTCCTTGTTATTTATTTTTATTTTCAATGTTTCATCAAAAGTATTTGTTTGTAAACTAGATTTCTCCGATTTTACCAGCACTTTAATATTATTCTCTACTTTGTAAATTTTAATAAATCCCAATTCTTGTTTTAAGGTTTCTACTATATTTTTTATGATTCGCATATGTAATTCAGCGCCTTTTCAAGTCTTGAAAAAGGTTCGGTAATATCTATTTTTTCAGAAATTTGCAATAATTTATCCTTAATTGTTTCATTAAAAGGTGTAACTTTGAAATATCTATTATTCAACTCTACATTAAAGGATGATTTTGTTTCAAGAAGCAACACAATATTTTCCTTAAATGTAAGAGAAGGATCATTAACAAGAATAAGCTCTGGTTTGTTTTCAAGCTTCTCCACAAGATTTTTTCCAATAATTTCCACACTCAGATATTCTTCTAAAGAAGAACCATAGATAATTTTTTGTAAAGGTGTGGGGGTTATAGGCTCGGTATATTTAAATTCAACTGGTATACCTCTTTCATCAACTACAAGAATTCCCCCTAAATATTTTTCATTAATTTTTTTTACAGAAAAATATCCTATCAAATTCTCACATCCAATATATGCGAACTATTTTCCACAACGATTTGATTTTTCTTTTTATTTCCTTTTTTATTATAAAAGTTTCTTTTATTGTCACTTTTACTTTCCATTGAATCTTTAATTTGTTTTCCGGATGATTTTTCTATACTTTTTGGGGATGAACGTTCTCTCTTTATCCTCTCATTTAGTTGTTGAGCAGATATTTCAGAAGCTAAGTTAGAATAGTTTTGTAGATGACTAAATTGATTTGACTTTTCTAAGCTACTTCTTAAATAAATTGGATGAAGCTCAATAGGTTCCATTATTTATCCCCCCAACATCTTCTTTAGCTTCAAAATCGTTGAACTGAGTATCTGAGAAACTCTTGATTCAGTCAAATCAAGGACTTTCCCTATTTCTTTGAGTGAAAGTTCTTGTTCATACCTTAAGCTTAATACCAATTGTTCTTTTTCGCTCAATTTACTTATCGCCTTTATTAATTCCTCCTTTATAATCTCTTTTAATGCATTTTCTTCAGGATTGTCATCAGAAGAAATAGTTTCTTTTATTTCAATATCTTCAATCAAATAATCATCAAGCATTAAAAATTGCTTTCTTACCATTTCGTTATATGCTCTTCTCACATTTTCCAATGGGAGATTAGTAAGTTTTGAAAGTTCTTCAAAATCAATTTTACTTCCAGAATTCTCAGTTTTTGAAATTGCATTTTCGACAATTTTAACTTCATGTCTTAAATTTTTGGGCATCCAGTCAATTTTTCTAAGATAGTCGTACATAGCACCTTTTACCCTTGTTAATAAATATGATCTTAATTTTGACCCTTTTTTTGGATCAAACCTTTCCACTGCTTGAAGCAAGCCTATAAGACCTTCTTGTATTAAATCATCTACTTCAACGTTATGGGGTAAATTTTTTTTTAAATCGTAAGCTATTCTCCTTACATATGGCAGGTATTCTAAAACTATTTTATCTTTATCTATCAAATTTCTATTACCTCCACACTTTCTCCTGTTTTTACCTTTCTAATCATTAGTTTCCCAGATTCAACATCGTATTCTATACTTCTTGCCCTATTTCCACCGGTATCTTCGGAAACAATTTTAATTCCCAATTTTCTTAACATACTTTTTACCGCTTCAACATTTCTTTGACCAACATTCATTGCTGAATTGTTAAACATTGCAGCTCCACCTGCAATTTTAGCTTCAAAATTTCTTCCACCAATTTTTTTAAGTTCTTCAACTACAATCTTTATACCTGTGTCAGCATATTTTCCGGGTTTTGCAACTTCTTTTCCTCCACTATCAGGTAACATTACATGCACCATACCACCTACTAGTTTTGACTTGTCTCTTATACAAACTCCAACACATGAACCTAAGCCCAGAGTAACAAGTATTGTATTTTTATCTCCTACTGCATATTCACCAATACCAATTATTTTTTTGGACTTTTGTGACATTAATTCCACATCCCCAATTTTTCAAGTATCTTTTTTAACGATTCTTCATTAGGTAATAATAATAAATAACCTGTTAGTTTCTTATCTATCCCTTCTATTTCAATAGTAGTTTCTATCAATAGTATATAATCTTCTGTTTGTGTAACAGAAATGGATACTTCTGATAGTATAGCACTAATCATATCCACCGCTATTTCAGGTGGTTCAGGATTGATGAAAAAATTAGTAAAACCAGACAATGCGGTTACATAGGAACCGCACATTATATTTCCTATTTCTTTTAACATGGATATTGAAAATTCATTTAATGTTGTAATGTCCTCTATTTCCATGCCTGTTAAAAGTCTTGCGATTTCTTTTACAGTTGTAGAATTAAGAATTAATAAAATCTCACCTTCAACATCTTCTTTCATTCTCATTTTCACAGCACAAACAATTTCCTCAGGCTTTTCAAAAATAAATGGAATATTGGAAATAGGTAATACTCTTGTAGCAGGTACAGAAATTTCAACCTTTCTTCCAACCATCATAGAAAGTGCAGTAGCTGCATTACCTGTGCCAATATTACCTATTTCGTTTAAAAGATCCAATTGTTTTTCACTTAATTTTTCAAGCATTTTTCTTCCCTCCTATTTCTTCGTTTTTAATTCTCTTTGAAAAACAAACCTTACAAGTTTGTTTTCAAGGTTAACAGGCACATCTATAAATTCTGCACCATACTGAAATCCATCTTCTGTTTTTTTATCTATTCTCACTACTTTAGATTTTTGGTTTTCAAGTTTAAGATTTTCATCTAATTTTAAGTTTATATATATTATATCACTTAATTTTAAAATTACATTTGTTATTAATTTTATTCCTCCGGCGCTAAAGTCTTTTGTCATAAATTGAATAGATTCTGTATCTTGCTCAGGCGACATTTTAAATGTTCCATACAAAAATAACGGAATTCTCTTGAATCTTCTTCTTTCAGTTTTGTTTACATATTCTGGAATTGGTGCAGGGATAAAATACAAATTATCTTTTTTCAGAACACCTAATGATACAGTAGAAAAAGAATACATAGAACTTCTATCAAATACTTTTACATTCATTCTTGTTCCTTTAGGAATTGGTATAAAACGTCCCTTGTAAGTAGGGATAGAAAAAAAAATTAAATTTTTACTAAAATCAATATCAGAAATTGAAGTTTTATATGTTCCTTCCAATTCTTTAACCATTGTAATTTCTATTATACCAGGTAGTCCTATTCTTAAAACCTTAGTAGAAGGAGTCTTTGTTACGTATGACATATCTACACCCTTTCGTTATTTTTGATTATTGTTTGCCAGTTATTAATAGATTCTTTTGAAACCTTCCCTCCTATTCTGTATATTTCTTCTTCGAAAATTTTCCATATGGGAGTAATTTTAATTTTATATTCATCAATTAGTATTTCAACTTCTTTCTCCAATTCCAAATCATTTTCTGAAAAAAATTGAAGTCCAGATTTTGAGACATCTACAATCACAAGTTTTTCATTATTACACTTCCCACGTTTGAAAAAGGGAAATCTTTTTTCTTTTCTTCTTTGAATCACACCTATTTTTTCATCTGTTTTTAAAAAATATCTTTTTTCTTCATTATCTATTATTTCACCTACTAGTGCTAATAGCGCTTCCTTAACTGGAATATTTAACAACAATCTCTTACCTATAGTAAACAATTCAATACTTTCTATTTCTATTATTCCATTCTTTTTGATAGCTATCAATCTTACTTGATATTCTCGTTTTTCACTATCTTTAACAATCAAATATATACCACTTAAATTTTTATTTATATATTCTATTATTGTCAACTTTGTTTCACTCCCTTAAAGAATGATAATAATTTTTCTAATATTGTTTCTTTTTGAGGGATTTCTTTTTTTGTCAATATCGAAGCAATTCTGTATAAAGCAAAGGTGGGTTGTATTTTGGGACTATCTATTACAAATGGTTTTCTATCGTATACACTTTTTTCCACAGTTGGATGTTTCTTTATTAGTGTTAATGAACCTATTTTTTCCCCTGTAAACTTCTCAAGTACTGCAGAAAATCTATTCAGATTTTGAAGTGAATCTCTGTATTGTTCAATAAGATTTCCCACAAGATGTATGTTGTTTGATGAAACACCTTTGTGAATTAATATTTTTACAAACGTATACGAATTAACCAATGATGTTGGTTGAGTTGTTGTAATAACTAACGTACTATTTGCACAATTAAAAAATGGAGCAAAATTGTCGTTATAACCTGGTGGTAGATCAATTAAAATAAAATCATAATTCTGCGCAATTTGAGCAAAATTTATATAAAATTCTTTTACATTATTTTCGTTAAATAAGAAGATAGTTTCAAGGTCATTTCCAACATTTACAAGATCAACACCATACTCTGTTGGATAAATTACATCTTTTTTTTCGCATTTTTTCATTATAAGGTCACTTAATGAAAATTTTGGATGAACATTTAGTAAAACATCTGAATTTGTAAATCCTACATCTAAGTCAAAAATTAATACTTTAAATCCCAAAGTTTTAAGTATAATAGACAAATTAACAGTTATTAGTGTTTTACCTACTCCGCCCTTTCCACTACCAACAAGGATAACATTTCCAAGATTTAACAGATTTCTAGCTTGATTTAACATATTTTAGCACCTCTCTAGACAATAAAATGGAGAGTTCTTTGTTACTTGCTTCGATTATGTCATCTGGTACACGTTGTCCATTTGTAATATAAATTATAGGTTTGTTTATAAAATGACTTGTGTTTAGAAAATGTCCTAAAGAAGACGTCTCATCCATCTTTGTTAATATTATATGAGTTGGTGAAATTTCGGAAAATTTTTTAGCTATAAGTTCAAGATCACTACTTCTATATTGCATCCCCACAACTAAAAATTTATAATCTGGTGATATGATCTCAGACATAGCTTTTATTTCATTCATTTGCAATTCGTTTTTTTGACTTCTTCCCGCAGTATCTATAAAGACGACATCAAAATCGGACATTGCTTCAAGTTCTATTCTTGCCTCTTTAGGTGTGTATGCAACTCTCATAGGTATGTCCATTAAAGTAGCATAAGTTTTAAGCTGTTCTGTGGCGGCAATTCTATAAGTATCTAACGTGAGAATTCCTACCTTTTTGTTTTCATTTATAGACATTTTTGCCGCAAGTTTTGCAAGTGTTGTTGTTTTCCCAACACCAGTTGGTCCTACAAACATAACTTTGCCAAGTATATCTGGAGTTTCCGTTTTTATAAAAGGAAGAAATATTTCCGATAATACAAATCTTGTATTTTCATCGTTGAAATCTATATTTCCATATTTTATCCTAATATATTCTATTACCTTTTCAATGATTTCCTGGTTAACATCATGAAAATTCAACGCTTTTCTCAAGTTTATAATCCATTCAGGTTCATTATCGGATCTTTGCCTTGAGACCATAGATTTTAATTCATACATCATTTTCTTTATTTCATCTAAATCATCGGAATCTTTTTTTGGGGAATTTTTAGAGAGGATTTCTTGAAGTTGATAAATTTGTTGGTTTTTACTTTCTTGATTTTGCTTCAGTTCATTTTCTTCAACGGCAGCTGTAACTTCAAGATAAGTTTTTGCTCCAATACCCAAAAATCCCCCTTTTTTTATTTTCCTTGTTCCAAGGATTACAGCATCTTTTCCCAATTCTATTTTGATTTTTTCTAAAGCTTCTTTGATATCTTTAACTAAATATTTTTTTACAATCATAGTTTTATCACTCCTTCAATTTGCATAGTTACATTTTCTGGTATTTCTTCATACGAGATCACAAATATCCCTGGAATGAACTTAATAATTAAATCAGCAATTAAAGGTCTTAACGATGAAGATGTTATGAGAATAGGGTTATAACCTTTTTTCATAAGAGTTTCTAGATTTCTAGAAATGCTTTCAATTAGTTCTCTCATAATTTCTGGATTTAGATCAAGATATCTTTCACCGTCTATTTCTTTTACCAAGTTTATTAGATTCTTCTCCAAGTTATTATCAAGTGCAACGGCATGTAATATGTTATCTTGTGCAATTAAAGGTGTAATTATCTGTCTTCTTAACGATTTCCGTACTTTTTCCGTTAGATATACTATATCTTTGGTGTATTCTCCATACTCAAGTAATGTCTCGAAAATTAACGGCAAATTCCTTATTGATATTCCTTCTTTTAATAATCTCTGCAATATTTTCTTTATCTCAGCAGGTTTTAGCAAATTGAACAGATCATCAACTAATTTGTCAAACTTGTTTCTCAAACCTTCAATTAATAAATCAAACTCTTTGCTTCCCAACAGTTCATGAGCATGCCGCTTTAAAACTTCTGTTAAATGAGTTGCAAAAACCGTCGGTGGATCAACAACGGTATATCCCAATCTACTTGCTTCTTCTCTTTTACTCTCATCAATCCAAAATGCTTGTAATCCAAAAGCAGGTTCTTTGGTTTCAATTCCAGGTATTTTTTCTATCACAGTACCCGGATTAATTGCAAGTAATCTATTGGGTAATAGCTCATACTTTGCCACTTCCGCTCCTCTAATAAATATGGCGTATTCATTTGAATTTAATAAAACACTATCACGTACCCGTATTGGCGAAACAACAAGCCCTAATTCATATGCCAGCTGTTTTCTTACCATCGTAACCCTTTCAAGTAAATCTCCACCTTGAGAAGTATCTGCAAGCGGAATTAACCCATATCCTATTTCTATTTCTACTGTATCAGTTTGAAGTATTTCCGAAACTTCTTGCGGAGTAGAAAGTACAGGCCCTAAACTTTTTTCCGTGTACATTTCACCACTATACTCTGTAGTTTGAAGTTCTGGTTCTTGATTACCTTTAATTAATATTCCAGTAATTAAAAATAGTAAACCAATAAGCACAGCAGTAAGTGGTATAGGAGTAAATATTCCCAAAAATATTAATATTGTTCCTGTTAAAATTATTACTTTCTTTTCACTTCCAAGTTCCTTAATAAGTTCATTTCCTAAGTTATCTTCAGAAGCAGCCCGAGAAACTAAAATACCAGTTGCAGTTGAAACCATTAATGCTGGGATTTGTGTTACAAGTCCATCACCAACTGTAAAAAGTGTAAATGTTTGTGCAGCTTCATTAATTGTCATTTTATGAGTAAGAATACCTATAATTAATCCACCAATTATGTTTACAAGAACAATAATAATACTTGCAATTGCATCCCCTCTAACAAATTTAGAGGCTCCATCCATAGCACCATAAAAATCTGCTTCTCTCCTTATCTCTTCTCTCCTCTTTCTTGCTTCTTCTTCTGTTATCAATCCTGCGTTTAAGTCAGCATCAACACTCATTTGTTTACCAGGCATTGCATCTAAAGTAAACCTTGCTGCTACTTCTGCAATTCTTTCCGAACCTCTTGTAATGACAATAAATTGGATGATAACTAAAATTAGAAATACTACAAGTCCTACAACGTAATTTCCACCTACAACAAAATCTCCAAATGCTCGAATAACTTTACCTGAAAATTTTGGACCTTGCAGTAGTATAAGCCTTGTTGACGCAACATTGAGTCCGAGCCTAAATAATGTGACAACCAAAAGAATTGTAGGAAAAGATGAAAGTTCTAGAGCTTTTCTTATATACATTGTAGAAAATAAAATAACCAATGAAAGGGAAATATTCAAAAGTTGGAAAAAATCCAGTAAAAAACCAGGTATCGGTAAAACCATCAATAAAACAATAGCCGCAACCATTATTGCAACAATTACATCAGCACCTTTATTCATTAAATCACCTCTAAAAAGCTTTCTTTATATATTTTACCATATTTTTAATATATATAACACACGAATTTTAGTTAACACCATATTTTTTCACCTGTCAGATAAAAGTTACAAAAATGACAGTTGACAAAGAAAATAATTTTTGATATCATTGATTACGGTCGATTTTGAAAAACAAATAAGGAATGCCCCCATCGTCTAGCGGTCTAGGACACTGGCCTTTCAAGCCAGAGGCACGGGTTCGAATCCCGTTGGGGGCGCCAGGAAATGGGTGCGTAGCTCAGTGGGAGAGCGCCTGCCTTACAAGCAGGAGGTCGTAGGTTCAAGTCCTGCCGCACCCACCATATTAGTTATAATGGTGGCGAGGTAGCTCAGTTGGTAGAGCAGTGGACTGAAAATCCACGTGTCGACGGTTCGATTCCGTCCCTCGCCACCAGCGTTATAGCTTAATAGGTGATTTTTTGTTCGATGAAGAAGCCCCTTAAAAAAGGGGGCTAATGTTTTATCTATCTTCAGGAGGGGGACAGTGCCTATTTTTAAAATATGCATACCACCAGATTGTATCCAGTAAATATGATTTAGTCTCCTGTGGAACATTTTCATCTATCCAAGAATTACTTGCGTTGTTGGAACGTAACCATTTTTGGACATTCCCCACACCCCAGTTATAAGCCATCAATGCGTAAATAATATAAAAAGGATTCAATGGATATTTTCCCTTGAAATACTCCAATAACCATTTTAAATATAGTGTCCCGACCTCTACATTTATTTTAGGGTCGAATAGATCATCATATGAATTGTTTAATCGATATTTAAAGTTAATAGTTTTTAATGCGGCCCGAGAGATTTGCATAAGTCCACGTGCATACGAACTCTCTGCCTTAGAATTCCCCCCGCTTTCCGTCATTATAATACCTTTTATTAAATCTGGATCTATTTGTAAATTTTTAGCGATTTTTTCAACCATTGTTTCCAATTTTTTATTCACTATGTCACCTCCAAAAGAAGCGTCCTGCTAAAGCGCCTGTTACTAATGATAATATTAATGAAATTGCAAAAGCTAAAGCTCTCTTTCCCGCGAGTTTTGCATAGGCATCAGACGCAAGTTCCTGAAAATAATCGCTCATAGATTTTATTTTAATTTCTATTTTTTTATCTAAATAGCCATTCATTTTCTTTTCAATATTTTTAATAGATTCCTTAATTTCTTTAATATCTTCATTTATTGACTTAATATTTTCTGTGTTTTTAATCACTTGATGTTCTAAATTATCCATTGTTATCACTCCTTTTTGCGAATTTTGTTACAACATTAGCACCTGAGTAAATCCCGAATAAGGTAATTACTGCTTGTACATAATTTTCTGGATCTACTTTATTAAACCAGAGCAAGACAGTGAACAAAGCTATTAATACTAACGCAAGCCAAAGTTTCCTACTCTTTAATTTATGCATAATATCACCTCACTTACTTGATGAATAGGTAAATTGTTGTCCCAATTGCAATCACAGCCACTATTTCCCATACAAACTTTTTAGTTCTTTCAATGGTAAGCTCTTGTTGTTTTTCCAAATTAAGTATTTGCGCTTCGAGGTTTGCGATTTGCTTTTTCAGATTATCTATTTGTTGCAAGTAATTCTTATTTAGCTCTTCTAATTGCTTGATATAATTGGCAATGTCAATAACAGCTTGTTCGGTAAGGTAATATCTGCCGTCTTCAGATCTCTGTATAAATTGATAGTTATTTTCGTTTGCGCATAACATCGTTGAGATACTTAGCAGCATCATCAACATTATTAAAATATTTTTTCTTCTCAATTTGCTCAGCCTCCTTTTCTAAACGTTCTTGTTCTTTTTTTAGTGAGTGCTGTTCTTTCTTTAGTTCCCCTCTTTCTTGTTTCAGCTTTTCTAAATCATCGACCTTTCGAGGATTTTTGATTATCAATCCTGCTATGAAACCTATTATTAAGAGAAATATCCACCAAATTTTTTTGAGGATTGCAAGTAATTTTTTCACATTATCACCTCACAACATGATTCCTTTAATTTTTTTAGTTTTGCCAGCATATAGATTTAATAGAATAATTGTTTCGGGATTAGGTCCTAACATATGCTCTTTGGCATATGCTTCATCTGTCCACGCTGGAACAATAACATTCCATATTTTCCTTTTGAAAATTTTTTTGTTGCGTTTATCATACTCCCAGATACCAACTTGATGCATATCAGGTATATGTGTGTGACCTGTTATGTAAATATCCGCACTTGCGAAAACGCCTTGAAAATATCTGTGCTGCCGCATAGACTTTTCCCTAAATCGTCCACCTGTTATTCCGTGATGGCAGACTACAAGATAGTTTGTTCGATTTTTAAGACCTCGCAAACTACGACCTTCCGGAGATAAAGATATGTCTAAAAATAGAAAATCCCGACTATAAGGAATTTCTAATGTTTCAGCAAATAATTCTATAGGATCTACTCCAGCAACTTTCCAAGTACGACGCTCATGATTTCCTCTTAAAATGCCTAAAATCCGTTTTTTGTTTTCTTCTAAAAAATTGAATAAAATCCTTAAAGCACCTTGTGGGTTTTCAACCTGTTCATACACATTACCAACACTACCAATAATTGCGTTATCCAAAAGATCGCCCATTAAAATTATTTTTGCGTCTTTAAATTCTCTGACTTTACTAAAAATTTTTTGATAATTGCTTCCTTCACTTCCTAAATGTAAGTCCCCTATAGCAAGAATTTGTACAATCTCTTCCTGAAAAATGTAGTTTTTTGCAACTAAAGATGGCATCTAAGACCCCCTTTCGGCATGAAAAAAGCCCTCAAGAGAGGGCTAATTGGAAATATTAACGTTTTAAACTTGCATGTTGTATTCAACAAAGATATAAATCTGTACTCTTGCAAGATTGTCTGCAGTAATGGAAATTGTATCTCCGTCTGTAACACTAACATTCGTTATGTCTGCTTTATTTCCAGTTGCAACTGTTCCAAGAGTAGTTGTGCCCTTGCTGATTGTAACAGTTGCAGTTACTGTCGATTCGTAAATACCATAATTTAGACCATGATTGTGTGGTTGAATTGTATGCGAGTGGGATAATGCGTTTTTATCAAATTCATGATAATGGTCAAATTGCGTTACTCCAATAGAATGTGTGTGTGTGATACTTACTGAATGTGTATGGCTACCATCTGACGATATGCTATGACTATGGCTTGTGTTACCATTTGGAATATTGTGATAGTGATCTGTTCCTACAACAGCAGTATCTACAAAACTTGTTGCTCCTGCTAAATTAGGAACAGTATTGCTTCCAGTGCTGCCACCATGGTTATGTGTTCCAGATGAGTATGTCTGTCTTGTACCAACATAAGTATCTGACGCGAATGTATCACCTGCAGCTACATCAATACCAGTCCACGTTGGATTGCCAGTTGCAACAGTAAAACCTGTTGTGTCCCATACTGCATCGGTGGTCAACTGTGCTGAATTTGCTGCACTCGTCGAATAAGCTCTAAATGGCTCCGCCTTGACAATAATCCTTGCTGTTCCTGAAGCTGCACCTCCTGCTGCATTTGCTGGAATGTAAATTGGAATATCTAATCCGTGTGTGTTATCAATCTGGTCAACCAAACTAATATTATAAATTTGTTTGATACCAGAACCATCCAAAACAGTTTGCCCAGTAGTACTTTTAATTCTAATCTTACCGCCGTCAACATCAATTCCGTCATCAACTCCGTTAATAACTCCTTCGCCAATTTTAATTATATCATTAGCACCATCTGTCACTCTAATGCGTCCTTTATTATTTGATGTATTTTCTATAAACACCTTATTACCAACTTGTATGCTTTTTCCAGCAAATATTTTGTTTCCAGCAATTAAATCACCAACAACACTTCCTGGTGGTGCATTTTCTGGAACAAGAGTAACAGACGGAGATAAATTAATTTCAGTAAATCCATCTGGAACTATACCATTTATATTATCTATTAAATTATTTGTAAAATACGCTATTACACCTTCTGGGACAGCGAACGAAGGCATAACGGATAGTTTGTCTACAGTAATGCTTCCAGCTTCCATTCTGGCTGCGTCAAGATAACCAGTTGTGATTTTGGCAGCATCCACATTCGCTATCTTAGCGTTGTCAACGGCTAAATCAGCTATTTTAGCGTTTGTTACAGCCAAATCATCTATTTTAGCTGTTGTTATAGCTGCGTCTTGTATATAAACACTTTCAATTATTTCTCTTATTCTAATTCCCTGCACTTGTTGAATACTATTTCCAACGTTGTAATTTAAGATAAAACCAGCACGCATATATTTTGCGTTGCTTGGAAATGGTCTACTGGTATTATAGCCAAATAATCCATTGTAATATGTGAATGTACTTCCAGGACGTTCGGCACGTGCTGGATAATACCACCATATCCCGTCTCCGCTTATATTATTACCATTAGCGTCTTCTAAAATCACAGCCAAATAAATAACACCAGTTGTACCAGAAACAGTTCGGAAATATCCTTCAATAACATATTGTTTATTAGGATTTATTGGAATACGTACACTTGATTTATACCAACAAACAGCATTAGCAGAATTTTGAAAAGCAAATTTACTTGTTGGTCCATCTGTTACTTCGGTAACACTTCCAACTGTGCCTTGATGTAATATCCAACCTTCATCCGTTGCATTACCTTCACTATCTATAAAATTAGAATTAATCCACGCATTATACATTTCTCCTATTTTTCTAACATCAGCTAATGATTCTGTAGTAGCTGATACTGTACTGCTCCAATTACTTGCGTTACCAGACTTATCGTAAGCTCTAATTCTAAAATAATATGTTTGGTTATCTGTACCAGCGTATGCGAATTTTGTAGCAGCAACCTTGAATGTTTCAACATCTTGTGTAAACCCACTGTCTGTCGCAACTTGTATTTCATAAGTATCAAAATCAGCCTCTGTATTTTCGTTCCAAGAAAGCATAATTTTCTGGAACAATGCAGAAGCCGTTAATCCTGTCGGAACAGCAGGCGGAATAGTATCCTTTGCCGAAACTATGCTTTTCACAGTTGTCCAATCTGATTTATACCCTTCTGCATCTAAAGCTCTGACCTTAACATATATAGTGGTATTCCCTGGAACAACAAATTCAGACAACGTTTCTGTTGTTGTATATGTTCTCCAATTCACACCGTCTATACTCCAGGCGACTTCATAACCTGTTATATCAGTTTCAGTGTTTGCGTCAAAACTGACCCGAACAACACTTTCACCTTGACTATTAACCACTGTTGCAAGTTGTAAATTTGAAGGTACTGCAGGAGCAACACCGTCAAAATGTTGTATTTTTTGCGTTTGATCTTGCAAATCTTGAATTTCGCCTTGTATCTCGGTGATTTGCTGTTGAACATCGCTGCTTTGTTTCAGTGGCATGCTTCTTGTAAATGTTTTGGCTCCGACAACATAACTTAATCCTTTCCATTCCACAATATCTAACGAAGTTTTGAAAGAAGTAGGTTTCAACTCATGTTCTGCTTTCAAAACCAAGAAAGTTCCAGAAGCTATACCTTTGGCTGGAACAGAGAAATTTATTAAATTGCCTGCAAAAACATCCGGATAAAAATCATTCATTGCAAGCCCAAATCTTACCGTTTTGTTTATGTCATCGTATATTATGTCCGCCAACACTGAGAGCTGAGCTTCTCCGGGATAAAAAGAAGTAACCGAATATTCTTTGTCTGGCTCATCCGTTGTATTTTCTCTTATAACTTTGTTTATTTCCTTTTTATTAACCTGAAATCCTTTAACTTTAAAATGTGTGATTATCACATCAACTGAGCTGTTGAGATTTTTTATACCAAGCACAATTTTGTCAGCATATATATCAAATTTTGTAATTTTAATATTACTATCACTTGTTCCCAACTCAACATATTGGTCTTCAAATACACCTGTTCCAGCTTTATATGAAAGAAGCCCATGGTCTTCTACGCCACGTGCAAAATCAGAAATATATTCAAACTCAAAAGTCGCTTCGGTATTTGGCGCTATTGTGTTATCGCCACTCAACTCAAAATCTACCACATAAGTTAGCTGTGAATCTACTTTATATGTGTCTGAATTCACCACTACTCTGTTATATCTTTTTTCTGTGGATAAGTCATATTTCTTAAATGTATCCTGTGATAAGTCTAAAGCAGGAGCAGGGTCTGTATAATTTTCAATCCTTGTTCTAAAGATTATTTTTCCTTCAGGGGTAGTGCTTATTTTCCCATTTATTCCTTTCATTAAGTTGACAACCGCTTGCCAAACCGTTTGATCTTTTTTGGCTAAGAAAGTGACAGGTGTAGTCAAACTTTGAAAATCAAACTGAGATGAAGAATAACCAGCACGTTGAAGTAAATCAGATAGTATGCTGTTAGGTACCATGTTGATATACAAAATATCGTTATCCAGCTTTTTCTTTGTGGCGTAATAGCAATTATCAGAAAGCTCTATTCTTGCTGTTTTGTGCTGTTCTGTGATTGCAGTTTTGACGCCGTAAAACAAAGGAATATCTAATGTAGATGTTCCATTAAATACGCGAACACTTACTTTTACTTCCCACTCTTTTTCTAAATATGCTTGATCAACTGTTCCATTAAATTTGCCATTGGCAGGGGCAAAAGCATCATTATACTGCGTCGGTGTCCATTCATTGTTCTGATTAGCAACTACTATTGTTGCTTTATCAATTGCTGGGCTTTCAAGAAACTCTAGCTTGTTGACTATTCTTACTTCTTTTACCCAATCTGATATGTCATACCAATTTTGGCCGTCTATTTTGGCATATACTAAAACTTTCTTGTATCTTGTAGGATGTCTTACATAAGGAATCCCTTCACTTGCGATAGGATTAGCTGGTAACACAGATTATCACCTGCCTTATATCACAGGTATTCTCGGCGGCACAGCAAACGGCTTCTTAGCGTTGTAAACTTCTTGTATAAACTTATCAGTCCATATTAAATTGCCTTGTGTGTCTTTTGCTTTGCCTATGAAGAGGTTGGAATATAAAGAATTATGAGATGTATCATTAGCATGTCCACCAACAAATAATCCTGTGTCAAAATTCTGAATTTGTTTTGATAATGCTATTTCAAGTTGTTTTATACCATCTACAAAATATTCAATAGCAGTATCTGTTTTTCTAACAACTTCAAAATGCCAATTATTGAAATACCAATTTAAATCTATTGGTTTTGTTACAATACTAATTGTATTATCTGCCCAAACAACAGCTAATCTTAATGTTTCTCCTAATGCGCGTTTGCCCCAAATAATATACCCAACAGAATAATCCGAAACATATCTACCAAAACAAGATGAATTATCGCCATTAGTCAATGTTCCGTCATGAGTTGCTATTGGTTTTTTCCAATATGCAACAACCCAATTGTCCTTAGCTGGGTCAATAGCTAATTTGTTGATTGGGATATAAAAACGTCCATCCTGCCTCGTCCCTTCCACAAAAGATGTGGCGAAGGGTTTGAGTTCTAATTGGTAGTTACATCCCCAAGCTTCATTATCACCGTTTCTCCAATTTGCCGTATTACCTGCTTCTAATCTGATGGAAGTTAACGTTTGCGATGCTCCAGAATTGTTTGTCCAATGTCCTTCGATATAATTCCAACCGATTTGTAAATTTTGATACGAGCCCAGTCCACTGTTAACGCCATTAACACTGGCATTAAAATTGAAATAATTTGTAGCATATTTAGCATATACCCAAGCACTAAATGTTATACTTTCTCCTGGAGCAAGTGTTATCGAAGTTGCATATTGACATAAATCTTGCCAATTACCGCCGCCAGGAACATATGAAGCAATAACTGGCGTTACAGGTGGTTGAGAAGGTAATTGTGACATGTCTGTTATCTTTGTTCCTTGTGTAGACCAACCATTTGTAATTAATAAATTCTTCGTCCCCTCTTCAACGGCAAAACTCTTCACGCCTGGAAAGGGAATGTCGTCTTCGCGAACTGTCACGCATAAGCTGCCATCGTCGTTGTAAATCAAGCCGTAATTAGTCTTTATTAAATTGCCCATAATACATCACTCCCCAACAGAAATTTCTTTCGGAAGCTCAACTGAAGCAAGTTGTATGTTTTGTTCCAAAATAGGCTTACTTTTCTCGTAGAGCGTTTTCAAAAGGTCTGGTATTACACTTTTAAAAACCAAATCAAACTCTGTTTCTGAAATTATTTCTTCATACTGCCATGCTGTTACTTCTTGCGTTGTTAACTCACCTGTCTCTTCATTAATGCTTTCAACAGTTGTTGTGGTTTCTTGGATGTTGTATCTAAAAGCATACCTGACTTTACACTTCGCTTTTTTAATATCATCTTGAACACTTAATATCACTATTTCAGCGGGCTTTTCACTACTTGTCGTAATAGCCATTCGCAACACCTCCTTTTATCAACCATTAACCACCAACGTGCCTTCTTCCAATGCTTCTTTTACTGCTTCAACAACCATTTCTTTGAATGCTTCAGCGCTGTCAAGGAAATTGCTGTTCTGAAAGTATTGATAAATGTTCACAGTTTCCGGCCCTTGCCTTGTAACTGTTGCTGTATACTGCTGTGTTATCTCAGGTGTTGTTGCTTCTTCAAAATTCAACTCAACACCTTGTATCTTTTCATTAGCTTCTTTGATAATTTGTTCAAGGCTCTTAACCGCTCTATGGCCCATATTCACAGCGCCAAAAGTAAGAGCCTTAACTATATCCGAGATGACGTTGTAGAGCCAATTAAATGCACTTGCGATCATGCCGAACACGATATAGAAACCTCTCCCGATAGGAACGATTACCGTGTTATAGACCCACTGTAAGATCACCCCAAGCATCTGTAACGCACCTAAAAAAGGCTCAAGTAATGGGAGCAGTAGAGTTCCTAACAACTGCCCAAATACATTAAGTATTGTTACAAATGGCTTTAAAGCTCCTTCGATTAATGGTTGCAAGACAGTCATCATCGCCTGTGCGATGGTCGCCATTGGATTTAATAAATTTATTAAATTTTCAAGACTCAACAATAATGGTGATATTTGACCAGCAAGTGCGCCAAAGAAATTTCCGATTTCCTCAAAAGCAGTAGCTGTTGCACCTACAAGAAGCTCTCCAACATTGATGTTAGTTAAAACATTAAAAGATTGTTTTAACCCTGCCCAGAAACCACTTAAACTTGCTTCTAAATCTTTAAATGTTTGTTTGGTCGTATTTGGTAATTCTTCAAGGTTTGTTTTTACAGTATTGAGTATGTTTTTTCCTTTGTCCATTAATTCGAATAAAACTTTTCCAGGACCAAACCCAACCTTAAATCCTTTATCATACTGAGTTTCTTTAATGTTTGTTTTCACTTCATTTGTAATTATTCCTACCTTTTTTGCAATCGTTTCGAGAGAAGCGCCAATTTCCGGATTAGTATCCTTAAGAAGTTGAACCGCAATTGAACCTGTTTCTTTCAAAGCTTCTATATCTTTATAGACATTTACATTGCCTGACCCAGCAAAATATGAGATAATTGCGTCTACAATTCCACCTTCCTGGTATCCTTTTAATCTTTTTCTTTCTAATAAAGCTATTAACTGCGGATACTTTTGTACCATCCACGCAGGAATAACATATTCACCCTTATGAACTATTCCTGCTGGCTCGTATGTAGTACCACTGCCCGTATAACCACCTTCTGCATATCCTAAAACTGTTCCCAAAGAGAATGCAGAGGCTGCAGAAGTTGAAATACCAAGTACACTTGACAAAGCTCCTATAAAATCAAATATAGGCATAAACATAGCAAATGGTTGCGGTTGTTGGTACAAGTGAACTCTCAATGGTGTTCCTGAGCTATAAGATTGTTTGTTTAAAACAAATTTTCTTACTACTTCATCTAAATTTGGAACGTTGTAGGTAGCAACTGTGTTTAAAGCTGTTGAAGTTTCATTAATCGCCACATTCAAACCTACTAAAGCATCAGAAACATCACCAATGTTGTATACAAAATCAGTTGCAACTTCTCGAACTTTGTTAAAATCTCTTGGGATAAATGAAATCGTTGTTTCTGTTGAAACAATTCCTGTTGTTGGTTCTTTTGCCATAGATGTTTCAGTTTCTCTCTTTGGTAACCACAGTCTTAAATGCAATTTGATCTCCTGAAATCCTTTTTCTAACCACTCAAAAGCTTTCCCCCATGCTTTCTGAAGAGTTATTTTAATTGTCTGTGCTCCTTCAATTAACCATTTCCAACCAGTTAAAACAAAATTTTCTGCCCATTTCAGTTTCAATTGTAATTCCCGAATTCCCTCTTTTATCCAAGCGCTTATATTAGCTAAATTCTCTTTGAAGTTTAAGGTAATTTCTTGTGCAAAGTCTAAAACAGGTCTTAAATTTAAATCCCACTGCTCTTTTGTTTGCTCTAAAACATCTTTTAGCCATTGTGGGAGTTTAGATAAATCAGCGAGAATTTTAAGTGTAAGTTCTGCTACAGAATTAGCAAAAGATTCCATAAATGCAATAATTTTTTGCGTTGCTGTATCCATTATTGTTTTTACAGTTATTTCTTTTTCTTCTTTTGTTTTAACGGTACCTCCTGAAGGAGAATTCCCGCCTCCTGTACGAACTGTACGAATAATTGCTGGTATTAAAAATATTTTTGTACCTCCACCAAATTTATCTTTAATTTTATTCCAGAAATCCTCAAGCAGTTTCATAAACCAATCAAAAATTGCTTTAAAAACTTTTGCAAGCTGCTGACCTATGTATAAAATGATCGCAACTACCCAATCCCAGAATCCTGCATTTTCTCCTGCGAGCTTTTTGATCTTCTCAATTTCGCCTTTAATAAAGTTTACAAATGCTTTAAACTTATCCCATACAAACATCAAGAAACCACCGAAGTTTTTAACGTAGTCATTGCCTTTATAAAATGCTTTCCAAAGTTCATACACTGCCCAAACTATGCCCAGAATAAGTAAGTTCATTGGTTTGAGTAAGAACATTAATAGTTGTGCACCTTGCGAAAACAGTTTCAATCCAAGTAATACTCCCAAAAATGTCGCCGACAATCTCAACAGTGCAAATACTAAATCTCCTATTTTGTCTTTGTTAGAATTTATCCATTGTTCTACTTTGCCAAGGAAATTAATAAATTTGCCTAAATATTCCACTACATTACTGCGAATAGCGTTGAAAAAAGCTATATTAACAGCTTGAACAGATGATTTCAACCTGTCTAACAAGAATGATATAGATTGGGTCTGTGTTTTGTATGCTTCCATCAAGGCATCTGTATTGCCTTGTATTCCTGATAAGACATCTTGGAACTTTTCGTAATTATTTACCCACGTTAATAACGCTCTTGTTCCTGTTTCAGAAAGTGCAAGTTGTTGTAATAACGCACGTTTTTCATCATCAGTCAAGTCTTGCATAGTTTCCTTGAGTTGTTTGACTACTTTTGTAAGTCCAATAAACCTTCCTTCTGAATCGTATATATCTATTCCAAGCTTCCTAAATTTATCAGCTTGTTGCATTAAGTCTTGGAACGCTCCTTCCGCTGCGTTAGCTGCCTCGGAAGATCTAAATCCTGCTGTGGTCAATGCTGTATAACTTGCTAACGCTTCCTGTAAACTAACGCCCAAGTTTCTTGCTGAAGGTATTAACACTCCAAAGTCTCTTGCAAGTTCATCGTATGTCAAAAGTCCTTTCTTGACTGCTTCAAATTGCATTGCATATACACTTGTGAGATCATCTATACTCATTCCGTATGCGTTTATTATACTTATTGCACTTTGGAATGTAGTAGTTAAATCTGTTGCTCCTGCGATAGAAGATATAGTAGTTTGTCTTAAAACGTTTAAAGCGTCTTTTGCCTCTACACCCGCTGAACCGAGCATATATAAAGCATTATTTAATTCATCAAGTGATTTTCCTGCTTGAACTGACAATTGTAAGAGTCCTTTTTGCATATTTTTGGCTTCTTCTGCAGTCATTTTCATCATTGTTCGAGCATTTTGGAAAGATTTCTCTACTTTAGCAGCAAAATAGGAAGAAGCGCTAACAGCCCCTGCTAATGCGGTTGTGAATGCAGCAGTATATCTTAACGCTGTGTTTATTGCATTCGAAAATTGTTGTAAACCTGCTCTTATGCTATCTATTCGTTTCTGAAAATTACCCAAATTCGCAGCAACATTCTTTAAAACAGGACTCATACTATCCATTGCCTTTATGGTTACACTTAAAGTTTCATTCTTTGGCATAATTTCACCTGCCTTTATCCTGTTTAGCAAGTTCCTCTACAAATGCTACCTTAAACATTTGCAAGAAAATGATCCAATCAAGTGGTTGATCTAATAAACCTCCTTTTTCAGGAAGATTAATAATATTTCCTTTGTGATCTACAAACATTAATGCGAATTCAAAATAATTCGTCCGTATAAACTCAAATATTTCGTTGTCTGGTGTTTTTATTCTCGTTCCAGCTATCATTAGCTTTATCCATCTTTGTAAAATGTTTTTATCCAAACTTATAATTGGTTCTACACTTTCTAAGAGCTTCTGCTTCAATTTTTCCACTACTACATACTTTAACAATCCACAAGTATTTTTGTTAATCGGCAAGTCCTCACTCCACCTAACTATATGAAAGGGGAGAGCTTCTAAAACTCTCCCCTGTCTGAATAGCTGAAAGCCCCGGAGTGTCAACTTCTTATATTCGATCCAACCCCCGTCAAATTCCAGCAACATTTGCACCACCGAGATTATACATCTCTTGCAACTTTAACCAGATATTTAAAAGAGTTGTTGCTTCTACTTTTTTCAAGTTTTCCAGTGTTACAGGAACGTTTTCGCTCCAAGATTTAATAACCTTTGATAAAAACTTATAAGGTATTGCATTAATCGTTGCAAGATCCAAAATAGCATTCCCGTCTTTAGTTACCTCTACTTTGGAGTTTTTAAAAAGCACCATAGCTTCTTCTCTTAACTCCGCCGTAAGTTCCTTTGGTACTTCTATCCATACGTCAGTTTCTTTGTTAACTACCTTTTTGTCCTTGATATAAAGCTTTACTGTCTCGTTACTTGCAAAAAGACCCATCTAATCACCCCTCTTAGTATGTTCCTGTTCCGTTAGTATAATCAGCTATCTCAATTATGTCTCCTGAAAGTGGTATCAAAGCGGTAAATTCTGCTCTGAGTATGATCTTATCTGGTCCAGAAATATCGTGTGTCATGTTGCTGAATAACAATCTTGGAATATAAATTGTAAGTTTATTTGTCGTGTCTTTAGCAAGTTCTATACCTATCGCTGCTTCTGTAAAGTTTTTGAATTTGGTATATTCCCCGGATATAACAGATGGATCAAAAATAATATCAAGAGAACCTGTTATTTCCAAAGTTCCTGGATCTAAACTTTTTCTTTTCCCTGTTGCATCCAAGCGATAATCGTCTGTGTCAAGGTTGTTATTGATTGTAAGTTCTATTGAAGAATAAAGATCAGTGGCAGTTGTAAATTGGTCTGTATAGAGTTTTAATTCTTTAAAGTAATAGGGATCATCACCCGGAACGGTTAAAGTTCCCTGTGTTAAAGAACCACTAAGTTCTTCTTTTCCAACAAAATCAGCAGTTACTGAAGGAATTGCTCCAACACTACCGGAGAATCTTAATTGATTAATTTTCATCCCCAAATACTTAAAGCTTTGTCCACCATGGTTTACTTCTATACTTGCGCTTGGTAGTTCATCATTCAAACCTATTGGAGTTATTTTAGTATATTCGTCCCCAGAAGATGGAGTAGCATCAGGGTCTACAAGAGCAGATTTCCCCAATGCAAGATAGAACAAAACTCCTGCAGTATCTGGATATAATTCTACATCTATACTCCCCTCTGCCCCTATTTGTCCGGGAGCAAGAGATTTAATTCCCCTATAACCAAGCAAAGCTTCGCTCCTTACAGCTTCAACTTTATGATTCAAACTTTCTGATTTAAAAGGTAGTTTCCATATTGCTGTTGCTTCAGAACCAAAGCTTGTTTCTATTCCTAAAAGAACACTTGATTTAGCTCCTGTATACATCTAACTCACCTCCGTTATTCTTCCCACTGGAATGTTACTTGTAAAAATACGAATAACCTTTTTATATTTGCCACGTAGCTAAATTGCATTTCGTTTATCTCATAGTAATTAAAAGTACTTTCCAAAACATTTTCTACATCTACAATTTTAGAATCTACTTGTTGGTAAACTGTATCCGAAGTTCCTTCGAGTGAGAACATAATTGCCATTTCGCAATGTTTTCTTTTCCTTGTGGAAGTCAAGTACTCAACCGTTATACGATCAATGAATAAGACTGCGTTGTCTGGTTTTTGTAATGCAGTGTCATTGGTTAAGGTAACTGATTTAAAATAAGGTGCAAGGTTTGTCATAAGAGTTCGGATCTGACTATACATTCTCCCACTTCCTTATTAACGCATCAACCCATTTTGAAAGGTTGAATTTATCTACAGCATCTCTTAGATACCGCTTTTCTGGTGTTCCCTTTCTTGCAATCTTTTGCCATACAGCCCAAGCTACTCCTTTGCTCTTTTTTCCTTTGATCCTAAGCTTCTGCTGAACCCATTTTAAGATAGCATCATATGGTGGTCTATGTGGTTTTGTCCCAAATTCAACAAACGGAGCATATTGCACATTAGTAAATACCTTAATTTTGTCGTAATCAAGATCTTTTATAGTCCAAGATTGCTCAAGATAACTTGTATTTGAAGCTCTTTCAATAATGTTTTCTACAATCATGTTTTCCAACTCTAAGCCAGCTCCAATCAAAGTTTTACGCAAAACTTCTTGGAACCTGCTATCAGTTATGTATCTTCTTATTTTCTTTAATTGTTTCTTATCTACTCTGATTTCAATCATAGTTCCCAACCTCGCGGGTTTCTATAATAATTAACAAGATATCTTAGATGTCGTTTTGTATCGTCAATTTGTTGAGAAGCATTTTGAATTGAATAAGAATTTAATTTCCTATAGTCACCCATAATCATTTCATAACAATCAGCCAAAACATCATTCCAGTTTATAACTTTTGCCTGAACGAATACATCTACTTGCATTTGAGAGTCAAAGTAGATTATTGCTGTGTCTTTATCAATGGTAAATCCTGTTGTAAGTTCATTTTCTGGAGCTGGTAATCCTATAAATACCCTTTCAGCATATGTTTCATCGAGCCTGTACGCATCTATTTTGAACACTTTGCCGTCTACATCTATTTGTCGTCCTTGTAATACTTTTATTTCAGAATTCAGCTTAATAATTTCTTGTAACTCAACATCAGTAAACAATTCCATATCTTTGTCAGGAATTTTCATTCTAAGATATTCAAGATTTGTCATTGTATCACTTCCTTAGTTTATTTTTCACCTTCCTTTGTTTGTTCAACCTTCTTTGGTTCCAGTTTTGGCTTTTTTTCAGGTTTAAGGAATTTTTCTTTTACTTCAACATTATCTGGTATTTCCACAAATTTCTTGCCTTTTTCTTCTTTCACGGGGTAAGCTTTCCCCTCAACAATAACAAATTTGGTGTTTCCATTGAACACATATTTCATTTTTTCACCCTCCTTAATAAACTTTTCAAAAAAAGAAGGGGGATAACTCCCCCTCTAATTATTGAATATTGAATATTCCAGCCACATCAGGATTTCTAAACTCGAGTGTATATTCACCTACAATTTGTCCTTTTACATAATCCCCGGTTTTTGCAAGTTGCTCGTAAGCAGCTTGCCTGTTTTTAAGAGGTTTGATTGCGACTTTGCTGGTATCAAATACGATAATTACATTTTCTGGTAAGTGCGGCGTTGTTTTAATTTCAACATTTCCATAGTCAGAGAGATATGCATTAATAAGCCTTCCTGCAGTTGTATCATTTCTTTCAACAATTAATTTGTCTTGATTAAGTGCATTGAAATTTGCTTTGGTTGCCGGATTCATCCAAGCTTCTCTTACTACACCACTTGCATCAAATATTTGTTTTAAGAACGCATTAAAGTTAGCTTCCGTAAAGGTAGAAGTAACTGTTATTCCTTCTTGTTCGATAAACCATTTAATACCACCAAAGAGTCTTGGAGTTGAATTATCGTTTGGATCAACTCTAACCCCCATCCAAGCACTTCTTTCAAGCAAGAGTTTGATTTTTGCGAGTTTTCTTTGCACTTCTTCTAAGAAAACATCCTCATTCACGTATTGATCTACCGACATTTGAGTTCCAGTGAATTTCACGTATTCAGTGAATATTTGTGTGACATTGTATCTCTTAATTTTTTGTTCATACATGCTATCAACATATTCCTGACCCTCAGGATTGGCATCACCAATTATTTCTACATCAACACCAGCCGCGTGATCCGCATCGTTTGAAATCACTGCAATTGTCAAAACATCACCATTTATCGCTGTTACTCTGTAAATGGAACTTTCGACCTTAATTACATTTCCTATTTTAAATTTCTTTCCAGCACCAGTTTCAACAGTTAATGAACCTCCGCCAGTGGTGTATGCAGCAGCAAGGCTTACTTTAAGTACAGGAAGAACATCATCCCACCATTCGTATTTTGTTCCAACTACAGGTTTGTTTGATATACCAATTGCATTTAACAAAGGTGTTTCTGGAAGTTTAAGCATGGAAAGCACTGGAGAAACATCCACTTTATTTTCTTTAACATCATAACTTGTAATTAATCCTTTAATTGTTCCCATAGATAACTACCTCCTTTAACTTTTTTCTTCAAACAGTTGTCTTAACGCCTCCCTTGGGTTATTTGGAAGAGGCTGAGTTGTATTTGGTTGTTGCGTAAAAGTCCCTTTTTCCATTGTTTTAAGTTTCTCATTTACTTTAGTTTCGATTATTTCATTTATTTTACTTGCCACGGTATCTACCTTTTTTACTAATTCTTCTTTTGCATCTGAAAGAGTTAAATCAACAAGAGGATCGACTGTTATCAATACTCCGAATTCCTCAGGAAGCCCTTTTGCTTGCAAATAAGTGTTTTTAAGATCTTCGAGTGCTTCTTTCCTTTCTTGTCTCAAGAGTTGTTCATATTGACCCTTCTCTTTCATTTTCTCAATCTCGGCTTGTTTTTTGAGTTTCTCCTCCCTTGTTTTGATTGCTTGAGTTACAGCCCTATCGATTTGAGACTGTAGCTCTTTTTTGGTCATAATAGCAACATCCTCAGGATTGAGCCCCAGCTGTATAGCTGTTGCCCTTAATACTTCCATTGGATCTTGATCATCATATTCAACACCTTCCGGTTTTTGTTCTTGTGGTGTTGCTTCTTTTTGTTCCTCTTGAGTGGTATTGTTATCCCCCTCTGCAAAGAGTTGGATATCAATACCCCTCTTTAACAATTCACCCATGTTCATACCTCCTTTTAATTTATTCTTTTAAGGCCCATGGACATTTGTATTGAATTGCTAAGCTTCTCGCTTTGTTAGCAATATCTTGCTCTTTGTTCATAATTGCCCTACGATATGCTGCTAAAAGCCCTGCACATGACACTTTCCATTGTCCAT
This sequence comes from Thermosipho sp. 1074, assembly GCF_001999655.1. NCBI lineage: Bacteria > Thermotogati > Thermotogota > Thermotogae > Thermotogales > Fervidobacteriaceae > Thermosipho > Thermosipho sp. 1074. Next base: position 207,390 of record NZ_LBEX01000018.1, on the reverse strand, counting down.
TAACATACTTTTTGTATGGATATCTTCTGTTTTGTGGATCTAAAAATACGTGTACTGGCCAATCCTCTCTTTTCGAAGATCCAGCAGGTGGAATGTTTTTCCACACTTTATCTTTCATAACTTTTGCCATACTCTCACCTCTTTAAGCTTTTAATTGTTTCACTAACCACCACCTCTGGAGATTTTGGGATTGCTAAAAGCCTATGTCTGCATTGTATGTGTGGATGTAAGAAAGTGCCATGATCTGCTCTTATCTCAAGGCCTTTCAGCTTCTTAGGATTAGTTTCTATGTATCTTTGTATTTGTTCAAAAGTCCAAGGGTTTTCGTTTGTAAGTTTTTTTCTGTTTTTGCACCAATCAGTTGTTCTTTTATCTTTTGGTCCAACCCATTTGTATTTATCAATAACCTCGTTGTATTCCTGATAAGTTTTCCAAATACCTTGTTGTAAAGCATTTCCTAATTGATCACGAACCATTACAGTTATTCGCCTTTTGTTTGTCGGTAATATTTGTTGCATAAGAGATTTTGCTATTATATTTGGAGGAGTTCCTGTAATAAGCCCCGCTGTTAAAATATTTTCGATAGTTTTCATCAAATCCCCTGCATAATTTTTCATGATGGTTTTCTCGAAATTCATAAAATTCTCATTAAACCAAAGCATTGCATTTGTAGGAACTCCGTTGAAAGGCAGTTTAATTGTTTCGTGTGCTATCTTACTTGATAACGTAAAAGTTTCTACAAGTTCCCTATCAAGGTATTCTTTGAATTCTTGGATATAAGCATTTATTTGTAATTCAATTTGTTGTTTTAGCCATTCAAAAGTCCTTATTCCTATCTGATTCGTTATAAGCATACCCGCTATACGTTCTATTAGAGCCTTAAATAGTTTCAAATTCCTATTTATCAACATCTTTTCAACTTTATTTAATCTTTTGTCCAGATTCATTACCTATCATCTCCAAATACCAGGCATTTTCTTCTTCCATTCTTTGCTGTTCTTTTGCAAAATCATACCCGAGCGCTTCTGCCACCGTCTGTTTTGAAACAAGTTGCGCCTGCATCAACATTAACCATTTGTTGAGGTCTTCAATTTCATCCGCTGGAATAACAGGATCTACGTTTATGTCAACTTTGTCAACAATTACTCCATCCATTGCAAGAGCGAGTTTGCAAGCTTTCTTGATACCATCAAAATAAACTTTTCTATAATTCTTAATTTTTTTAATCAATTTAGAAAGTTTAAGTTTCAAAGCGTATCCTGAAATATTTCCCAAGTCATTCAAAATCAGTTCCGGGCATTTGTTTCTAAGATAGTTTTCAAGCTTTTCATACTTGTCCAACATTGAGGGAATAATGTTTCCGTTGTATTCCAGAATTTTGAGCTCTGCATTATCTGGTGTTGCCCATACATTGTGTTCTTGCTTAAGATTGGATGCATCTCTAATCCCTGACGCTATGATGCGCGGTTTTGCGTATATGTCTTCTATTGCACTTATACGTGATAATGTAGAATTCATTTCGTCGATGGTATCTCCAATTCTTTCAAGTTCACTTTCTCCCCAAACAGGATCCTGCAATGAAGGAGTATTTGCCACATGTATTAACCAAAATTCGCCGTATCTATTAGGAACATCAAGTACTAATTTGTCATTAAAGTACACCTGAACTTTGTCTCTCGTATAAATTTCCTTTACATTTATCGTTCCTTCTTGGTGTTTCATTGCATACTCATATATCCATTGAACGATTTGTCCATATTCCATTACATAGTCAAGAACACCGTTTAATAAATTAACAAGTCCCATTCGAATATTCCCATTTGCATCCCTTCCAAGTTTAAGAGCAGTATCGCCAAGAATTAAGCCTTGTATCACAAACAATCTCGATAATTTTTCAAAATTATTTGTTTCTAAAAGCTGATTCAATCGATTAGTTGCGGTTTCGCTATCCGGCACTAATATTTCAACCTTATCTCCGAATATCAAAGAATAATCAGTCATGATTATTTCGTAAGCATAGTCAATTAAGCTTTTTGTTATGTGTTTCAAATTTCCTTTGCTATCGTAATCTATAAACAATTTCTTTTTTAAGCAATAAGATTCTGTATAATCGCCGTAAAAAAGATCGAAAAGTTCCTGATAATTTTTTGCCATTAAGATCACCTCACAGAATGTCTAACTTAGCGCTGAACACTTTGCCATTGTTAGAATGCGTAAAAATCCCATATCTTAATGCATCCATCGTATGATCATGCTCCTTTAATGGTTTGTCTTCTCCACGTTGTGCAGCTTTTGGATCCCAGCTATACACTGTGAATTCTGTTATTGTGTTCCTGCATTTTTCATGAACAAACAAACGATCTTGCGAAATTAGGTTGGCAACATATCTAATGCCATCAAGAACCACATTATCGGCTGGGATTACATAATAACCACGCTTTCTTAATTCAGCGATAAACGAAGCAGCTGAAGGGTCAGCATAAACTGCTGTAATATTTTTCTCTTTTACAAAATTTACAAAATCATCTGCGTATTCCGAGTCTGTTTTCTGTCTTCCAGTATCACGCCCAGAGTAATAGTATTCATCTATTACGTAATACTTTGCTTCTTTGATTCCAATAAGTAAAAAGACAGTTGGATTTCCCGTTCCATAATCGATTGAAACTATATATTCATCGCATTTAGGAACTTCCTTAATTACATGTTTATCAGCATCGAACATGTCATAGATAACACCTTCAGCAAGTACCCAGAGTCCTAAAATATAGCGCTTGTAGAATAGACCAGTGAACATCTTTTTATAACGCTTTTTGATCTTCTCTGAAAGCGTTAAGTTATCATCGAGTGTAAAATGAAGATGATACACCTGTTTTTCCAGAGCTTTGTCAATAAACTCAGTCTTAACATAGTGAAAAGGACTTCCAGGATTACAGTTCATGAAGATCTTCGATCCTTCAATAGAGCAACGTCCTATCATCTGCTCAACAAAGTTTTCCGGAAAGAGTGTTACTTCATCTGCTAAAGCCCCAGCTGCGGTTAAACCTTGTAACACATCCTGGGATGCTTCGTTATTTGCACCAAACATGTAATAAGTATTTGATCCGATTATGATGTAGTTCTCGGAGCGATTGTATTTGTAATCCCATTTCCATGTATTTAAGATCTGAAGCATAGGCTTTACAACATTTCGCTTCAATGCTCCTATTGTCTTTCCAGCTAAAATAAAGTCTTTGCCAGAGAACGTGTACTGAGACCACATAAGAAAAGATACAATCATTGCAATTGTTTTACCTGATCTTATAGAACCATCTGCTATTACGATATCTTTATCTTTATGTGGACTACTTTCCGCCCACCAGAAAAGTAATTTTTTTTGTTTCTTTGAAAATGGTTTAAATTCAAACGCTTTGTTCTTCTTCATCGCTGTACAACTCCTCTGGTTCAACCTCTTCTACAACACTCTTAATGAAATCTTTATGAACCTCTTCTGTGTCTTTATCTGGACCTTTTAATTTTAGGCGTTCAAGTTCGAGTTTTTCGCGTGCAATATCTACACGCGTTTTTTCATGTGTTAATCGTTTGCGTTCGATTTCATTTCTCTCTGCCCCTAAAACCTTGTCGTACAATTTACTCATTATTTCCAAAGCATTTAAAACATCTTTAATTTTGCTTATTTCTCTTGATGCTATCTTCGCTTTCAGCATATAAATTGCGTCAATAAGGTTGGGAAGACTATCAGATTTAACTAGCTGTTCATATAGTTGTCTGCCTTCTTCTGTCCAAAAAACTCGAGCATACAGTCCGTGTTTAACAGCATTGAAGGCTTCAGGTCTCAAATTAAAAATCTTATGGTCCGAGTCCGAACCGTTCTCGGACTTCGGACTTGTCACTTCGGACCTTGCTCGGACTTTGCGTGGATCAACTACACCCCGTTTCTTAAATTGCTTCCTGACAGCCTTTTCACTAACTCCCAGTGTTCTGGCAATCTTACTATACGAAGCTTTAAGCACTTTATTTTCGGTGAATTTTTCGAAAACTTCGTCCCAATTAATATTTTTCCCTGCCACATCCGAGTCACCTCACTTAGAATTTCTCGCCTTTCAAAATTTCTTTCAAAGCCCTGTTTTGCTCTATAACTGTATTCTTCGTATGCTTAAGCTTTTCAACTATAATTCTCCATTTTCCAAGCTCATTTGAAGCTTCCAGAAGTAAGTTGTTAATCTGAGCAAGAAGATTAATATTGTTTTGAATTCTAAGCTGCGCCTCTTGAGCAGATATTTGACTAATTTCTTCTGCGGTTAATTCTTCTAAGGTAAGCAGTTCATCTAATTTATCCCAATTCATCCTTTCACTCCTTTGAACTCTATTTGGTTCTCTTCTATGAATTTCAAAACACCTTTAGTTAATCTCTTTCTTTTATTTTGTTCAATAAGCTTATCTTTGTCTATTTCATATCCCTGATGTATCTTCAAGTGACATTCTGGACAAAGTAAAATCAGGTTATACGGATGATTATTCTTAGGGACCCACGGGATATTGTATTCGACAGGTATAGCCGCGTTTCTACGAAACAAATGATGAATTTGACCAGTTCCGTTTACAAATCTCCCACATAATCGACACTTCTCCTTATCCCTTTTGTGAATGTAATCACGGATAATCCTCGGAATCGACCCTGAGCCCATGGAATCGCCCCCTAGAAAGAAAAGCCAAACTCAAAAAAGTTGTACCAGTGTATGTTTAGATATCTAAGATTGTCGAAATTGTGTTCGCTCCTATGTAGAAATTGAAAAAACATGTCATCTGCAAAGTTAAGTCTTATCCAAACATCCCACCAGCCGCCTGAACTTTCCCAGTTGAAAGGAGTTATCCTGTTTGGGAAATTATAAAAAAGGTTTTTAAATCCATACCCTCTCCCCTTTCCCACAGCGGGCAAGCTCTTTGTCTAATTCCCCGCTACCTGATTTTTGGCATGAAAAAAGGGGACAGAAAGTCCCCGTGTTTAACTAAGAATATTTTGCATGAAAAAACCGGGCTTTTCGCCCGGCATATTTGTAGACTAATCCATTCTACAAAAATTGTATCATTTTTGTGGGGGTCTGTCAATAATTTCGATTAATTTTTCAATGCCCTCTTGAACATAACTCCAAACAGTCTTTTCATTGATGCCCATCTTATATGCTATCTCACGATATGGCAGCGTTTTATACTTTAATCCAATACACTCTTCTGTATTGCACGGTTCGAAGTCATGATTAATTATACGCCAGAATATTGCTTCTCTCTGCCGTAATGATAGTTGATTCAGCCAATACTCAATTCTGCGGATTTTATTCCATGCTCTTTTCTTCTTTTCAATCGTTAATCTATCTAATACCTCTTTACGTTTAAAGCTTGTTTTGTCTATCAACTGCTTTTCTCCTGACGGCAAAGCTATTAGTGTTTCTATTTCTCCGTCTTTAAATTCTAAATGTATCTTCTTATTTAAAATTCGCATCCAATAACTTTTGTACCTTTGTAATTCAGAAATGATAAAATCCTGAGTGATGGCAAACACCAAATAAAAACCCCCTTTCGGGTACCGGCTATTTAGTAGCCGGTTTTTTTAATTTAATTCTTTGTATATCTCCCTCCAACTGGATAGTAACCGTTATACTTTTTATATCTCTTATATCTAATACTGTGTCGCTTTCTTCATGCAAATAGGTTGGCATGTATATTGTTTCAAGTAATCTTCTCGCTACTTCTGGATCTTCTGTTACGATGACTGCTTTCCCGTCTATTAAACCTATCGAATAATTTCTTAAACTCTTCATAGTTATTTTCCCCCTTTACGATAATTGTTACCTCGATATTCTTTCCTCTGAAATCCATTTGTGCTAATTCTCTAAGATAAGTTAATATCTGATGCTTATTCTTAATTGTTAGTCCTTGCACCCACATTTTTAAAAACCTCCTTTGGAACTTATGCATTTGTGAAACTCTTTAATATGTAATCCACGCGCTTGTAGAATATGTCACTTTTTGCTCATGTAAAATGCATACATCTGTTTGAAACAATGTTTCCAATTTACTTTCCGATACATACGGTGCCAACAATGATTTGATTTGTTGTATTTGTTCCTTTAAACGACATCCACCTGTCGTTATCTCTACAGTATTTAAACCTATCGTTTGAAAATGTTTGCAAGTTGCGCATGTTTCTATCATCATGCTCTCACTCCTTACATTTGAAGAACAAATCTATAAAATCGTCTATTCTCAATACAACTAAGTAAGCCTTTCGATCTGCTTTCAAAAAAAGTAAATCTTTGTTTTCCAACCATTGATACAGTCTTTTGAAACCATCTTTTCTAACTTTCACCTCTCCTACTAAGCCTTCAACTACAACGTCTCCTTTGAATCCATTAACACTCCCAGAAAGTGGAATTCTTTTTGCGTCTATACCTGCTTCTTGAAGACTCTTTACTAAGTTATATTCACCCCTATAACCTTTAACTCGCTGCGATTTGCCCACATTTATCACCTTCTCAAATTCTCGTGCTAATTTGCAACTGAACTTCTTAAATTTTCGTTCTGATCACCCTCTTACACATACAAGTTGAAATGTATTCTTTTTAATCCAAAATTCTCTATTTCATCCTTTATGAAGTCAACCCATTCACCGGAAATATATCGTATTCCGTCAACCTTAATACTTGGTACGTTATACTTATAAATCCAGTTTCTAATAGCACGAATGGTACGTTTGTGATTAAGATATTTGTTAATAAATCTAATGCTATAATATGGTTCACCGTTCATGTATACAACATCTTTGTAAAATTTTTTTGGCATATTATCACCTCCACAAACGACTTTATTTAGTTGTTTTAGTCTTTTTTACTCGCTTTTTGTTTTTTCAAAAACTCCTCCATTTCAAGATCAGTTTCGTGACTTACTTTAAGCATTGCCCAATTAAATAAGAATAAAACCGCCCAGATTATCACCGCAATTAGAATCCTCATATTCACACCTCCAGGTATTCTTCCACTAATTCCTCTATTCTTTCGTTTTTTTCTGGCATGTAATTTATACATATTACTCGCGAAGTAATACCTTTGTTATAATCTTCTTCGCTCACAATGTAAAGATTGCTGTATACCATGTATTTCAGAAGTTTGAGAGCATGTTCTAATGCATGCTTCTTACTCGAAAACCGTCCTATGATCTGCTTTCTGAGCGTGCAAACATACCATCGCATATTATCACCTCTTGATTAATTCTTTAGGTTTTTTACTGTTCGGTAAAGATTTAGCAGAAAATGGAGCAAGTTTTCTGGTAAGACTTGAGATAAGCTGTTTCATTTGTGGACTCTGTATAGCTTCCGTTGTTTTTTCTCTTTCTTTCAAAGAATCGTATATTTTCATGAAATGAGCTCTTGTGGCCATTTTAGTATCTTCCGTCATATTGCAGAGAGTTTCCCAGCCTATAGCATTTTTTGCTGCTTCCAACTTCCAATCTTCATAATGTGGTTCAGCATAATATCCTCTCTTTCGAATATCTGTATATACGATCCCCCAAGCTTCTTCTGGTGTAAGATCAGATTGATGATTATATTCAACTGCTTTTTCCCGTATCTCGGCAATAGTTGGAGCAAATTTATGTGTTTTGACTATTACTTCTATCGCGTATTTGAATTGTTTGTCTGTTAGATCAGCAAGCATCTTGTACCACTGCTCTGAGAGAAATTTATCAGTTGTAATGCGTTCAAGTTTTTCATATACACTTGCAAGTAATGCTATACCAGCGGCAAATGTTTTACGATTAAGCACTTTCTTCACCCTCTTCCAGAAATTGTTTTAATCCTGTAAGTTTGCTGGCAAATCCGGTTGAGGTTTTCTTTTTTCGTTTAGTACGTTTGCCAAACACTCCTTTTAAGAGCGGCTCTACGATATATTCAAATCCTTGCTCTTGCATTACATCAGCTTTTGTTTTTGCCAGTGTCACTATTGCATTTTTGATCTGTGCGGGATAGCATTCACGTAAGACTTGCGAAACCAAGGAAAGCCATTTTGGATCGAAAGGACCTATAAGAGTACGCCATGTGTCAACTATGTCTTTTTTTCTATCGTCTAAATTGAGATACCATTTCGGTGGTTCGTTTGCGACGTTTGTCGCAGAATCGAAAGAAAATACGTTAGTATTTTCTTGAGATTCTTTATTACTATTACTATCTATATTCTCTATTCTATATTCTTTATTCTTATTACGTGTCTCACTTAGTGTCTCACTTACCGTCTCATTTAGTGTCTCACTTACCGTCTCACTTACCGTCTCTGTGTGAGACACTAAATTATCCGTCTCACTTACCGTCTCACTCTGAGACAGTTCTTTGAAAATTTTTCCTAAATAGTAAACTGCATAATTTTTTTTACCTTTACCATTTTCAAATTCGATTAATCCATATTGTCTTAACTTGTTTCTTATTCTATATATCTCTGCTCGGGAGATACCAGATAGTAATTCCAGTTTGCGGCTTCCGATTTTAACCTTGGAACTGAGCAAATCGTTATTCTCTGCCCTTGCCCGATTTATTTCAGACAAGATAGCAAAGAATAATCCGATCTCAGTTGCCTTCAGGTCAAAATCCAGACGAAGCCTCCAAAACTGGTTAAATACTGTTGCTATCTGCATTAGTATCACCTCTTTTTAAAGTAAGCCCCGCCCCTATTTAGGGCAGGGATAGAAGGGAGGTATTAAAATGGAGCATCACTTAAATTTTCCTCTATCTCTTTAAACAGTTCAGGTTTAGTGCTTTCTACTATTTCAACTGTTTCCACTGTTTCTGTTCCAGATTCGGGATATATTTTGTAAGCTTCAACAAAAGTTTCAGCTGCTTTTATTCCTGATTGAGTTTGTAAATCAAATTTTTCTTCAACGTCTCGTAAAATATCTTCAGGCTCTATGTTCAGTTCTTTTGCTTTTTCTTTTATATGACCCCACAAATCTTTTTTCATTTTATATAATTCATTTTGTGCCATCTCTTTAACTATTTGATAAGTATTCTTTTGTTTCGTGTTGTGCTTTTGGATATTTTTGTTATTTCGTGTATTCTCTTCCATATCTTCTATATCCTGTGTAAACACATTAGATGCTCCAACACCTGTTAATACTGCATCCACGTGCGCTCGTTTTTTGGCCATCTTAAGAATATTATTTTGATATCGCCATGGATTTTCATTCCAACCATCTTTTTCTTTGCTATTGCATGCACCAAAACCGTCACCTACGACCGTTCCATCTCGAGTCCTTAGTCTACATCTGAATTTGTACATTATAAAATCATCTTTTTCTATAGTTTGAATAATTTCAAATTCTGGAATTAAACCAAAAAGTCTTGTTAATTTTTCAGCTCCACTTTTGTATAACGATGGTTTTTGCAATTGATTTCTTCTTCCAGCTGGATATCCATAATCAGTTCCTTCTTCTAAAACTTCTTTTTGCAATTGTCTGAATAGATCATACTGTTTCTTTAAAGCTTTAACTGCTTGTTGGTCTATAGCAAGCATCTCATGCTTTTCAACAACTTCAAGTTCTTTACTCATTGTTTTCACCACCTTGGAAAGTTACACTCATTTTTTCTTCATATTCAACTTGGGAAAGTAAATCTTTTACAGCCTCAGGTTCAGCCCAATCAGGTAATTTTCCTGTTTCGGCAGCTGTTTTAATTCGTTCTAATGCAGTTATTTTCGGTCGATAACTTACTGAGAAAATTCTTTTTGCAAGTTCTGGATACTTTTCTGCGTACATTGAGGCATATTTTGGATTAATTTTTATTGAACGACGCCAAGATATTTTTGCTGCTCCGATATTGACATAATTTTTGTCGATGGGTCTTTCTATTACTTCCTCTAATTGAGCCATTAACAATTGCTTCCTTTCTTTTAACTTGTGCATATACTCATTAATTTTTGCTAACTCTTCAACAATTCCTTCAACTGTAATTGTCCTCATACCACCGCCTCCTCCTTGTTGGTATTAAATAAAAATTCAGTCATAGCTTCTGCGAGTATCGCTGTTGCCGCATATTGTTTGATGAATGGAAATTGCTGCTTTATTTCTTGAAAGTTAATTATGAATTGTGTTATAATATTTTTTGGGTTTTGGTTAAATGTTTTGTTCCATGTTTCAAAGAAAATTTTTTTGATGGGTTCCCTTTCCTCAAAGGGGACCTTTTTTATTACCTCGTCAATTGCTTTGAGGAATTCTTCGTAACTTTCCATGTTCCCCACCTCCTATGTACTTCATACTTGAAAAGAGGAGCATAAAACGTTCTGAGTGGCATTCCGTAATGTCCTTTCATGTCGTACTGCTTCCAGAGTCCATTACTCTCTTGGTTCATTTGCATGGTTTTTATGGCTTTAAACAGGACTTTTTCCAAAATTTTGTCTTGAATAACATCGATTTCTTCAATTTTCGAGAGAATATACCTGAGCTTTTCCTTATCCTCCACAAGAGGATCATCCAACCAACGCTTAATTGTTTTTTTGAGTTCATCCTCTACTACCTCCATTTGATTGTGTCGCCACAACAGCTCTTTTACTTCCGCCATTGCCGCTATACTTTCCATGTTCTCCATTATCTGTTTCGTTATTTTCCTGTGTTCCACCAGAACTTTCTGTTTCAACATATATCCTCCCTCCTTCTATACGAAATTTTCCTTGTTCGTATAGCTCAGCAAGTAGTTCTGCAATTAAAGTTTCCTTTTGCATTAATTTCCCTCCTTTCTAAGCAAAAATGATTACTTTGAATTATCCAGCTCATGTTCAATAAATTCTTTTAATAAAACAGGAATTTCTTTTGTTTTGCTGCTAAACTGAGTTACTTCTCTTCGAAGATTTACTGTTATATTGTCATCAAACGAATAACCTTCAATAAATCCTTCAAAGAAACATACCTTTACAGTTTCAAGCGATATATTATATTTGTTTGAAATATTTTCGAGCTTTGTGTTAAAATATTCATGAAGAAGTTTGAATAAATCCATAATGCCACCTCCGAGGTGATAGTATGAAGTTAAACTGTTTAGAAAAAGGTTATTATTTTGATAATATTGTTTTCCAGTTAAATTGGAAAAATCCAGAGATATGGGACCGAATGGGGAAATTTATGGCAATATTTGATGAAATCCTTGAATTCAAAGAATTATCTGGCGAAGAAGGATTGAAATTGTATTTTCATTTTAAACGGTATCCAGAGATTATTGGTACTATTCAACGTTCGCGTTTGTGGTTTCAAATGAAAAAATTAGATGCAAATTATAATTTAGAATTATTTAAAGATCAAACTTTGAATGTTATAACAAAAACTATAGAAAATTGCCCACCTTTATACATAGGCAGTTTTGGAATACGTATTGCAACCATACTAGATTCTAAACAAATTACTCATTTACAAAAGAAATTCTTTAAATTAGTTCCATTTGAATTCAGCTCAAAAGCAGGTGATTTATTTAATTTAAAACTCCAGTGGACATACAAAAGCAACAACTATAGAAATAAATTCAAAGCCTCCCAAAATGTTTTGGTCTTTTACGGAGAAAAAACTTCTAAAATTGAGCGTCCTGAACTCCCTGACGATGGCGTAATCCTTGATGTAGATACAATAATCTATTTTGAAAGAACTGATCAGTATGATAAGGTAAGGTCATGGCTTAAAGAAAATATTTCTGATGTAATTGGTAAATACGATGCAATAGCTTCAGAATTAGTGGCATTAATATCAAGTGTTTTATATTTCATATTTGATTTGCTCAAAAAGATTCTTTAAAATGCCTAAAATAGTTAAGCTTACCTACTTATTCACTTTTCAAAGACCACACCATTCTTACTTTCCCGTGTTATCCTTTCCAATGACAACAGCCTCAAGTTTCTTTACGAAAGTTTTTAGTTCTTTTTCTGGGTAAAGGTAATAATTACCTCGTTTTGTGTATGCTATAGCTCCGTATTTGCGTGCGAGTTTTAGAAGACCCCTTAATAAGTAATCTGGTATTTTTGTTTTTATATTGGAACTCATAAGCATAGTAATTTTCCTCCCAACGACTATACGTCTTAATCATACATTATTTTATGACTAAAAAGCAATCACGATTATAAACGTTATGCTTATTTGTCATAAAAATATATGCTATTATTTCAAAAATTCTGACCGTTAGGCATTCTATCGTGTTTTTTCTTTTCCAATTAGGTATAATCATAGTGAAACTGGAAGGAGGATAAACTTGAATTTTAGAAATGATAGGCTTCAGTCCCTTCGAGAATCTTTAGGATTAAGTCAAAATAAATTAGCACACTTACTAAATGTTAGTCAAACTACCATATTCAGGCTTGAAAAAGGCGAACGAGAACCAAGTCTTCAATTGCTTAACCTTATAGCCGACTTTTTCAATGTATCGGTTGATTATTTGTTGGGAAGAACTGACGATCCCACTCCGAAAGGAAAGGAGTTCGACCTTTCTGTGTACCTGCCCGAGTCTGTTAAAGAGACTCCTGAGAAGCTCATTGAGATTGGAAAATACTTACTAACTCTTGGTGAACAGCTTAAAAGGGATTTGGAAAAGTGATAGTGTTTATCCTGTAAGGAATAGGAACAACAGCAATGGAGGTGTTTCGTATGTTAAGGAAATACCGTATTCTTGTAGAACCAGAAGAAACAGGAGGATACCACGCATGGTGTCCAGCTCTTCCAGGCTGTCATGTACAAGGAGAAACTAAAGAAGAAGCATTAAATAACCTTAAAGAAGCAATCGAATTGTATATAGAATCTCTCAAAGCTCGGAAGGAATTTTTTAGTGAAGCACCATCTAAATAAAGGTTATAAACATTTTCAGGCATTCTTGTTCACCTCCAAGGGGGGACTAAATTGTGAGTATAGCTGTTGTCACTTATGTTCCCGGTGTAATTGTGCTTAGTGCAGATACTGCGATGACTATTCAGACTCAACAATATACTTTTTCACATTCTGTATATTCAAGAAAAGTCTATCTTTTCAGATCTTTTCCATTTGCTTTAGCAACAGTTGGTGATGCATTATATGAAAACAAGCCTATTGAATATTATCTCCAAGAACTTGATGTTTACTTAGAAAGAATTAAAATAACAAATGCTAAAACAAGTATTTCTGCTGAAGAATTTGCTTCTTTGTTATACAACCGTTTTTCAAAGGCTCATAATTTGATATTTCTTTTAGGTTATTTCGTCGGTGATACACCATTTGTTTACGAATTCTCCATAACTAAAGGTAAGTTGAATATAAAACGATTAAATGAACGTGATGAGAAAATAATTTACGGTTGCTATTGGAATGGCTTTAAAATACCTATTGATAAGCTTTTACTTAAATCTCCACAACCTAATATTGATTTTTCAGCAATGAATGTGAAGGATGCAATAGAGTTTACTGAATTTTTGATTAGAACTACCATTAACTATGTTAGATTTTCCGCTATGCCAAAGATTGTTGGTGGTTTTGTCGAAACAATAATAGTTACTCCTTTCTCAACTCGCTGGGTGTCTGATATGAATGGGCAACGCTATTGATATATCCAGAACTGATTCCGGATATAGGTTCTTTTTGTGTAGTAGTGCTTCTTGTTTCGACACAAATATACACATATTGTTGTTCATCAAACTCAAGTATTTTTAATAAATTTTCTAGCACATCTTGTAATTGTTGACGGGATATAACAGTTTCGAATTTCATGTTATTTCACCTCCAATAAAAAATAAAAAGGAAAAACTCATTCCCTACATAGTTAAGTGTGGGAATATCTGTGAGGAATGGAAATTTATTCACTTTTCAAAGACCCACACCCTCAGCCTTCCTCGGTGTTATCATCGACTTGGAATAGATCTTCAATGTAAATCTTCTGTCCCGATAGTTCGCTTAGTACCCTAGCAAGTTTGAAGGCTATGAACAAGGAAGGCAACCTTCTACCATTTTCAATATGGTTTATGTGCATGACTGAAACGTTTACTAAATTTGCTAATTCACTTTGCGAAAGACCAAGCTGTTGTCGAAGTTCTCTTAAACTTATTGTATATCTCACTCCTGTTTCCGATAGTTAACTTATACTTACAGTCTAAGAATAACATAAACTTATTGTATATGTCAAGAGTGTTATGTAACGATTACGTTAACACTTATACTCATTGTCTATTGACTTGGAGTATATGGTGGTGGTATCTTGAATATTGATATGGAAAGTAAAGGGTTTGGCAAAAAATTGGCAGAGGCGCGTAAACAAAAAGGATATACTCAAGAACAGCTTGCACATTTACTTGGTGTGCATACTACTTATGTTGCTATGTTGGAAACTGGGAAGCGTAAACCATCGTTTGAACTACTCCAAAAACTGGCTAAAGTTCTTGATGTTTCATATGATTATTTGTTGGGAGAAGATAATGATAAAATCGCAAATGATATGGGCAATCTAAGAGAGAGATTAAAACAGCTAAGAGTTGAAAAGGGATTAACCCAATATGATATGGCAAAAAAATTGAATATAGCACGTAGTACATATGCAAATTGGGAACAAGGTACTACTTCTCCCAGTGATGAGTTTTTGGCTAAGCTGGCAGAGATTCTCGAAACATCTGTAGATTATTTAGTTGGTAACACCGACATAAAAGAACCTGCCGAAGAAATTCTTAGAAAGATGGGAGCGCTCGAACTTATCAGACGCATTCCCGTTGTTGGAAAAGTTGCCGCAGGTCAGCCAACCCCTGCCGAAGAGAATATAGAGGGTTACATTGTTTTGCCTGAAGGAATGTCAGGAGATTTTGGTCTTATAATAACGGGTGATAGTATGGAGCCGAGGCTTTCAGATGGGGATATCGCAATTATCAAAAAACAGGAAATACTCAATAATGGAGAAGTTGGTGTATTCCTGGTTAACGGGCAAGCCGAAGGAATAGTGAAACAGTTTTATAAATACGATAACTACGTTATGCTTAAATCTCTAAACGACAACTATGAACCTCTTATTATCTCAGCAAAAAAATGGGATAGGGAGTGTAGAATCATAGGGAAAGTCGTGGGGAAGTTGGAGAGATGGTGAATAGTAAAGAGCTTATGAATGGAAAAGGGGGGAATTATAATGGATTTTGCTGATAAACTGAGGGGATTATCAAAAAGAATCGGACAACTGAAAGATCAAATTCCAAACGAAGAGGCAACAAAAATGGCGTTTGTTATACCCTTTTTCGAAATACTTGGATATGATACTCGTAATCCTATTGAATTTATTCCAGAATACACCGCGGATTTTGCAGGAATCAAGAAAGGAGAAAAAGTTGATTATGCAATATTTATAAATGGTGAACCTCAAATATTGGTAGAAGTAAAGTGGTGTGGTGAAGAATTATCAAAACATGATGCCCAGCTGATGCGATACTTTAATGCAACCAAAGCTAAAATTGGAATATTGACGAATGGCATTATTTATAAATTTTTTACTGATTTGGATGAAAAGAACAAAATGGATAAGACACCATTCTTAGAAATTGATATGTTAAACTTGAAAGATACACAAATTAATGAATTAAAAAAATTTATTAAGGCAAACTTTGATATAGATACAATTTTGACATCCGCAGAATCTCTGAAATATTCAAATGCTGTAAAGAAACTTTTAATAGAAGAGTTCAACGAACCAAGCGATGAATTCATTAGGTATATATTAGGCAAGGTGTATGATGGTATAAAGACCAAAAAGGTTATTGACAAATTTGGAAAGCTTGTTAAAGATTCCATATCTCAACTTTTGAATGATATGGTGAGAAATAAACTTGAAGAAGCCTTAAATAACAATAAAGAGGATACGGCAGAACAAGAAATAAAAACTGTTGAAGAAAACGAAGACAAAGTAATAACAACTGAAGAAGAACTTCTTGCTTACCATATTGTAAAATCTATCTTATCCGAGTATATACCCCTCGCTGATGTAACCTACAAAGATGTCAAGAGATATTTCAGTGTATTGTACAAAGGAAGTATTTCTAAATGGATTTGCCGTTTTTACTTCAACTCAGCCAATAAATATATCTCGTTTCCTATATTTGAGACTCAGGAAGGAAAAATAACTAAGCGTGAGGAAAAGGTTCTTTTAGAACGAATTGAGGACATTTATAAGTTCAAAGATAAACTAAAAGAAGTTCTTGATAACATAATCTCGAACTAAAGAACGAGCATTAGTTCCAGAGAAACTATAAAATAGTGATTGGATATACTATGAAAACAGAAACCTAAGAAAGTTGTGAAGTGATGTTTTGAAGAGAAAGTAAAAAGATTTTAAAAAACATGGGGGTGTATCAGTGAAGAGTAAAATATTTATAATATTAACGATTACTTTTTTTGTTTCGACATTTGCTTATACATTTTCAAATGATAATTTTGACCTTAAAATCGAAATTGGTTGGGATAAATTAGCTACTGATACAATCTTGATTTATAATGAACCAGTATATCCTAAATCCATTCATGATCTATATTTAGATATAGTTACGAGATTAAGATTAACAACTGATACTGATTACCAAACATTTGACATAATTACTCTTAAAACTTCACTTCAGGACGCTTACGCGCCTATAATAATGACCATAGTACGAAAAACATTTGAAAATCTCTACATTGCTTATATTTATAATCGTGACACTCTTTATTATGTTCGTGATATTCCATTTTTCGATTTCAAAGATAAAAATATACAACACCCTTTAGGAGCTTACTTTTACATCGAAAGTCCTGTAGATTTTGAATACAAAGTTGTTTTTATGCTGCCAAAGAGCTTTGTAGATACCGATATAAGAATTTTGCTAAATGATAATATAGTAGTAAAACCATAAGCCTTTCATTTTTTCTGTCAAAGAAGTTGCTCAAATAGATAATTTCAAGTTCAAGGGGGTGTGGGGAGATGAAGAAAGTTATTTTTGTGATGTTTGGAGTTTTGTTATTATTAAGTTCTTGTGCTACTGTGAATTCTTTAGATAGCGCTGAAACAGGAAAAATAGTATTTTCAATTACATTCCCACAAAGTGATACTATTATAGCTAATTCTAGTAAAATTAATAGTATACCTAGTGGAACCACTTACTTACAAATAACGTTAAAAGAAGAAAACAGTACTTCGTGGGTAGCAAAAGAAATAAAAGGACTTCCAGGCGAAACTGTTCAAGTAGAATTTAATGTAGCTGAAGGCACGTACACAATAGATGCTTTAACTGCGTATGCCCCAGAGTTTTATTATGTTATTAACGGTTTTGTTGAAGCAACTGGTGTAAATGTTGTTAAAAATCAAACAACTTATGTAACTCTGGAAATTCAACCGATAACTTGGAATTTTTCATCTAATCCCACAGAGGCATTTGAAGGGGAAAGTGTACAATTACAAGTTCTTGTAACGGGTCCAAAAACATTAATATATGAAATCATGGCTAATTCTTTTATTTCTTTGTCTGGTTCATTGGAAAATGCAATTAGTAGTAGTGTAAACTTTTCTGAATCGCTAATTGAAATTTCTGAAGCGACAGCGACATTAAGATTATATTCATCTTCTTTTGAATTACCTCAGGTGGATTCTGATACTACTTATGATTGGTATTTATGGAATATTGGATTAGATAGAAATAAATGGATAAATAGTTTGTTTGTAACTGATAAGCAGTATATAAAAATTAAGAATCAATCGTCAAATTTAATTGTTATAATAAAGTAACATATTCACAGATCAACAACACTAAAAGTAGCAATTATATAGGCAACTGGGGGTTCTATAAATATACTTTGGCTGATAAGTACTTGAAAAACAACAATGACATTCCACAACCTGCACAGGATATGCTTAAGTATAAACAGGTATTTTAGAGAATTATTTTTCAAACAAGTGTTTTTATAAATCGTTTCGTTGTTGTTACATCCCTGTAAATTTAAACAAGTTAAATTTTATAACCAATAGGTTATAATTGAGGTGATAAAGATCAATAGCTTTGAATTTAAGTATGAAATTATTTATCACAAAGATTTTGAAAGTGATCTCAAGAAAATTCTGAAAAAATACAGGCAATATAAGGAGAAAATTACTGTTTCTATTAGGCATTATTCAAAGATCTTACAAAAATTTGGGATTAAAGTAATACCCAACGATCCACATTTTGATTTTATTAAGAACGCTGATAATTTATATGAGATTAGACTAACAAAAAAGAAACCAAACTTGCGTATTATATTTTCCGTTGTGGATTCAATAACAATAATCTATCTAAATATATTTTACGAAAAATCTAAGAATGATTATGATAAATATATAGATATTGCTAAACAAAGATTTAGGGATTTTAAAGAAAAAGGAGGGGATTAATAATGTCTAAAAATATATTTGAGCTATTAGAAGAAGTAGGACATCATGAAACAATTGAAGAAAAAATTTATCTTGATGCATTAGCGCATATTGCCGGCGAACTGTTAGTTTATAGAAAGCAGCATGGATTGACGCAAAAAGAATTAGCGGAAAAACTGGGAATGTCTCAAGCAATGGTTTCAAAAATAGAATCTGGTTTAAAGAACTTGTCAATAAAAACTCTTGCTAAAATTGCAGCTAAGTTAAATGGCGAATTAACATTATCTTTGAATTTAAATTTTGATAATTTAGATACTGATTTGATTAGATATGAATGGAGGGCAACAAATGATGACGAATATACCAAAAAGCCAATATTTACAGCTGCTTAGATATCAGATTACTGATGCTAATTTTAAAATTGATAATGATGTATCACAACAGAATATTCCTAAAAAGATTTTATATAATCTTAATATAGAACCCAAATTGGAAGATATTCAACAAATTTCGGATGAAAAATTTGGTGGCAAAGTTAGGTTGAAGATTTCAATTATAGGTAAAGAATCAGAAAAAGATCGAGTTGTTCACAGCGTAAACGTGGTAATTTATGGTTATTTTGAGGGTTCTTGTGATAATCAAAGACAATTTAAGAAATTGTGTGAATTAAACGGTGTTGCTAATTTATTATTAATTGCTAGATCGTTTATAGCCTCTGTTACATCCCAATTGAATATAAAGCCCATCATTTTACCTTTTTTTAATCTAACTCACAAGAAATAAACTGTAGCCGTTCATTTTTGCTTTGCAATGTGTGGTGATTTTAATGTTGTTTAGAAGGAAGTTTAAAGGTGCTATAGGTTATTTTAAACTTGAAAAGTTTTGGTCAAAATTAACCGAACATGAAAGACAAATGGTGAAACAAGCTAGTGACGCAGGATTATCTTTAGAAGTTTCATTAACAGACGTAGGAGATTCTGATGCAATAGATAGTGGAGAATTTTCTGCACCATTTAGGATTGATGGAAAAAAACAAATTCCATTGAATACTCCTATTGATTATTTCTCAAAAATATTGCCCAATCTTCTTAATAGTGCAGATAGAGAAAAAGCAGAGTTATTTATAAAATGGTATGAATATTTAATCAAAAAATTTCCTAAGGTTAACGATATTTGGTCACTTTATTTTTTTCATATGAGTGCAATGAAGGCATACAAAAGTTTGGATAATATCCCCAAAGCTGTAGAAGCAGCTGAAGCAAATTTGCAACTTGCATTAAAATTATCTCGTTCTATTAAAAAATCAGCTCTTAGCAATCCATGTTATGAATTTCTTTGTTATTATTATTCAAAAAAAGAAATAAATGATAAAAAAAGCCGGTGGCTTAGAAAAATCGCAAAAAGGTGTGGATGGAATAGTTGTTAATTTAATAAGTTTGTTCTATGAGCAATAAAATTATTAATAAAATATTTTAAGTTTAAAGGAGCAATCAAATGAAAAGAGCAGCAGCATATGCAAGATATTCTTCCGATAGACAATCTGATACTTCAATAGAAGCTCAACTTGAGAAAATTAGAGAATATTGCAAAGAAAAAGGCTATGTAATTGTAAAAGAATATATTGACAGAGCACAATCAGCCGCTACTGATAAAAGAGTAGCTTTTCAACAGATGTTTAAAGATGCAGAAGATCATGCGTTCGATGTGGTTGTTGTTTATAAACTTGATAGATTCGCACGTAACTTATACGATTCAGTTGTCTATACAAAAAAACTTGAAGAACTCAATATTGCTTTAGAAAGTACAACTGAGCCCATAACACAAGATATTGCTGGCAAATTTTTCCGTAATATAATGGGAGCTATAAACGAACTTTATATAGAAAATCTCAAGCAAGAAATTAGAGATAAAGCTATTGTAGTAGCCAAGAAGGGCTATTTTATGGGTGGTATCCCTCCTTTTGGTTATAAACTTGTTGAGGAAAAAGATGAATATGGAAAAATACGTAAAAGATATGAAATTGATGAAAATGAAGCACCGTTTATAAGAGAGATATTCAATTTAGCTGCTCAGGGTGTTTCATTAAGGAAAATAGCTGATATTTTAAATAACAAAGGAATTAGGACTCGTAGAGGCAACAAATGGACCGTACGTGCCTTATACGAAACTCTGTTAAATGAAAAATATATGGGGGTTTTCACGTACCAGAAAGGTACAAAACATAATTATCATGCAAAACGTGATGATGTAATACGTATCAAAGGTGCTATTCCTGCGATTGTTGATGAAGAAACCTATTGGAATGCAAGAAATAAACTTGGAATTGGTAAACGAAGTTATAAAAAACGAGAATATTTTTTGAAGGGGCTCTTGTACTGCAGTGTTTGTGGAAGTGTTTTGAGTGTTGGTTCAGGCGGTCAGTACCCCAGATATGTTTGTTCATATGCAAAAAGATATAAAGAAAAGGGCCATGCAAGTGTAAACAAAATGAAGATAGAAAATTATGTTTACAATCATATCAAACATACTTTTTTTGAAAATGTTGATTTCGAAAAACTTGCTAAAGATTTGAACAAAGCTCTAAGTAAAACTAATAAATCCAAAGAGAAGAAATTAAACAAGATAAAATCTGAGCTTGCAGATATCAACCTTAAGCTACAGAGAGCAACTCAAGCTATTCTTCAAGGTATTGATCTTGATTCGTTAAAACGTGAAATAGAGAAACTAAAACAGCAAAAAATTGAAAAAGAAATAGAACTTGACAAAATTACATCCGAAGATACACCAACGCTTATAACTCCTGAAGGATTGAAACTTGTTTGGAATGAACTTCAAAACTTACTTGAAAAAGACAGAGAACTTGTTTTTAAGAGATTGTTAAAACAGATAATCGTTTATCCAGATGGTTTTATTGACATTAAATATCGAAACGTAATAGAGTATATTTAAACTTTTCGTTCGATTCCGTCCCTCGCCACCAGTTGTTTATTTACTCAAAGTTACGTATTTGCTTCGATCCAAAAATCCTAAAATCAACGTATGCTTATTTCTATTCATATATTTGAAGTTGAAATAAAGTATTGCAAAATCTTAAATTTATGGTAGAATCTTAATTGGTTGTTTTGGAGAGGTGGCCGAGGGGTCGAAGGCGCACGCCTGGAGAGCGTGTGACGCCCATAAGGCGTCCGTGGGTTCAAATCCCACCCTCTCCGCCAGAAAAACCGGGACATAACAAGTCCCGGTTTAATATTTGTATAGGTGAGGTGGTGAAAAAATGAGAGATATAGTCTCTCAAGTAAAAAAGATATCTGAAAAAATTTGCAAAGAATTACAATTAGAGTTGTTCGATGTAAAATACTACAATAAATCTGGTAGATGGTTTTTAGAAGTGATAATTGATAATCCGTATGATTATGTAAGTACTAAAGATTGTGAAAAAGTTTCAAGGGCTCTTGAATATGAATTAGACAAAATAGACATAATTCCAAGTAAATATTATTTAACTGTTTCATCCCCAGGACTAGACAGACCACTTAGAAATATTAATGATTTTGAAAGATTTATAAATCACAAAGTCAAAATAAAAACTCAAACAAATTCATATATTGGCTACATAAAAAACATTAAAAACAATATTATAACAATAGATGTAAACGGAAAAAAAATTGAAATAAAATTTGAAGAAATTAAAAATGCAAATTTAGAAATAGATTTTTAGGAGGTGAAAGATATGAATTTGGATTTTTTACAAGCTCTAGAACAACTTGAGGAAGAAAAAGGAATAAAAGTTGACGAAATCATCCCAATAATTGAAAAAGCTTTGGTAAGTGCATACAAAAAAAACTTTGGTGGCGAAAAAAACGTTGAAATAATCATCAACAGACAAACTGGCGAAATTGAAGCATTTCAACTTTTAGAAGTAGTAGACAATGTAGAAAAAGAAACAACCCAAATTTCTCTAGAAGAAGCATTAAAGATTAAATCAAACGCACAAATTGGTGATATCATAAAAAAAAGAATTAATGTAAAGAAATTTGGAAGAATTGCCGCACAAACGGCCAAACAGGTGTTAATTCAAAAAATAAGAGAAATCGAAAAAGAAAAGCAATTTGAAAAGTATTCAGAACTTGCAAGCAAAATTACAACCGCAGAAGTAATTAGAGTAACCAAAGATTGGGCAGACATTAGAATAGGAAAACTGGAAACAAGGCTTCCAAAAAAGGAATGGATTCCAGGTGAAAACATTGAACCTTCATCACTCATTAAAGTATACGTTAAAGATGTAAAAAAAGACAAAAAAGGACCTAAAATACTTGTCACAAGAACAAATGAAGAATTTGTCAAAGGTTTACTTGAACTTGAAGTACCCGAAATTGAATCAAAAGTTGTTGAAATTGTAAAATTGGTCAGAGAACCTGGAATAAGAACTAAAGTTGCAGTAAAATCAAATAATCCGAAAGTTGACCCTGTAGGTGCATGTATTGGTGAAGAAGGAATCAGAATAGCTGCTATTCTCAAAGAATTAAAAGGTGAGAAGTTGGATATAATAAAATGGGCAGAAGATCCAAAAGAATTAATTGCAAGTGCTTTACAACCGGCAAATGTTGTTGAAGTTGAAATACTTGATCTTGAAAATAAAGCTTCAAGAGTTATAGTACCACCAAATCAACTTTCACTTGCAATAGGAAAAGGTGGCCAAAACGCTAGACTTGCAGCTAAATTAACAGGTTGGAAAATAGACATCAAACCACTTATGAATGTATAAAAGGAGGCTAACCATGTATATAGAAACACTAAAAAAAGAACTAAAAAACAAAAAATACAGAATGACACCACAAAGAGAATTGGTTTTAAAAGTCTTTATAGATAATGAATCAAAACACCTTGGTGCAGAAGATGTGTATAGAATTTTATTTTCCAACAAACACACAGTAAGTAAAGCCACAGTTTATAGAACCATTGAACTTTTAGTGAACTTTGGACTTTTGAGAAAAATCGATTTTGGTGATGGTATCTATCGATATGAACTTGCAAAAAAAGAAAAAATGCATCATCATTTTATTTGTAATGTCTGTGGTAAAATATACGAGATCGAAGAAAAACACCTTAATATAATAAAAAAAGAACTTCTTGAACAAGGATTTCAATTTGAAGATTTCGATTTCAAAATATATGGGATATGCCCAAAATGTAGTAAAAAAACAAAGAAAAAAAGTTCAAATAATAAATAAGTATAGATACCACCGGGTACTTTAGGAAGGGTTGCAAAAATCTTTAATGTTGATTCAATAATATTTGTAAGAGAAAGAAATAATTTTAAAAGAAACTCTGATATTATGCTTAAAGAAAATAATTCAAAAACAAAAGCAATTAATAAAACAAAAAGCAATATCTGAAATGGAATCACTAAAATGAAAGTCCCTATAATTGAAAAAAGATTAATATTTGTAAACAGCGCCAAAAATGGTGCACTACCTAAGAAAGCAGACACCATTTTTAAATATTTGTTCTCAACAAATAATATTCCAAATGTACTAAAAAAACTCATATAAAAAGAAAGAGAAAATGCCAAAGCAGGCTCAATAAACAAAAACAATAATCCAATAACACAAAGTATATCAATTTTATTAAACATTTTTCCTTCAAAAATGGTAGAAAAGAATATAAGTAAAAATGCCCTTAGCGCTGGTAAATTAATACCTGTTGCAATAAGAAACAGAAAACTAAAAGCCAAAGAAAGGTATTCTTTCAACTCAAACTTTGAAAAAAGGAAAAGAAAAAATGCATAAATTATCGATATATGCATACCAGATATGCTAAAAAAATGATACATACCACTGTTTTTTATATAATCTCTTTTTACCTTTCCACCAAACAATCCATAATAGATCTCGCTAAACTTTAGAAGTTTTTTTCTAAAATTCTCTGAAATCATGTAAATATTCCTAAAAATCGAAAAATAGGGTGATGAAATCACCCTATTTTTATCTAATTTTACTTTGGGATATGAAAAATTATCCGCCTCCATATCTCCATAATAATAAACAATATCCCCCAGTGGTAATTCTTCGTTAATCCCTACTAACATTCTTAAACTTATCCATTTATTTTCAAAAAAAATTTTTCCAAAAACAAGAGAATAATTATCATTAGTCTGAATAACCCGTCCAACATATTCAAACGTTCCAAAAACTTTTAATCCGCCATAAAAATTAATTATTAAAAACACAAAGAGTATAAAAAATATTTTTTTATTTTTCCAAAACAAAAATGGAATAAATAAAAAAAGTTTTGGCACAGAAAAAATAGGGGCAAGCAACGCCCCTATTAATCCTACAAAAAATAAAATTAAAAACATCTTTACGCACCGTACTTTTCTAACCTTCCAGCATATCCTAATGCAAGTGGCATAACATCAACGGCGTAAATAGTTCCCAAAGTTCCACGTGCACATTCAAATTCATTATACAATTTCGATAATCCTTTTCTTGTAAATTTGGAATAAACCATCAATGGTACAGGGTGAAATGAATGACCTTTCATTGCGCAAGGAGTAGAGTGATCACCTATTACAACTAATACATCTGGATTTAAATCCAATAATATTGGAAGGTTTTTATCTACTTCTTCAATTACTTTAACCTTTGAATCAAAGTTACCGTCTTCTCCATATGAATCCGTCTTTTTAATATGAACGTAAAAGAAATCGTATTTCTCCCAATTTTCTTTAACAGTGTTAAATTCGTCTTCAATTGTTTGACCTGCTTTCAAAATTTCCATACCTACTAACTTTGCAAGTCCTTTATACATTGGATAAACTGCAACAGCAGCTGGTTTTAATTTATACACTTCTCCAAATTGTGGAAGATTTGGATACTTTGAAAATCCCCTTAAAAGTGCAAAATTCATTTTTGGTTGATCCTTTAATACTTCTTTTATTTTATCAATCAACATATTAATAATTTTCTCTGACTTTTTTGAAGCTTCATCTAATGCTTTTGTATATTTTATAGGTTTCCCTTCTTTTTGTGGATCGGCATCCTCTAATTTATCATGTAATCCTTCTCCCGTTAACTTTACTACAAATCTATGCTCTTTTCCAGGATAAAATCTAACTTCTACATCTTCTATTTGCTTGATGTTCTCGTTTAAAATCTCCACTATTTTTGCACTTTCCTCCGATGAAGGCCTTCCCGCTCTTCTATCAACAATTATATCATCATCTAAAGTTGCAAAATTTCCCCTTGCAACCAAATCTTTTTCTCCTACTTCTACATCAATACCAAGTGCTTCTAAAATTCCTCTTCCAATCTGATATTTCAAAGGATCATAACCAAAAATTCCAAGATGTCCAGGCCCACTTCCAGGGGTTATACCAGGTAAAACAGGGATGGTTTGACCTAGATCACTTTTTTGGGCCAAAGAATCTAAATTTGGAGTGTTAGCTTCTTGCAATGGTGTTAAACCTTTATCTCCTGGAATATCTCCAATACCATCCATAACTAATAATATAATTTTAGAGTTGTTAGGCGTAATTAAATCACCAATAACTCTTTGTCTATCAATCATTTTACCACCTCCGAATGTTTTCTAATATAAATAAACATAAAAATACCAAAAACTATCAGTAATAAGCTCACAAGTTGAGCAACCCTTATTTTCCCAAAATACAGACTATCCGTTCTTAATGATTCAATCCAAAACCTATTAATTGAATACAAAATAAAATATAATGCTGTAGTTTCTCCGTGTTTCTTCTTCTTTAAATCATAATTGTATAGGAACAAAAATATTAAGAAATCGATAATACTTTCATACAAAAATGTAGGATGAAAATATGAAAATTTTTCAAAACCCGGCATCCTACTTGAAGGTGGAACATACATCTTCCACGGTAAGTTTGTAGGTCCTCCATAAGCCTCATAATTAAAAAAGTTTCCCCAACGTCCAAGGGCTTGTCCTAAAGGCAAAACACTTGTCAAAAGATCAGTTCCCTGCAAAAAACTAAAAGAACAATTTTTTTTCACCTTCGTATAAATATATGTTGACAAAATAGCACCAATTATTGCTCCATGTATTGCAAGCCCTCCATGCCAAATTTTTACAATTTCATCTGGATATTTTGAATAAAATTCATCCCACATAAAAATTACGTAATAAACCCTTGCGCCAATTATTGAAAAAATTATTCCCCAAAATACTGCTTCATCAAAATGTTCAGGCTCAATCCCAAAAATCCCAAGCCTTCTTTTAACCAAATAATAAGAAATAACAATACCTAAAACTATCAAAAAACTATACCAACGTAGTTCAAACATTCCTATTTTAAATATATATCTCTTAAGTAAAATTTTCCCAGAAAAAACATTACTCAAAAACCAAAAGAGAAATATTACAACTAAAACACTTACGATAAAGATTAAAAACTTCTTCAACGTCTCTTCCTCCTCTTGTCTTTTTCATAAAGATTTTTGTAAACATAACTCAAATTTGATAATTTTATTTTTATATCCTCTGGAAATTCCAAATATCTCCAAAAAATTTCCCTCACTTCTTTTTCCAATTTTTGCACACCCTTTGATTCTTTCAAAATCCAAAGTATATAATTTTTCAAGAAATACTCATCAGGCCTTTCTTTTATCTTATTGTCCAACATATAGTTATAAAATTCACCTGTTAATCCTTCCTCCATCCAATGTCCAAATGAAAGCTCTTTAGAAACTTTCCATCTGTAATCTCCCAAAGCACGTAAAATAGCTATATCTAAATTTTTTGGAAACATAGGAATAACAACTCTTCCTCTTCCACTTAAAAAATTCAATCCCTCAAAAGGTTCCCAACAAAATCCATAATCCCCATACCCTGGAACAATTATAAAGTATGGCAAAAACCTTATATTTACCCCCTTAATACTCCTTTGAAAAATTTTATAATCTATTTTTTCAACTTCTTCAATCTTATTTTTCAAAACCTCTTTCGTTAACATAAAAGCATTTGTCAAAAATATAGAAGATAATACCAAAAACCTGTTTCCAAGCCTTCCGACAGATTTATTCAACATTTGTTTTATAACCATGTATTCTGTAAACTCTTTTTTATTCTCAATTTTTTCATCAGATAATTGTTTTTTTTCTAAATCCTCTATTTGATTATAAAGTATCTCAACCTCTCTATCCAACTGTTTTAATTTTTTTAACCTTTCAATTGCTTGATCTATCAACGATAAAACCGCTTTATTATATGGTTTATCTTCGAAAGATATATTCTTTACAATCTCTAGAACTTCTTTTTCATACTTTTTTCTTTCCGAAATTTTTTCTTCAAATGCTTTCGTAAAAGAAGAAACATTACTCGTTAAAACCCTGGGCTGTTCTATAGTTTCAAGATAACTACTTGGATTAATTTTACCATTTTTCACAGCTAGTAACCATTCGTCAACATAAAACACATTTTCCACTTCTTCAACAAATGGTATTTTTCTAATTTTCTGAACATCACTTGTA
The DNA here is from genome assembly GCF_001999655.1 of Thermosipho sp. 1074. Lineage (NCBI taxonomy): Bacteria > Thermotogati > Thermotogota > Thermotogae > Thermotogales > Fervidobacteriaceae > Thermosipho > Thermosipho sp. 1074. Next base: position 179,508 of record NZ_LBEX01000018.1, on the reverse strand, counting down.
CTTAAATATTTTGGTTCTAGTAATCCAAATCTTAAAAATAATCTTTTTTCAATTTCATAGTCTTCTGTTATATTCCTACAAAGATACTCATACAATTTCCATACAACTTCAATAAATTTCCTTTTAATAGTTGAATCATTAAAATTTTTCTCCAATGCTATCTTTGCACTAACAACTTCTTTTGCCAAATCCTTTGAAACCCCTTTTAAAAGATTTTCAAAATACATAATCGCCTCCTATATTATACCTCTGTGTTTTATAAAACTATACAGTATTATCCACGTACCAAACATAACCTTAAAATAAATTAAGATATTTAACAATACAATATTGTTTTTTCCAATTAACGAAACTATTGAAGATACATATATTAAAAGTAAAATCCATTTTTCAACAATCTTTACTTTGTACTTGCTGAATAGATACTCGAATTCATTAATCGTAGTACTTAGCGCATACAAAAGCAAACCCGTTCCACCTGCGACTCCTGCCGAAAAACCTCCTCCAGGACTTTTATGACCAAAATATGCAAGATAAAAAGACAACAAAATTACAAAATAGCTCAAAAATCTTAAAAAAATTCTAATATGGTTCTCGTGTAAAAAAAGATTCTTTTTCTCCTCCGAATAGTTAAACAAAAAAATACCTAACGCTGCTAAAGAAAACACCAACACCTCAAATACTGTATCATACAACCTATTTTTCAAGTAAATTTCTGCAACAAAATTATCTACATACCCTAACTTACTGAAATCAACACTATAATTACTGTAATTAAATAAAAACATAAAAAGTATTATAAATAAGAAAAATAATGATGCAATTTTTAACCATGCCATTTTATTTTAAACTCCTCTGTATTGAAAACATAAATATCACTATGTTGATACTTTTTTGCTTTACTAACCATAATCTCGGAATTCTTTATTGACGCTACAATTATAGCATCAATTTCTGCCTTATCTTCAATGCTTATAACAGGTATACCAAAATATCTATTCCTAATTTTCTGTGTATCATCATCGAAAAATACTACCACATTAAAACCTCTATTCAGTAGAAGTTGTGCTAAAGTTCTTCCTACTAAACCTGCGCCATAAATACCAATAAAATTTTTGGATTTTAATTTTAAAAATATACTTTCAAGATGTGATTCAATTTTCATGGAAAGTGAAACTATATCATTGAAAAATGCCAACTTTAAATAATAAAGCTCAGAAACCCCTTCTTCGGTTAAAAAATATCTCAATTTTTTCCCCAAATTTTCCACTTTAATTAATCCACTTTCCCTTAACTTATTTAAGTACTTATTAACTAACGATGGAACAATACCGACTAAACTTGAAAGGTTCTTTTGTGAGATTTCACTATCTTTATTTATTGACTCCAGAATCAACAACTTTCTATATTCAGGTGTAGGTTGAAAAAATTTTAATGCGTCTATTTTTACCATTTTATCCCCTCCAAAAAAATTATATCACATAAATAGTTTTATTTATCTCAAAATAATGTATAATTAAATAAAGAAAAACAGGAGGGATTAAAGTGTACATAAGGGTAACTATTGCACAGTTAAATTCTCATTTAGGAAATTTTGATGAAAACTTAAAAAAAATATATAAAGCAGTAGATATCGCAGAAAAAAACAAAGCAGATTTTGTAATATTTCCTGAATTATTTCTTACAGGTTATCCACCAGAAGACTTAATCTTAAGAACTTCTTTTTTAAAGAAAAATATTAAATATTTGGAAAAAGTTATTTCATACTCTAAAGATAAAAATGTTGTAATTTTACTCGGATATATAGACGTGGAAGAAGATGCTTACAATTCTGTATCTATAATTCATCATGGAAAATTTTTGGGAAAATATCATAAACAATTACTACCAAATTACAGTGTCTTTGACGAACACAGGTATTTTAAACCAGGTAAAGAAACTGTTATTATAGAATATAACAGCATCAAAGTTGGTCTAAACATATGCGAAGATATCTGGAGCCCTATTGGCCCATTACACTATCAAGTATTAAACGGTGCTCAACTAATCTTAAATGCATCTGCTTCTCCTTATTACTATGGAAAGCGCACTTTACGAAAACAGTATCTTTCAACCAAATCATATGATTACCATTGCCCGATAGTGTACTGTAACTTGATAGGTGGGCAGGATGAAGTAGTTTTCGATGGAGGCAGTATAGTAACAACATCTAAGGGGGATATATTATACGAATGCAAACCTTTTGATGAAGAAATTATAACGATTGACATTCCTATAGAAGAAAACTTAAGAACAAATCTACAAGATCCTAGAAGAAGATATATAGAACTCGAAAAAAAAGATGTCAAAATAATTAAAATCTCAAATATACAACCCAAAAGAAAAAAACTAAAACTTTCAAAAATTACCTATAATCTCAATAAAGAAAATGAAATATTCAAGGCAATCACATTAGGTCTAAAGGACTATATCAAGAAAAATGGATTTAAAAAAGTAGTAATTGGACTTAGTGGTGGAATGGATTCATCACTTGTTGCGGCAATTGCAACAGAAGCCTTGGGAAAAGAAAATGTTGTAGGTATTTTAATGCCATCAATGTATAGTAGCGAACACAGCATAAAAGATGCCATTGCTTTAGCGGAAAATCTGGGTATTAAATATCATACATTAAAGATAACAGATATATACTATTCTTTCATGAGTGAGTTAAAAGACATCTTTAAAGATCATCCCGAAGACATAACAGAAGAAAATATACAAGCAAGAATTCGTGGAACACTTTTAATGGCCTTATCAAACAAATTTGGATACATAGTGCTTGCAACAGGAAACAAAAGTGAAATAGCAACAGGATATTCTACACTCTACGGTGATATGGTTGGAGGTTTTTCGCCAATTAAAGACGTATACAAAACAGAAGTATATAAAATTGCAAAATGGTATAATGAACACAAGGGAAAAGAAATAATTCCACATAATGTCTTCATAAAACCACCAAGTGCAGAATTAAGACCTGATCAAAAGGATCAAGATACATTACCACCTTATGAAATATTAGACGAAATATTAAAATTATATATTGAAAAAGAACTATCAGTTGAGGAAATATCAGAAAAATACGACTTAAACACAGTAAAATACGTTGCAAAATTAGTAGATAAAAACGAATATAAAAGAAGGCAAGGTGTAATTGGCGTAAAGGTAACGGAGAGATCATTTGGAAAAGACAGACGTATGCCAATTACAAATCATTACAAAGAATGGTAGAAATATTGTTCTAATTTTTCGTAATAAAATAATAAACATTTCAACTGCTTTAATCTGAATCGACTAGTTATAATTAAAGGAGATGGACAAAAATGATCATGATAGGTGCACATATGCCAATAGGTGGTGGATTTAAGAGGGTTCCAAAAGAAACTTATGAAATTGGTGCAAATGCTTTTCAAATATTTCCACATAATCCACGCCAATGGCGAGCCAAATTACCAAATGAAGAGGATATAAAAATCTTTAAAGAACGCATAAAAAAGTACAATATCGAAACAGACTCTATGCTATGTCATAGTGGTTATCTCATTAACATTGCAAGCCCAAACGAAGAAACTTGGAAAAAATCGCTAGAACTTTTAATCCTTGAAATGCATATATGTAAGACTCTGGGGGTAAAATACCTAAACATACACCCAGGAAGCCATTTAAAAAGTGGTATAGAAAGCGGAATAACTAAAATAGTAGAAGCTCTTAATATTGCAATGGATGAGGAAAGTAAAACTTTCATACTATTGGAAAATGTAACCAAAAAAGGGGGAAATATTGGTTCAACTTTGGAGGAGTTAAATAGTATAATCGAAAAAGTTAAACATCCTGAAAGAGTTGGAATAACAATAGATACATGTCATGCGTGGGACGCAGGATATAACATAGCAAACAAGGAAGAATTGGAGAAGTTCTTAAAAAAAATAGATAAGTTATTTTCAATTGAAAAACTAAAGTTTATACATTTAAACGACTCAAAAAATGAACTTGGCTCTAACAAAGATAGACATGAAAATATTGGAAAGGGAAAAATCGGTAAAGAAGGACTCAAAATCTTTCTAGAAAACAAAATAATTCAAAACATACCATGGATTTTGGAAACCCCTGGAGATAATAAAATACATAAAAATGATATTAAAGAAGTATTTAAAATAATAGGAGTGAAACAATGAATATAGGACTTTCTCTTGCTGCGGGTGGTGTAAAGGGATTTTCACATATTGCGACACTTAAATTTTTGGAGGAATATAATGTAAAACCTGATATAATAACGGGAGCTTCTGCTGGTGCAATTGTCGCAGCATTATATGGTCTATACGGTAATAGTCAAATTGTGTACGAAAAATTTTCCGAAGGTATAGAAAAGTTTTTGCCAGATTTCAAAACATATACCGAAAAACTTGAAAAATCAAGTATTTGGTCAATATTCCAAAGAGCATTAGTACCTATTGATCAGTATTACAAATTTTTTAGATATCTTTTTGAAAGAAAAAAATTTAGTGATCTAAAATATAAAATTGGAATAATAACGTTTGATACATTAGAAGGAAAATCTCTGCTTATTACAGAAGGATTCTTAGTAGATGCCGTAATGGCTAGTTCCTCCGTACCAGGTGTTTTTTCACCACTATGGATAGCTGGAACCCAAAATACAGATGGTGGTGTTTTATCTCCTACTCCAGTAAGTGAAGCAATAGAAATGGGGGCTGATTTTGTAGTTGCAAGCACTTTTGAAAGAAAACCGAATGATTTTCCGAAAGATCAAATGGAACTTATGTACTACATAGATACATGGAAAGAGATAGAACTTGAGTATGTTGATTTAGAAAAAGCAAATGTGGTAATATATTATAGGATTCCTTATTTCTGGTATCAATTCAACCTCTACAAAGAGATATACGAACATTCTTTAAAATTCATATATGAAAGGAGAAAAGAATTTGACCCTCGCTTTTGGTGGTGATTCAATATTATATCTATCTATTCCGGCATTCTTTAACGTATCTGAAAAATATGACTTATTTAATGAAATACATTGTACAGGTTTTTCCTGTATACCTGTGTATTTTTATCTTAAAACAGGTTCATATAACATATCATACCTTAAGACCAAGAAACTATTCCCTGAAATAAAAAAAACATTCCATTTTTTATATGGTCTATCACTTTTTGGAATTGTTGAACAACTAAGAACACTTTATAAAGCTTCTAAAGGAATAGATGGATTCAAATCTCAAAAAACGTTAATAAACTTTGTAAAAAAATACTTTCCTGATGAGGAAATTCCAGGCAAGATGAAGATACATGCCTTCAATTTGAATACTTTTAACGATGAAATATTAAAAGACTCCATTCGGGAGGCAATGATAAAAACATTAACTTTCCCAATAGAATTTAAACCTTTTGAAAATTATATTTCTGGGAGTTGGGTATACGGAATACCAGAAGCCGATTTTTTGTTTTATATAAGCTCAAACTTTCAAACTAATTTAAAAAATGCTGTTGACTATATGATGTTTTCAACAATATCAAGAACAAATAAAATTACAAATAATCGATTAGAAAAGGCACCTCACAAAATTATATATCAGACTAATTCGTTAAATCCATTTGAAATTTCCACAGAGGTTTTTAAACTGTCACAGGAATATTTAAGGAGGCACTTTTCATGAAAAAAATTGCAATATCCTTTTTTTTAATAGTTTCACTCATCTTTTTTACAAAAACTATACACGTTTCTTCCGATTATATTGAACCAACTGACAACTTAATAAAATACGAAGGAAGTATTTTATTAAGAATTGACGAAGATAATCTCAAACTCTTAACTCAAAAGATGGTTATAAAAAAAATAAACAACAAGTGGAGCACATTAGTCTCGGAAAATAACGTAAAGATAGAATTTGAAAATGGAATAATCGAAGGAACAAATTTGAATTACAATGTTGAAACACAAGTTGGAACACTTAAAGATGCTTCGTTAACAATCCACGATTCTAAAAGTACGGAAACCATTTCAATAAAATGTGAAAACCTTGAATTTAATCTAAAAGAAAAAGATTTCCGTGGAACAGGAAAAAACGATAAAATATTCATCAGTAAAGGTAGTATTGTTGCAAAAGCTTTTAAGTTCTACTATAATAGAACTAAAGGCGAAATTACTCTGGAAAAAAGTGTTGATTTAAAAGACAGTAAAAAGAAAATAAAACTTTTAGCAAAAAAAGTTGTGATATTTACGGAAACAAATAACATGAAAGGTGAAGATGTTAAAATTGAGATATTGGTGGAGTGAGATATGAAATATAGCATAATTACAGGTCCAACCGCTGTTGGAAAAACAGATTTGTTAATCGAAATTTCCACAAGATTAGGTGCCCACATTATTTCCCTTGATTCTAGACAAATTTACAAATTAATGGATATCGGAACAGCAAAACCTTCTAAAGAAGAACAGCAAAAAGTAAAACACCATCTAATAGACCATATCTATCCAGATGAATATTATAATGCATTTTACTTTAGACAGGAAGCTCTGGAAATCAAAAATAAATTAGAAGAAAAAGGTATTCTGCCATTATTTGTAGGTGGCACAGGATTATATATCGACGCACTAGTAAAGGGATTCTTTGAAGGAGCACCAAGAGATGAAAATATAAGAAAAAAATTAAATGAACTTGAGAAAAATGAACCCGGTATTTTGAGGACAATGCTTCTAAAATACGATCCTGAATATGCAGCAAAAATTCATCCTTGTGATTTGAAACGTACCATTAGAGCACTTGAGGTTTTTTTCAAAACAGGAAAGAAAATCTCGGATTTGCACAAACAAGATAAAATTTCAAGTGATTACAAAATACTAATATTAACGAGAAACAGAGATGAATTATATGAAAGAATAAACTATAGAGTTGATTTAATGATAAAAAATGGATTAATCGACGAAGTAAAAATGTTAACCGAAAAATACTCCAAAGATATTAATGCCTTTCAAACAATTGGGTACAAAGAACTAATAAATTTCTTTGAAAAAAAATACGATATTAAAACCGCTATACATTTGATTAAAAGAAACACTAGACATTTTGCCAGAAGACAAATAATATGGTTGAGACGATATAAAAATGCCTTGTGGATAAATCTATCCGAGCTTTCGAGAAAAGAAGCACTAGAAAAAATAGAAAAATTCATAAACGAGGTGTAAATATGGAAACTCTTTACAGAAAATACAGACCAAAAAAATTTTCGGAAATAGTTGGCCAAGACCACGTTAAAACACTATTTATTAATTCCATAAAAAATAACAATGTTTCACATGCATATATATTTGCAGGTCCACGAGGCACTGGTAAAACAACCATCGCAAGAATTTTATCAAAATCTTTAAATTGTGAAAATAGAAAAGATGCAGAACCTTGTAATGTATGTAACTCTTGCATTTCAATAGATAAAGGAAATTTTATGGATGTTCTTGAAATTGATGCGGCTTCAAATAGAGGAATAGATGAAATTAGAAAAATAAGAGAAACAGTAGGATATCACACTGCTCAAGGAAAATATAAAGTATATATCATAGATGAGGCACACATGCTCACAAGGGAAGCATTTAACGCCCTTCTAAAGACCCTGGAAGAACCTCCATCAAATGTTGTTTTCATACTTGCAACAACAAATCCTGAAAAAATCCCACAAACAATTATTTCGAGATGTCAAGTTATAGATTTCAAAAATATACCATTAAAAGATATAGTAGATAGATTGGAATTTGTATGCCAAAAAGAAAAATTCAATGCCACAAAAGATGCCCTTATAGAGATAGCAAAACGCGCAAACGGTGGACTCAGAGATGCACTCACAATCTTAGAACAAGTAGCTAAATCGTCGAAAAATAATATTGACATAAATGATGTAAGAAATACATTAGGTTTAGTTTCAGAAGAACTTATAGATAATTTATTAAAAAACATCAAAGAAGGTAATATTATTAATATTTTAAAAATAATAGATGAAGTATACTATAGCGGAAAAGATTTTGAAACATTCTTATTTCAAACAATTGAAAAAATACTATTGTTAATTGAAGAAAATAACAACACTGAATTTATTAATCTTCTAAAACCTTTATCCGATATCTTAAAAGACATAAAATATTCTGAAGAAAAGATTATTCTTGTAAAACTCGGATTTTTAAATCTTATAAATTTTAAAGAAAACAACAACAAAACTACAAACAAAGTAATAGAAAATATCAAAAAAGAAAATAAAAAAATAGAAGAAAATATCGAATCAGAAAAAACTGAAATTATGGAAAAAGACATACCCAAATTTGATGAAGTTCTAGAAGACCTTAAGATAAACGGTGATCTTTCGTTGTATATTGGGCTTTCATTTGCAAAAATCCAAGAAGGATCAGACAAAATCAAACTGATATTTCCTTACAGCAAAAAACTACATTTTGAACTAATTAAAGACAAAAAAAGTTTTCTTGAACAATATATTCAAAGAAAATTTGGTATAACTAAGGAAATTGAAGTAATTCTGTCAAATTCTACTGAGGACGAAACTCTAAAAAAACTATCATTTTTATTTGGAAAAAACTACAAAATAGAGGGGGATTAATATGATGGGGTTAAACTTAGATGAAGTAATTCTAAAAGCAAAAGAATTAAGGGCATCTGATGTACACATAACTTCTGGACTACCCATCATGGCAAGGGTAGATGGAAAATTAATTTCCTTAAAAACATTTCCCATTCCAACAGCAGAAGAAATCAAAAACACAGTCGATAACATTTTTTTAGACTTGGGAATAAAAATAAATAAAAAAGAAATAGATTTTTCTTTTTCAATGCATGATTTAAGAATTAGAGCAAACTTTTATTTTGAAAGAAAAAATCCAACTCTTGCCTTGAGACTCATTACAAAAAAAATAAGGACAATTGACGAACTTGGATTGCCAGAAATCCTAAAGGATTTTTCTGAAAAGGACCACGGACTTGTTCTTGTCGCTGGACCAACAGGAAGTGGAAAATCAACAACACTAGCTGCTATGGTGGAACATATAAACACAAGATATGCTTATCACATAATCACAATAGAAGATCCTGTAGAATATGTTTTCGAATCAAAAAGATCATTAATACATCAAAGGGAAGTGGGAACGGACACAGAAAGTTTTACAAATGGTTTAAAATACGCACTGCGACAAGATCCTGATGTAATACTGGTTGGAGAAATGAGAGATTTAGAAACCATTTCACTAGCACTCACAGCCGCAGAAACAGGCCATCTTGTCTTTGCAACTATACACACAAATTCAGCTGCCGCAGCTCCAGAAAGAATAATAGATGTTTTTCCCGCACATCAGCAAAAACAAATTGCGCTTCAACTTGCAAACACACTAATCGCAACTGTATTTCAAAGGCTTGTTCCAAAAAAAGACTTTGGAGTAGTTGCTATTGATGAAATAATGATTGCAACACCAGCCATCAAAAATCTTATCAGGGAAAACAAACTCCATCAAATCGAAGGTATAATGCAAACAAGCCAAAAACAAGGTAATATTTTATTTGACGATGCACTTATTCAAGCTTTCTTAAAAGGATTAATTACAAAAGAAACTGTTTTTGAAAATGCTCGTAATGTTGAGGAGGTGTCTAAAAAGCTAGGATGGAGAACATTAAGATAGTAAAACAAATTAATGAATGGAGCACGAAAACACTCAAAAATCTTGAAGAAAAACTAAGTTCACAACTTTCACCGGAAGAAATCAAAGAGTATTCGGAAAAATATTCTAAAATGAAAGAAATTGTCGAACTTTCAAAAAAATATATAGAGTTTGAAGAAGAAAAAGAACTATGGAAAGAAGAAATGCCTGAAGGGTATGATCTTGAGATTGCAAAATTAGACAAAGACCAAGAAAAAATAGTGCAAGAATTAATAACATTAGTACTTCCAAAAAATGAATACACAGGTAAAAATGTATTTTTAGAAATTAGAGCTGGAACTGGTGGAGATGAAGCTGCACTTTTTGCGGCTGATTTACTTAGAATGTATCTAAGGTACGTTGAAAAAAAGGGATTTAAAGCGGAAATAATTGATGAAAACCAAACAGATTTAGGTGGATATAAAGAGGTCATTGTTAAAATAAAAGGAAAAAATGTTGGAAATTTATTAAAATACGAAAGTGGTGTACATAGAGTTCAAAGGGTCCCTTCCACAGAATCAGGCGGAAGGATACATACTTCTACTGCTACAGTTGCCGTTCTTCCAGAAGTCTCAAATGTAGAAATAGAGATAAATCCCACCGACTTAAGAATTGACACCTATAGGGCATCGGGTGCAGGAGGACAATATGTAAACAAAACTGAATCCGCTGTAAGAATTACACATATACCTACCGGCATCGTGGTAACTTGCCAATCAGAACGTTCTCAACTCCAAAATAAAGAACAAGCAATGAACATTCTAAGGGCTAGGCTTTATAAATTAAAACTAGAAGAACAATCAAGAAAGATAAGTTCAAATAGAAAATCACAAATCGGTTCAGGAGAAAGAAGTGAAAAAATTAGAACGTATAATTTTCCACAAAATAGGGTAACTGATCATAGGATAAATTATACATCCTATAATTTACAAGGAGTGCTAGATGGAGATTTAGATGATTTTATAACACGTCTAATGAGAGTAGATATGTTAGAACAAATTGAAAATATAATAAAAGGAGGAAATCAAAATGAAAATTAACGTAGTAGAACATCCATTAATTAAACATAAACTAACTCTCATGAGAAGGAAAGATACTGGCCCAAAAGAATTTAGAGAACTTCTAAAAGAAATCACACTTCTAATAGCATATGAAGCCACTAGACATATAGAAATATTTGAAACAGAAATAGAAACACCACTTGAAAAAACTAAAGGATATTTTATTAATGATAAAGATGTGGTAATAATACCTATTTTAAGGGCAGGCTTGGGTATGTCTGATGGTATACTACAACTACTACCCAATGCTTCAGTAGGCCACATTGGGATATATAGGGATCCAAAAACCTTAGAGGCCGTGGAATATTACGCAAAATTTCCAAAAATAACTGAAAATTCTATCGTCTTTGTACTTGATCCAATGCTTGCAACAGGTGTATCTTCTGTAAAAGCATTAGATATATTAAAGAAAAACGGCGCCAAAAACATTATACTTGTCACATTAATTGCCTCACCAGAAGGTACTGAAAAAATAAATAAGGAACATCCAGATGTCATTATATATACTGCTTCTTTAGACCAAAAGCTAAATTCTAAAGGTTATATACTCCCAGGACTTGGCGACGCAGGAGATAGACTCTTTAGAACAAAATAGGAGGGATATAATTGAATGTTGAAACCTTCAACATAAAAGATTTGGAAAAGATGACAATTAAAGAATTATATAAGTTAGCCAAAGAATACGATATTGCAAGATATACCTCAATGCGCAAACAAGATTTGATATTTGCCATTTTGGAAGCAAGAGCCCAATCTGAAGGTTACTTTTTTGGAGAAGGAGTACTGGAAGTACACCCTGATGGTTTTGGATTTTTAAGGAGTATGGAAAGTATGCTTCCAAGTTCAAAAGATATATATATTTCTAATTCACAAATAAGAAAATTCAATTTAAACACAGGAGATATAATTTCTGGAGTTATTCGTCCTCCAAAAGAAAATGAAAGATTTTTCGCTATGATTAAAATTGAAGCAATCAATTATAAAGATCCAGAACTTGCAAATGAAAGAGTAAATTTTGAAAACCTAACACCTTCTTATCCGGATACCCAATACATCCTGGAAACGGATAAAGATACACTTTCAACGAGAATAATTGATCTCTTTTCACCTATTGGAAAAGGTCAAAGGGGAATGATTGTAGCACCACCTAAAGCTGGTAAAACAACTATTTTAAAAGAAATCGCAAATGGAATTGCTAGAAATTATCCGGATACCATTAGAATAGTTCTGCTTATTGATGAACGGCCTGAAGAAGTAACAGATATTAAGGAATCGGTAAACGCAAAAGTTATTGCTGCACCTTTTGACATGCCACCTGATAAACAAATCAAAAAAGCAGAATTAACACTTGAAATGGCTAAAAGACTTGTTGAATATGGTCACGATGTTGTAATATTACTTGACAGTCTAACAAGACTTGCAAGAGTTTATAATATTAACGTTCCACCAAGTGGAAAATTATTAAGCGGAGGTGTTGACCCTGCTGCACTATACAAACCTAAACACTTCTTTGGTGCTGCCAGGAATATAAAAGAAGGAGGAAGTTTGACAATAATTGCAACTTCTTTAATAGAAACTGGGTCTAAAATGGATGAAGTAATATTTGAAGAATTCAAAGGAACAGGAAATATGGAACTTGTACTCTCAAGACAACTTGCGAACAAACGGATTTTTCCAGCAATAAACATTACATTATCTGGTACTAGAAAAGAAGAATTGTTGCTCTCAATGGAACAAATAAAAAAAATATGGCTTTTAAGAAAAATGCTTTCTTCTATGAATGAAGAGGAGGGGTTAAAGCTAATACTCAATAAACTAAAAGAAACAAAATCAAATGATGACTTCCTTGCCTTAATAGATTCTCAAAAGGGGAGTTAAAATGAAAAAAATCTCTGCAATTTTCATTTTATTTTTTGCATTGACCATTTTTGGTTTTCAAAAAGAAGCAATTGAATATTATCAAGCGGGGTTAAATGCCTATCAGCAAGATAACTACAAAAAAGCACTAGAGTACTTTGAAAAAGCTCTTGTTCTTGATCCTTCAATAGAAGGATACGATAATTCTTTGAAATTTAAGGCGGGAATCAGTGCATTTATGATTGGAAACTATGATAAAGCAAAGGCATATCTTTCAAACTATAAAGATAACCCAATTATAGGTAAATTATTAAACTCGATACAAAAAGAATCTACTGAAACTTCCGAGTGGAGTAACTGGATAAAAAAATACCATCCAACAGAAGTACCAGTTTCCACAAATACTACAAATAATAAAAGTAATTTCAAACTTATTCTTTTCTTAATAACTTTCTCTTTATCTTTCACAATACTTTTGTTCATGGAAATTAGGGTATGGAAAGCCAAAAAAACTTATCCTGTACCTGTAGAAGAAATAAAACCTGAACCTATAAAGACTCCAAGTATAATTGTCGAAAATACCGAAGAACTTTTCCCTGAAAACACAAAGGCTACAATTAATTTTGAAGATTTGATTAATAAAGATCTTTCATTCTTATCTGAATTCTTCGATGATACACCCAAACAAGAATTAGATAAAGAACCAGAAAAATTAGTTGAAAACGCCTTAGAATCAAAAAACACCGTTAACAAGGTTGAAAAATCTAACAACATCAAAGAAGAAAAAGTTGAAAAAGTTGAAATAAATAATGAGACATTAAAAGACTATATACAAGTTGTAAAAGAAGAAGAAGAAGAAAAAGAAAAATCATCTGAAGAAGAGATAAATGAGATACTCGAAGAAATAGATGAAATCGAAGAAATCGTTTCAAACTCAAATGAAGACAAAGATATAGTTGAAAATTCTCTTATTGAACAGTTAAATAGTATGAAATTTGAAAATACCACCGATGAAATTCCTATTGAAAGACTTGAAGAATTTTCTACACTTTCGTCGGATGAAAGTTTAAAATTACTTGATGATAAAGAGGAATTTGACGAATTTGATTTAAAGATTATTTCAAAATCATTAAAAGACCTTATGTTATCCCACGAAGAAATGAGGTGATTTATATAAAAAAAATTACTATTTTAATAACTTTCTTTTTGATTTCAATATCTTTTTCTGGAATTTTTGAATTTGTTGAAAATACATCGGGCTTTAGAGATTTTTTTGTGGATCTTTCTGTAAATTTTGATGTAATAGACAAAAATGGAACAAATTTTAAGAATAACATATCATTTGAAGCGACAATACTCAATCTCGAACATTTTGATATCCTTATAAAGTCTCCTGAGTTCTTAAAAGATATAAATATTGAAGCAAATACATTAAATTCAGCAACATACTATAAATACAAAAATTATACAATTTCCAATATTTCTGACTTCAACATAAACCTTGTATACGAAATTATCATGACTACTTCAAGTTTCTTGTCTTCATCACTTTTTACTATATTTGAAAAAGGAGATAACTTGTCTTTGATACCTGCAGGTTATACTTTTTTAAAACGCTTGGGTCTTGAACCAACAAAAATATTAGTCAAATTCAACAACAACAAATTAAAAGAAATACTTTTCACTACTGATAAAAGCACTGAAAGTATATCACTAAAATTTGAAAAATTTGAAATTTTAAAGGGGGATTATAAATGAAAAAAATTTTAACTTTTCTTTTTATACTTTCATCAATATTTATTTTATCAACTTCAATAGATTTCGGGCTTGGCTGGAGTTTTGGTGATTCCTATCAAATGTTGCTCGGATATTCTGAGGATTTTTTTAACATAACCTGGATTTTTAATCCTCTAGAAAATTTTGTACACAAAATTTATCTTGATGCCTTATTTTTAAACATTAATAACTTTTCAATTTCACCTACTTTATTTATTTATAATACAAAAAGTATTGATTTTCCTTTAATTGAAGGAGGAATAAAAGCTTCACTTAACCAAAATAGATATCTTATATCCTTATCATTAACATATCCTTTTAATTCTAATAGCTATTTTCTTGAAAATTCACTTTACATTTCATTCAAATATATTGTTCCACCACCTGATCCAAGAAAAAAGTGGAAAGATGATCTATTTATAATTTTTAACTACGCTAAACAAAAGCTTTTTGTAGGTTTGGGTCTTTCAGAACATTTCTAAATGGAGGTTTAAAATGGAAATTTTAAAAAAGGTTACTGACATAGATTTTAACAAACTTCTTGATAAAGGATTTAATTTTTTTATATTCGATTTTGATAACACAATAAACACTTGGAAAGAAAAAGAGATTCCCAACGAAATTATTGAAATATTTGAATTTTTGAAAAAGAAAAATGCCAAAATCTTAATCTTATCCAACGGAAAACCTAGACCCCTAAATTACGATATAGAAACCATATGGCTTGCAAAAAAACCTTTGCCATTTAAATTTAAAAAGTATATAGTAAACAATTATGGAAAGAAAAATAATTTTAAATTTGCAATGATTGGTGATCAAATATTTACCGATATGTTATTTGGCCTTTTTATAAAAGCATATTTAATAAAAGTAAATCCAATAGATACAAACCACGAATTTTTTGTAACAAAAATTCTCAGAAAATTCGAAAAAATACTCTTGAATTTTTCCAAACATATGTTATAATGTTCAGTGGAGGCGTGTTCCGAATTGGCTAAGGGGCCGGTCTTGAAAACCGGTGGGGGTTACACCCCCGTGTGGGTTCGAGTCCCACCGCCTCCGCCATAAAAAGCAGGGAAATTCCCTGCTTTTATTATATTGAGGTGATTTTACCTCTAATACCACATTATTTGCTTTTAAATGCGATAATATTTATAAACACTATTTTTATCAAGCTTTCACCATTTCTTTTTCCAAAAAGAAACACCCCCTAGTGTTGGTTTACTTTATCACTTCGGGGGTGTTTCTTATTTAAAAAACTAAGAAAAACTTTTTATCCTAGTGCCCTTGGATCAAACGCATCTCTTAATCCATCACCAACGAAATTGAAAGCTAAAACAGTCACAAATATAAATATACCTGGTATCAAAAGCCATGGGGCATTTTGTAATACGTATATATCTTGTGCTCTTGCCATCATCAATCCCCACGATGCAGACGGTTCCCTAATTCCAAGTCCAAGGAATGACAATCCTGCTTCACCCAAGATATAACCTGGAATTGCAAGAGTCGAAGTCACTATCATATACGTCATTGTATTGGGGATAACATGCTTCCACAAAATCTTTGAATCGGGATACCCAAGTGCATAGGCTGCTTCAACAAATTCATTTCTCTTTATCGATAATACCATTCCTCTAATAATCCTTGCACGTCCCGCCCATCCAATAAACGACAAAATAAATACAAGCAAAATGTAAACTTGAGAAGATGGGATATCCATTGGCAACAATGACCTTAGCAAAATCAATAAATAAAATCCTGGAATTGCCATTATAATCTCTGTAAATCTCATCAATAACTCATCGGCAACCCCACCATAATAACCTGCAATTCCGCCAAAGAATAAGGATAATGTCAACGTAATAGCTAATCCTATAAAACCTATTGAAAGCGATATTCTCGATGCAAAAATTAACCTTGACCAAACATCTCTTCCAAATTCATCAGAACCCATTATATATAATCTTACAAATTCATTATTATCATAATTATCTACGCCATATAAATGATATTTCAGCGGTATTATCCAAAAGACATAACCAACTCTTCCATAGTCTTTTCTCTTCGGTCCCCAACTTTTTACAAACCACTTTACAGGATAATATTTATAATCATAATCTTTTATTTTTAAATTTTTTCCAAACAATATATGTTTTTTTCCATTTTCATCCTCGTATTTAATATAATTAATCGTGTACTTTAATCCTACCTTGTCAATTCCTTTTTCATTTAAAACACCTAATTTAAAACCATATTTTCCAAATAAAACACTCTTTGCTGTTGAACTATTGTTCTCTAAAAACGCTTCACCTTTTAATAACACATCATCGTTAATACCTCTTACAAAATAATCAGTTTTTTCACTTGAGGATGCAACCTTTTTCCATTCGCCATTTACAAACGCATACTCTTCTCTTTTTAAAGTAAATTCTAGATCATTAACCTTTATAACTTTACCTCCAAAGTTATCCCTTGGCAAATATTTTGCATTATTTAACACCAACGTGATTAATTCGCCTTTATACTCAAATGTTATCCTACTTGGAAAAATCAATTCTCTAGTCTTTCTCGTATAATCCAATTTATCAACATAACTTATATATGGTAAAACATATAAACCTACTTTTTTCTCAAAATCTCCCACTTTATACACAGAAGAAACATCTGTTGGAGGTGCATATGAATGTTTCAGACTTTGCTCAAAAGGATTATATGGTGACAAGAAATCAGCTGCAAACATCATAACATATAAAACAATTAATGTCCATAATCCTACCATCGCAAGTTTGTTCTTTTTAAAAGCTCGCCACATTAATTGACCTCTTGTAAGATACACTTCCTCAAAATCTATATTTTCATTATTATTTTTCTTCTTTATTTCTTCTTTTTTCGCCATTAACTACTACCTCCTATTCCAACCTAATTCTTGGATCAACTGCTGCTAATAAAATATCACCAACCAAATTACCTATGATCAACATAATAACACTTATTACCGTACTTGCCATAACAACGTACATATCTTGTTGTTGCAATGCTTGATAAACTAATCTTCCAAGTCCTGGCCACGAAAAGATCGTTTCCGTAATTACGGCTCCTCCAAGGAGTCCAGATAAACTAAAACCAAACATCGTTATCAAAGGATTTATTGCATTCCTAACTGCGTGTTTAAAGATAACTACGCGTTCAGGCATACCTTTCGCCCTTGCAAATTCAACATAATCTTCGTTTAAAACATCAAGTAAACTACCCCTCATATACCTCATTAATCCTGCGAAACCGCCAAATGTTAAGGTAAACGCTGGAAGCTGCATATGCCAGAAAATATCTTTAAAACCTTCCCAAACAGTCATTTTCCCATGATTAACATCGTACATACCTGCTACTGGGAACCACCCAGTCTTTGCTGCCATATAAAGCAACAAAAGCGCTAAAAAGAAACCAGGTATCGCAATTCCAGTAAATGCTATTATTGTCAAAAACTTATCCCAAAAAGAGTATTTCTTTAAAGCTGAAACAATTCCCAATATAATACCCACAATCCACGAAATAACAAAAGAATATAACGACAATATCAACGTGGCTAAAACCCTTTCTCCAATCAAATCCATAACAGGTCTTCTATAATAAAATGAATATCCAAAATCTCCTTTAAATAATCCTTTCAACCACAAAAAATATTGAGTCAAAATAGGCTTATTAAGACCATACTGTTCCTCGAGAGATTTAATAAATTCTTTAGACACAGATGGATCAAGCCTGTATTGATCTAAAAAATCCCCAGGTGCTGCTTGCATTATCAAAAAAACCAACAAAGAAATTATAAAAAGTTCTGGAATCAATATAATTAATCTACGTGCTATATACCTTAGCAATCTCAGTCACCTCTCTTTGAATTTTAATAAGAAAGCAGGCGCAGGACGCGCCTGCTGCTATAAAATATTATTGTTCTCTCCATTCTTCATAAATATTCCAGGTTGTTCCACCAAGTGGTCCTATCTTAACATTTCTCAAGTTTGCTCTATATGCGTACATCCTTAATTGGTTTACAGTATAAATCAATGGTAAATGCTCGGATACCAATTGTTGGAATCTTGCAAAGTAATCCTTTACAATATTTTCATCCAAAATTGCCACATTTTCTTTGAAAATCTTATCAATTTCAAGTTCCCAATCTGGTAAATAATAATCATTTTTATCTACATATTCTGCAGTATCTGGTGAGTAATTCCAGAAATGCAATCCTGCATCTACTTTCCATACATTTGCACCACTTTGCGGTTCGTCACCACCAGTTAATCCTATAATTATTGACTCCCAATCACCTGTATTTAATAATTTTTGTACCAATGTATTGAAATCAATTGGTGTAAATGTAACATCCATACCTAATTTTTTCAATGCATCTTGAATTATATTTGCCGCTCCTTCTCTAACTCTATTTCCTGCATTAGTTGTAAGCAAGAATTTAACAGGATTTCCGTCCTCGTCGATAAGTTGACCATTTTCATCCCATGTAAATCCACCCATTTCAAGCATAGCCCTTGCAAGATCAAGGTCAAATTCGTATTTTGTTACAACATCTTCGTTGTAATATGGAGAACTCATGGATACAGGTGACCATTGTGGAATAGCAAGTCCGTTGTAAAGAGTATCAATTATAGATTCCTTATCTATTGCATATGCTACTGCTTTTCTGAAGTACTCGTTTCTAAACCATTTTCTCTTGATCGGATCTGGTGTATTCCAATTAAATGTGATAAACAATGTTCCAAATGCTGGTCCTGCTGTTGTTACTACTATATTAAGCTCTTTTTCTTTTTCCTTTAATTCTGCAAATTCTGTTCCTCTGGGTCCATAAACATCTATTTCACCATTTTCAAACGCAAGTCTCATTGCATCTTGGTTGGAAATTATCTTATAAATTACCTCATCAAAGTACGGAAGAGGATTTCCATTAGCATCCTTTTTCCAGTAATATGGATTTTTTACAAACTTTATGTATTGATCGGGAACATATTCCACGGGAATATATGGACCAAGCCCTACAACTTCCCCTTTGTTAATTGAATCAACTGTCCAAAATTCTTGGAAGTTTCCATTTTTTACATATTCTTCTGCAATGTGTTTTGGGAAAATATACATTCCACCTAAGTATCTAAATGCAAGTCTAAATGGTTCAGGGTAGTACATTCTTACAGTATAATCATCAATTTTTTCTGCTTTGGGCAAATAACCATGTGTACTTTTCAAAACATCTTGCATTGAACTTGGAATATCAGGATTTGTATAAATTTCGTTTAATGTAAAGACAATATCATCAGCTGTAAGTGGTTGACCATCGCTAAATTTTACCCCTTTTCTAATATGCCAAATAACTTCCATACCACCATCTGCTGTCAACCTTGGTCCTTCCCAACTTTCGGCAATTGCAGGATAAAATTTCATATCTACACCATGTCTTTCAATAAGTGTTCCACCATAACTCATAAACATCTCAATAACATCTGTAGAACTTGTTTCTTTTGCGGTAACATCATTAACGGTCTTTGGCCCACTTAGTGTTCCCAAGACAAACTGTCCACCTGGCTTACCGTTTGCATCAGCACCTATATAAGGAAGTTGAGCAGCAAATGAAAACACCACTGCCAATACCACCAAAAATACTGCGAGCTTCTTCATAAACTCACACCCCCTCGTTTTCTACCAGGTAACATGATACCTGGTGATTTTCAGAAATTTTATACATATTTGGATATTCTTTTTCACATTTTTCCGTTTTATATGGACATCTCGGATGGAAGAAACATCCACTCGGTCTTGCAATCGGACTTGGGACATTTCCACTTAAAATTATCCTTTTTCTATTTTTCTCAACTTTTGGATCAGGTATCGGAGATGCAGATAATAAAGCCTTTGTATATGGGTGAATTGGATTTTCGAATACTTCATCAACATCACCCATTTCAACAATTTTCCCCAAATACATAACGGCAACCTTATCGCTTATAAATCTTACAAGCGATAAATCATGAGAAATAAAAACATAAGTAAGATTAAGCTCTTCCTGGAATTTCAAAAACAAATTAATTATCTGTGCTTGAACTGAAACATCTAATGCAGAAGTTGGCTCATCTAAAAATATAATTTCCGGGTCAACTGATAAAGCCCTTGCAATAGCTATTCTTTGTTTTTGTCCTCCACTAAACTGGTGAGGATATCTATCCATATGATATGGCTTTAATCCCACCATTCTTAAGATTTCCACAGCTCTATCATAGGCTTCTTTTTTATCAGATACTATCTTGTGAAATAATAAAGGTTCTGTCAAAATTTGTCCTATTGTCATTCTTGGATTTAGTGAACCTATTGGGTTTTGAAAAACTATTTGCATTTTTCTTCTAAATGGAAGCAACTCTTTTCTGCTAAGATTTGAAATATCTTTTCCAAACACCTTTATTTTTCCACCCGTTGGATTAATCAATCTAAGCATTGTCCTTGCGGTAGTTGTCTTACCACAACCTGATTCTCCCACTAACGCAAATGTTTCCTTCTTTCTCACTTCAAACGAAACATCATCAACCGCTTTCACATCTCCCACGTGTTTCTTTACCAAGAAACCTTTTGAAATGGGGAAATATTTTTTCAAATTCTCCACTTTTATTATGGGGTCATTTTTTATTATTTCATTCATTCCTCATCGCCTCCGATTCTTTCCTATCTAGAACGGGATTGAAACATCTTACAAAGTGTCCTGGTTCAATTTCTGTAAGCTCTGGAAGTTCTTTAGAACATTTATCCAAACGCCTTGGACACCTTGGTGCAAATGGACAAACATTAGGTACATCTATCATTCTCGGAGGTTGCCCCGGAATTGCTTCTAATCTATCCTGTTTCATATCAAGCCTTGGAATAGCACGCAACAACATATGCGTATATGGATGTGTTGGCTTGTAGAATATATCTTCTGCAGAAGCTATTTCCATTTGCCTACTTCCATACATAACAATTATTCTATCAGCCATAGAAGCAATAACTCCCAAATCATGCGTTATAAACAGCAGTCCTGTTTTAAATTCCTTTTGCAAATCTTTCATCAAATCAAGAATCTGTGCTTGAATTGTAACATCTAAAGCAGTTGTTGGCTCATCTGCAATTAAAACTTTTGGATTACACGAAAGTGCAATAGCAATAATTGCACGTTGCCTCATACCACCACTAAATTCAAATGGATATGCAACCATTCTCTTCTCTGCTTCGGGAATTTGAACTTTTTTAAGCATTTCAATTCCGATTTCCCATGCAGTCCTTCTGTCAACATTTTGGTGCCTAATTATCGTTTCTGTTAATTGATCACCTATTGTATAAAGAGGATTTAACGAGGTAAGTGGATCTTGGAAAACCATACTAATCTCTTTTCCTCTAATTTTGGACATCTCTTCTGCAGACAACTTTAAAATATCTTCTTCTTTCCCCCTACCTCTATAAATAATTTCACCACCAACAATTTTCCCTGGCTTATGGATAAGCCTCATAATAGATTTTACTGTAACACTCTTTCCCGAACCTGTTTCTCCAACAATTCCAACAACCTCATCCTCATGTAAATCAAACGAAACATCGTTAACAGCTTTAACAACACCCTCTTCCATATAAAACCATGTACTTAGGTTTTTAACGGATAATATAGGTTCCAAAAGTTTTCACCTCTCTTAACTAGTTTTTTTCATCGGCTATTATTTCCATAGTATCCAAAATCGGATCATATATACCAATTAGCTTCCTTTCTCTACTGACTTTATATAAATTCATACTTGTAACAAGATATCCATTTTCAAATGAAACATAATTTCTGTTTATAATGTTCAAAATAGTTCGGAATACAAACATTTCCAAACTCCCATACTCCACTGGTAACACCATTACAGTTATACCACAAGTTGTTTCAAATGTAAAGTGTTTGTAAAAATACGCATTTTCATGGTAAAAGTTGTTATTCAAAATTAAATATTTACAATCATCTTCAAACAGCTTTTTCAAAACTTTATTGATTAATTCATCACTATACCTTATGTTAAATTCCAATCCATCGTTATTAACCACTTCCAGGTTATCTAAATCAATAATAAAGCCTGCATTTTCCTCGTCTACCAAAGTATATTTTAAACCATTTTTATTTAAAAAATCTAGAAATTTTGACACATAATATTTATCACCTTTTATATATATCTTTTTTGCTGAATTAAAATTAAAAAAGAATGCAAAAACAGCTATCAAAAGCACTATAAAGATTACATTCCAATTTCTCCTAATATTTTCCCCTCCATTTATCACTTTTTTTACAAATATTTAGAATACCACATTATTATTTTTTTTCAACTTTCATCAATATTCTTAAAGATGAATCTTTGACAATTATAAATAATAGTGTTAAAATATCATGTGGTGCCGTGCTAAGCGGGGGGTTGGTGGTCCCCTGAACCCGAAATCCACCTAGCGGGGCTTAATTCCCCTACTGAGGTATCTGAGGTCTGAAAACGGTTTTCACTAAGACGTTGAAGGCCGAGTCCCACGCAACAACTACCTGTGAACCGGGTCAGGTCCGGAAGGAAGCAGCCCTAAGCAGGCAAGTGTGTGCCGTGGGGGTACTCGACCTGAGTCTGATGTGGAGATACGCTCAGGTCTCAGAGAATCGAAGCAGGGGTGCACGGCACCTTTTATTTTTTGAATTGCACTTCATAAAGTTTATAATACATTCCCTTCTTTTTCATCAATTCTTTATGAGTTCCTTTTTCCACTACTTTACCATCATGTATTACGAATATAACATCTGCATTTACAACTGTTGCAAGTCTATGCGCGATCATAACGACTGTTTTTTCTTTCGATAATTTTCTAACAGCTTTTTGTATCCTTTCTTCAGTTTGCACATCAATATTGCTTGTTGCTTCATCGAGTATAAATATTTTAGCATCAAACAATACAGAACGTGCTAGCGCAATTAGTTGTCTTTCACCCGCAGAAATTCCTTTTCCTCTTTCAATTATTTCTGTTTTTAATCCCTTGGGTAATCTTTCTATTAAATCCCAGACATACACCTTTTTTAAAGCTTCGATAACTTCTTCCTCAGATATTTCTTTATGAAAAAGTCTCACATTATCAAGTAAACTCCCCGAAAACAATACTACATCCTGTGGAACCGCAGAAATATTCTTGCGCAAATAATGGATATTATACTTTTCAAGTTCTAAATTATCAATTAATATTTTCCCTTTTTGCAGTCTATACATCCCATTAACTAGGTTCATTATTGAAGTTTTTCCCGCACCAGTTTCTCCAACTACAGCTATTAATTTTCCAGGTTCAAATTTTAAATTTATATCTTTTAGTATCCACCTTTCTTCATTGTATCTAAACCAAACATTTTTAAATTCAACTACACCTTTTTCAATTTCCCTTTTACCATTCTCAGCGCCAAAATGTTCTTCCTCTTCATCCATCAACGTAAATATCTTTTCAGCACTTGCTACCGTATTTTGAATAATATCGTACTTTTCGGATAAATCTTCAAGTGGTTTCATAAACAATTCTAAATAAGCAATAAACGCGTATAAATCACCAAAATTTAAAGTTCTTAAAATAATATACTTTGCTCCCATCCAAATTATCGCAGCAATTGCCAACCTATATAAAGTACTAACGGTAGGTCTAAAAATAGCAAAAACATACATTTGTTTTATCCTAGCATTGTACAAATCTTTATTAACCTTATCAAATTCTTTTCTTTCAAAATCTTCAGCATTAAATAATTTGACAACTGGCATCCCCGCAATATGTTCTGCCAAATAAGCATTAACTTTGGATATACTTGTTCTAACAGTTCTATACGCCTTTAAATCAAAATATCTAAATAAAAGCATTGCAACTATCAAAACAGGAAAAACGAAAGAAATATTTAAAAATAAATTCTTACTTACACTTAACATCATTATAATTACTCCAGTTAGCAAAAATAAATCATTAAATACACTTGTAACCACAGATGTAAAAAATTCCATAACATTTTGAGTATCATTTGCTATTCGTGTCGTAATCTGACCACTTGGATGTTTGTCAAAAAAAGACATAGGAAGTTTTAAAACATGACGAAACAAATCTCGTCTTATGTCATAAACTATTTTTCCGCCAAGGTAAGTGGTAATCAAAATTGAGATATATTCAAAAACAAATATTAAAGATGTAGAAATAATAAAATACACTGCCATTTTAAAAATACCAGAAAACCTTTCTGGTGTAGGTAAGCTATCATTTGTAATGTAATTGTTTACAGCACTTCTTACAATTTGTGGAGGTAATAAAGTAACAAAGGTAAGAGAAATAACAACTAAAATAGCTATTATAAATAAAGCCATGTATGGCTTTGCATATTTTAGGAGCCTTAAAAGCTGCTTCATATATTTTCTCCTCCATTATTTATCAAGATAATCTGAAACCATACTACATATTCCCTCTAAAAATTTTTTATCCCTTTCATCAAACGGTGAAACATAATGACTATCTATATCTATCTCACCAATAACCTCTTTATTTTTAAATATAGGAACTACAATTTCGCTTTTCACCTTTGGACTACATGACAAATAATTTGTCTCTTTTAAAACATTCTGAACTAAAAATGTTTTTTTCAAATCGGCTGCCTGACCACATATTCCCTCTCCGATTTTTATTTTTACATGTTCTGTAGGTTCACCTACAAAATCGCCTAACTCTAAAACCCCCTCATCATTTATCATATAAAATCCCACCCAATTATAATATGGAACTTTCTCATATAAAATTTTGCAAATGCACTTCATAAAACTCTTATCTTTTTCTTTTTTTGCCAAAAATTCATTTATTTCTTCGAAAATTTTCTCTTTATTGTAAAAATTTCCCATTACCTCTCCTTTTCTAAAATGTACAATAGATTGAAACACAGCTTCGGAAACTTTATTAAGTTCTCCTTTTTCCCATAATGAATACAAATTTTCAAATATAACTTTTTTTTCATTTTCTTCTACAACAATCCAATCCACACTTTTTGGAAAAACTCCCAAAAATGTTATAAAATCTTCTCTTTTTAAATCTAATTCTTCTGAGCGTTGCCTGATTCTTTTTGCAATTGAATCCTTCCCCACCAGTTCTCTATAATCATACAAAAATTTATCAAAATTTCTCCTTTCTAATTTATCAAAATTTGGAGTACCTAAACTCTTTTCAATTTCTCCTAGAATTGAAAATTTGGATTTTAATTTTTCCCATATATTTCCCCATTGAGACTTATCATACCTTAAAAACTCAAGCATTTCTTCCACGTGATTTTCTACAATATTTCTCATATTTCATCCCCCCCAAATCTTTTTTTCTTCAATTACTTCATATTCTTTCTCACTTAAGACTCTAATTTTTAAAAACCTACTCCTTAAAAAAAGTTCAAGTTCATCACCACTTCTTATCTCAGAGGCCGGTTTTAATGCTATATTATTTCTAATAATCTTTCCATTTTTTGCAAGCTGCTGTGCTATTGTTCGTCTTTTAATTATACGTGTTTCCTTTAAAAATTTATCTAACCGCAAAATATCACCCCTTGAAAAATTATACCATAAATAGTTCGTTGTGCTAAAAAATTCAAGCCCATTAATGGGCTTGAACTTGATTTTTATTTCTTTTTACTTAATTAGTGCTTGTTGCGTTTTTCATAAAATTAAGTTCGTTAAATGCCGCATCAAAATCCATATATGTAGGTGTTGCTTCTTTTAATTTTTCAAGATACTGCTTAGCAGTTGTCGCATCCTTAAGCATCTTATTTATTTCATACAAATTATAAAGAACTTCTGCTTTCTGATTTAATGAAATATCCGTCGCTTCAGATAAAGTTGTCAAACCACCGTATAAATCAATAAAATCATTCATAACATTTTGAAGCATTCCATATTCTATATACGGTTTAATCTTAGAATACAACTTTGTATAATAATTAAACAATACATCTTTTCTATCTGGATATTGTTCTTTCATCTTTTTTGTTGCAATAAATGATTCAGGATAATCTTTATAAACACTCTTCAAAACAATATCTGACTCTTTTTTAGCATCATCAATAATTTCACTATTAGTAAATGACGCATCTTTTATCATCTTATCAACCAAAGTCACAAATGCAGCTTTTATCTCAACAGGAACATCTTCTTTTACTATGTTTGAATTAAAATCAAATACCATACCATTTAAATTCTTATACACATTCAATAAATCAGTTCCTGATTTTGTTAAAACTTCGTTCCATACCCTATAAACTTCGTTATTTATAACAAACCCAACGT
The DNA here is from genome assembly GCF_001999655.1 of Thermosipho sp. 1074. NCBI lineage: Bacteria > Thermotogati > Thermotogota > Thermotogae > Thermotogales > Fervidobacteriaceae > Thermosipho > Thermosipho sp. 1074. The sequence goes on along the minus strand of NZ_LBEX01000018.1, from coordinate 152,707 downwards.
TATTATCCTTTTTGAACTTTTCAATCTCATTTCTAAACTTTTCACCCTGAAGCTGATTTAAAACATCTTGATAACCTTGCGAAAGCGAAAATTTTTCAAATGTATCTACATTAGTTAAATCATTTACATAAAATACAAAAAAATTACTCCCCAAAGGAACTGGACCTACTACAGTATTTGGTGTAGAAAAAATCGTTTCTTCAAATTTTTTGTCCAAAATTCCCCTCTTAAGGTTTGGATACTTTTGAATAGAAACATTCAGATCTGTTGCAGCTTTTTCAAAACCATCTATAAGTGCTTTTGTAATAAAATTATTTGCACTAGCTTGGGTTGAAAAGCTTACAAAATCAACATTTGCAGAATCATACTTATTCATTAATTCCTCTTTGTGACTTTCATAGTATTCTTCCATTTGTTTCTCATCAATTTTGGCAATTTTATTTTTAACTTTTGAAATAGTTAAATACTTAATAATATCAGGTTCTATAGATTTTTTGTAATTTTCCAAACCACCAAAATTTTGTTCAACATATTTCAAAAGGTTTTCATTTTCCTTTATCTTACTTACTTGTTTTTCAAGTTCATCTTTAATTTCGCTTTTACTTGGTCTAATATTGCTAACTTCCGCATAATAAAGCACCACTTTTGTATCTATTAAGTCATTCAAAAGTGATGTTTTTAACATTGGTTCTTCAAAAACCGGATCAACATCAGTCAATTTGTAATAAGATAATGCTTGACTATATGACTTTTCTAAATCCCATGGAAAAATCCAATAATCCGAATTTAAAGCTGTTCCATCTTTTGTTAAAAATGCTACTGAATCACTCAAAGAATATTCAATTTTACTTTTCCTTGCAGAAAAATAAGAGGTTAAAGACCAAATTACTATACCAGCCACAAAAGCAATAGCAATAGTCCAAATAATTACACCGTGTGCCTTTTCAAACCATTTTCTCATTCTTGCGAACCCCCTTCTATATCTAGCTCTTCTTCTTCAAAAGATTTTGGTCTAACAAGTGGGAAAGCTATAACATCTCTAATTGTAGGTGAATTAGTCAACAACATTACAAGTCTGTCTATTCCTATTCCCAATCCACCAGTAGGTGGCATTCCATACTCAAGTGCCCTTACAAAATCTTTATCCATCATTTGAGCTTCTTCGTCTCCTGCTTCTCTTAACTCAACTTGCTTTAAAAATCTTTCATATTGATCAACTGGATCGTTCAACTCACTAAATGCATTTGCCATTTCCCTTCCAAAGATTATTAACTCAAACCTTTCTGTAACACGTGGATCTTCTCTATGCTTTTTTGCAAGTGGTGAAATTTCAACTGGATGTTCCAATAAAAATGTAGGTTGAACAACTTTATCTTCGACAAGATCCCAAAGTTTCTCTATTATATGTCCCCTGTCTTTTATTTCCACTTCTACTTCACGTGCTTTTAAAACTTCAATCATTTTATCTGTAGAATCTTCTAATATATCTACGTTTAAATGTTCTCTAATAAAATCTCTCATCTTCACCCTTCTCCAAGGTCTGGAAAAATCAAGCTCAATATCTTGATATCTTATCTTTGTGGTTCCAAATATCCTTTCAACTATAAAAACAAATAATTCCTCTGTAAGATTCATCATATCTTCATAATCAGCATAAGCCTGATAAACTTCAATTGAAGTAAACTCAGGATGATGTTTATACGATAACCCTTCATTACGAAAATTTTTACCAATTTCATATATCCTTTCAAATCCACCTACAATAAATCTTTTTAAATACAATTCCGTTGCAATTCTCATATACATATCAATATCAAAAACATTCAAATGTGTCACAAAAGGTCTTGCTGATGCACCACCAGTCACATATTCCAAAATTGGTGTTTCAACTTCAATAAATCCTTTTGAATTCAAAAATTCTCTAATTAATTTTATTACTTCAAACCTAATCCTAAATCTATTCAACGTTTCATCATTTGCAATCATATCAACATATCTTTGTCTATACAATAACTCTTTATCCTTAATACCATGCCACTTTTCAGGCATAGGCCTTAAAGGTTTATTCAAAAGCTCTATTTCCTTTACAAGAATTGTAATTTCACCTGTTTTACTTTTAAACACACTTCCTTTAACACCTACAATATCACCAATTGAAATATACTCTGTAAAGAAGTTATATAATTTGTCTCCAACAATGTCTTTTCTAATATATGCTTGTATTCTTCCATAAAAATCTTTAATATGGAAAAACGCACTTTTTCCATGTTTTCTTAAAGACATTATCCTTCCAGCAGTAGATACAAATGCATTTTCTTCTACCTCTCCTGGTTTTAAATCTCCAAATTCTCTTTTTATCATTTCACTAGTATGTGTTTTGTCAAACTTATTTGGATATGGATTGACCCCTTCAGTTCTTAATTGATTTATTTCTTTTATTCTTTGTTCTCTAAATTCCTTTAACAACTTCAATCCCTCCTAAACTTTTATTCCCAAAATCTGATATTTAAAAACACCTTTTGGTGATTTAATTTTAACTATTTCGCCTACCTTTTTTCCAACCAGAATTCTTCCCACAGGAGATTCAATACTTATCTTATTGCTGAAAACATCTGCTTCATGTGGAGTTACAATTTGTATAGTCTTTTCTTCACCAGTTTCAATATTTTTAATAATAACCCAATTTCCAATGTTGATTACGTTAGTATCTAACCCTTCAATAACTTCTGCCTTTGAAAGCATATTTTCAAGTTCGTTAATTCTTGCGGCAATTCTACCTTGTTCGTTTTTCGCCTCTTGATATTCAGAATTCTCAGACAAATCACCCAACTCTCTTGCCTCTTTAATCCTTTCAGCAATTTCAAACATAAGCTTTTGCTTTAATTGATCGAGCTCGGCTTTTAATTTTTCGTATCCTTCTTTGGTTAAATAAATAACCTCTTTTTTCATTAATACACCTCCAATACTATTTTTCTTTTTTCAATTCTTCCACAACTTCTAAAAATTGTTCAACTTCTCTAAAATCTTTATAAACCGATGCAAATCTTACATAAGCTACCCCATTTAATTTTTTCAGCTTTTCCATGACCAATCTTCCTATTTTTAATGTTGATACCTCCAAATTTCCGGACTTTTGTATTTCGTTTACCACATCATCCACTAATTTTTCCATTTCATCTAACGTAACATTTGTCTTTTCACATGCTTTCATTATCCCATTCAAAATCTTATTCCTATCAAACTTTTCCCTCTTCCCATCTCTTTTAACGACAAATACAGGACCAACTTCATATCTTTCATACGTTGTAAACCTTCCCTTGCACTTTATACATTCTCTCCTTCTTCTTACCGTTAAACCAGATGAATCCACGCGAGAATCCAATACTTTTGTATCTTCATATCCACAATATGGACATTTCATAAATATCACTCCACTTTTTTACCTTCCAAATTCTCATAAATTTTAAAAATCTTTCTTACTCTATTGTAAACCATGCTTTTACTCAACGGTGGATCAAAAAGTTTTCCCAAATCCGATAAGCTTAAATCTTCATTTTCCAGTCGCAAGATTGCTAATTTTTTTAATTCTTCTGATAAAACTTCATACCCATACTTTTCAATTAAATTTCTTATGATTTTTATTTGTTTTGCATTACTCTCTCCTACCCTTTTTGCATTCGCACTTAAAAAATTCAAAGAACGATTAAAATCACTTTTTATTTCCCTTGAATTAACTATCTTTTCCATCTTATCTGCATTTCTTTGTGCTCCTAAAAAATTAAGCAATTCAACAATTTCGCGTGATTTTTTTACATAATACCTAAAATTATTATTAAACTTTGAAATTTTTCCTTCAACACCCAAATTTTTTACAAGAAAATTTTTTATAATATTTAATAAACTTTCATTGTGCGAAATTATTTCAAAATGATAACTTTTCACGGGATCAGTAACCGAACCACTTGCAATAAAAAGTCCTCTTAAAAATGCAGAAAAATAACTCAAATCTTCAAAAATATAACTTGGTATTTCCAGAACATCTATCTCAAGCTTTTTCATTATAGAAAAAGGTATAAAAATTTGTACTCTCTTTTTCTTCAATTTATTTTTTATCAAAGTCAACTTTTTTTTATCAACTTCCACTTGATTCATCAAGTTCATTATTCTACGTGCAGCAGGGATAAAGCCAACCTCTAATTTTACAAACAAATCTACATGTGTTTTAATAAGAACTCCTTTTGATTTTAAGAATCCTGAAAGTTCTGACCTTGCTTCTTCCTCGCTATTTATTTTTAAATGACAAAGCTCCCCCTTAACATCTTCTGAAAAAGTATAAAGCATCTTATCACCTGATCAAATCAATAATTAAACTTGCAAGTTTCAAAGGATTATGCCTTATTCTTCCATCATTATCTTTCATTTCAATTAAATCATCTATTATAATTCTTTCATCATTCATATCTACTTCAACTGGAACTGAACCATTTTCTAAATACCGTCTCAAAACACTTTCACAAATATTAGAATAAGATACAATAATATAATCAACTTTTCTTTTTAAATATCTTTCAATTGTTGTCACATGGTCACTAAGAGTAAAATTATATGACTCTGATGGTTGAGTCATTAAATTGGAAACATATACAACTTTTGCCTTTGATTTGTTTAAACTCTCGTAAAATCCATTTACTAGTAAATTAGGTATAATACTTGTATAAATGCTTCCTGGACCAAGTATAATAACATCGGCATTTTTAATTGCACAATCTGCTTCTTTACTAATATAAGTTTCTTTATCTAAAGATATTTTGATAATTTTCTTTTTCACAACTTTCATTATTTCACTTTCACCATGAGCAACAGTTCCATCTTCGTAAAATGCAACAAGTCTTACTAAATCTTCAGATACTGGAATTACCTTACCATTTATAGCTAATACCTCTGAAATATACTCTACAGCTTTTGTAAAACTACCTAACATTTTTGTAAGTGCGGTTAAAATTATGTTCCCAACTGTATGTCCCGACAAAAAACCATTTGAAAATCTATACGAAAATAACTTCCCCAGTATCTCCTCATCTTTTGCAAGTGCAACTAAATTGTTTCTAATATCTCCCGGAGGTATAATATTGTATTCTCTTCTTAAAACTCCAGAACTTCCTCCTTCATCTGTAACGGTAATAATCGCTTTTAAATCAATACCCTTAAAGTATTTCAGACCTCTTAACAAAGTTGAAACTCCTGTTCCGCCTCCAACTACTACAAAATTCATTACTTCACGTCCCTATGCTCCAATAAAACTTTGCAATCTTCCAGATAAAATTTTGCAAGCTCTTCAGCAAAAAATACAGAGCGGTGTTGACCACCAGTACACCCAATCCCAACACTTAACTCCATTCTTCCCTCATTTTCATATCTTGAAATCGCAAAATCAATAACTTGTTTCAACATATCAATAAAATCACTTACACCCTGTGTATTGTATAAAAATTCTTTAACCTCTTTGTCTTTTCCAGTTTTATTTCTTAAACCCACTACATAAAATGGGTTAGGAAAAAAACGAACATCAAACACAAAATCAACATCTAATGGTACTCCATATTTAAATCCAAAACTTAGAATACGCAATAAAAATTTCTTCTCTACACTTGTCAATATTTCTACTAATCTTTCCCTCAATTGATGTGGATTTAGATTAGAAGTATCAATAACTATATCTGATATCTCCAAAATTTTTGTAAACGAATTTCTTTCATTTTCAATTGCTTTTTCCAACGAATTAGAAACCTCAAGCAAAGGGTGATTTCTTCGAGTGTGTGCAAATCTATTTATTAATACACTATCCTTTGCATTCAAAAATATTATTTTAATTTCCTTTAAATACTTCTTCTTTAAATTTTCAATAACTAAATACATATCTTCCAGATTCCCACTTCTTGAATCTATAACCAAGGCCAAATTTTCTACATTAATAGATATTACGGGTATTATCTGTTCAATTAAATTTACAGGCAAATTATCTATACAATAAAATCCCATATCTTCTAATAATCCAAGTGCTGTAGATTTACCTGCTCCCGATAATCCCGTTAAAATCACTAAATTTTTCAATGGATATCACCTTTCTAATTCTAAACTTATTAACAGTATACGGAACTCTAAAATTTATTCTTTTTAATTTTCTTTCAAAAATTACCGGATCTCCTGTTACATAAAACTCAACGAACGGTTTTTTCGAATTATCTTTTAGTACTAATTTTGACAGCTCTTCGGCTGGGTCAATTATTCTAACCTTAGGTAAAACCCTTGAAATTATTCCCTTTAAGAAAGGAAAATGTGTACAACCCAATATCAATTCTCTAATATTCTCCTTTCTTAAAGAAAGCAAATAATAATTTGCTATAGCTTCAACCATTCTGCCGTAAAAAACCCCTTCTTCAACTATAGAAACAAATAATTGTGTAGATTTTTGATAAACCTCTTTACCCATCATTTCCAAATAACGTTTATAACTACCATTTTTTATAGTAACATTTGTGCCTATAACTCCAATCCTATCGGCTTTTATCGCATTTATACCGGCTTTAATTATACTATTATATTTTATCCCCAAATCCAAATTTCTTCCCAATATAATTGAATCTGTAGTATTACAAGCTGCAAAAATCTCATTAACTCTCTTCTTATGAAAAAACTCTACAAATTCCCAAACAAAAGACTCAAGGACTTCTGGAGTCCTTAATCCATATGGAGCCCTTTCGGTATCAGCAATATAAATATAATGTGCTCCATTTACATATGCAAGCTTTTTTAAAACAGAAATTCCCCCAATCCCTGAATCAAATAGACCTATTTTCAACGTTAGGTTCCTCCATATTTTTTAACTTTTCACTTAATTTTGAAATTTCATCCAAACACTTAAATTCATTTTCAATCACATCACACAACATTGCAAGAAATCTTTCATCTAACGATGAAAGATTATCATACTTTTTGTTTAATTTAACTAATCTTTGTTCGATATAATTTAATATCTCTTCTTCAACATCAGATTCAACAATAAATTTTTTACCATTAAACTCAAGCGTTTTCTTCACCATTTATCTCCGCTGATGTCTCCACAACATTTTTTATTTTTCCCAATAATTTTTCAAATGTTCCATAAATTTGCTCTTTTAATGCATTGTTTTCTTGCTCAAGCTGATTAGCCCTTTCAATAGCAGCATTTAATTCCTTCCAAAGTTCTTTATTTTCTTTCTTAAGTTCTTCGTATTTCTTAATCAAATCATCAAAAAGTTGTTCAAGTTCTCTTATTTTTTCTTCCATGTTATCCCCCTTTTCCTAGTATTATAAAATTTGTCAGATTATTTATCAATATAACAAAAGGTTCCATTATAAGCGGTAATATCCAAAGCAGTAAAATTCCTAACAAAAATAGTATACCATATATTTCATATTTTATATACCAATCCCAATAATCATCTGGCAAAAAAGCACCAAGAAGCCTTGAACCATCAAGTGGTGGAACTGGTAAGAGTGAAAATATTGCATATGTAAGACTCCATTTGCACGCCTTATAAAAAACTTCATACATTATTTTATATTCAAAAAAACTTTTTGCCAACAAACCGTATAGAATAAAAAAAAACCCTCCCAAAATTGGACCAATCATCGATGAAAAAATCAGAATTTTTCTAACATTTTTATTTTTCATTGGAAAAACTGGAACAGGTCTTGCCCAACCAAAATCAAACAAAATAAACGCAACCGTCCCAATGGGATCCAAATGAACAAATGGATTTAATGATGTTCTCTTCAATTTTTTGGGCGTATTATCCCCTGATAAAACTATCAAATAAGCTTTTATAACCTCACGCGGAAAAATAACTAAAATTACAGCAAAAAATCCAGTTACTAAATATTGTATCAGATCAATCGTAATTTTCACCTTCTTTTACCTTTCTTGCATACATCTTTAAATATTGTACCACATTTTCACTCATTCCAAACTTCCACCAAAAAGGTAAAACGGTATTATTGAGCAACAAAGGATCCTCTAATCCAGTTAATTTTCCTTCATTTATCAAATTTATCCAATCATCTGTACCTATTATTGGAGTAAATTCATTAATAGAAAATCCTATACCTTCAGTTTTACAAAAATTAATAGCATTTTTTACATCTTCAACACTTTGCCCAGGGATATTTACCATAATATACGCTGAAACTTCTCTTTCGGTAAAACCTTTTTTTCTAAGAATACGCGCAGCTCTTACCAAATCTTTATCTACGACCTTACCTCCCGTTTTTAACTGGAGTTCTCCAGAAGTTTCATACCCAAGTTTTATAGTTTTAAAATTTAATTCCTTCATCAATTCCGCTATTTCCTCGTCTATCAGTCTAGCATGTATTCCATTTGGAAGGTGAAACCTATACTTTGAATACCCTTTTTCCAGCAACTTCTTTAAAATTACTTTAAAATGCTTTTTGGAATTTACCAAAATTGCATCATCAAAAAATACTATATCTTTTACATTAAATGTTTCAACGTATTTTTCAATTTCAAAAAACACAACTTCCGGAGGTTTAAATTTTATTCCATCCCATATCCTATGAGCAATACAATACGAACACTTATAAGGACATCCTAAAGTAGTTAAAAAAACTAAATATCCCAAATTATTGTAAAGCTCATACATGGGTGGAAGCATAAACCAATCTATATTTTTAGATTTAATTTCTTTTCCTGTTACTTGTTCTAAAAACTTTGGCAATCTATTTAAATCATTACTCGGAAAGATATGTACTCCAGTCTTTCTCGCATGAGACGGTATATTTCTAACATAAAAGCCACCAAATACAATAGGTACGTTATTTCCATAATAACTCTTTAAAAAAGAAATAGTATCCCAATAACCTGGATACCAATAAGTCAACGTAGAAGTAACAAAAATTATATCAACTTTTCCTATATCTTTTAATTTGTAATAAAAAAACTCTTTGGGTGCTCCGTATCTTTTGTATTTTCTCGGAATAAATTTTAACACATCTGGTTTTTTTACTTCAACAAATGGAAATTTTCCTGTGCCATAAAACTTATCCCTAGGAACATTTACGAATCTCTTTAAATCAATATCATGTCTATTCATTAAATCAACAAGATAGAGTTCAAACCCTAATTTATCTAAATAAGATGCCACATATAACAGGCCTAACGGTTTAAGCCAAAAATCATATGCTGCAAAATCTTCAATCCAAGGATTAACTAATAGCGCTTTCATAAAAGTAATAAATCCCCCTAAGACCTAATTCTAAATCGTAAATAACATCTTTTTTATAATCCATTATTATCTTTGATTGTCCTCCTGTGAATATAACAGAGGTAATTTCTGTTTCACTTTTTATTTTCTCAACAACTTTTATTATCCCTTCAAGCACTGTATTAATCACACCTATTCTTATATTAGATTCTGTATCTTTTCCAATAAAAACATCTGATGGCTTTAACTCCACCTTTGGAAGTTTTGCAGTTCCTTTAAACAAGGCATTAACCATCATCCCAAATCCAGGAATTATAACTCCTCCTTCATATATTCCATTTTTCAAAACATCAATAGTTATCGCCGTACCAAAATCTACTATTATTGCGTTATTACCGTAATCCTTTTCAGCTGCAATCACATTTGCCACTCTATCTGCACCAATATCAGAAGGAACTCTAACATCCCACTTTATATTCTTGTATAATTTTGCATTTAAAAACACAGCATCTTTACCTATATATTTTTTAGAAAAAAACTCAAAAATATGGTTAATATTAGGAACAACTGAAGAAACTATTATTTGATCATAGTTTTCACTAAATAACATTTTAAGATAAACGTATAATTCATCTTCTGTTTGCAATGAATACGTCGATATGCGCTTTATATTAAATTTCTTCCCATTATCCGTAAGTGCAATAGTCGTATGAGTATTTCCTACGTCAAAAAGAAGTTTCATTTTACCACCTCGTAGTAAGTTGCATGTCCACTTTTGGTATTACATTATACTTTTCCAATAAACTCCTTATATCTTTTGTAACATAAAACCTCACTATTTGTATTAAATTACTGCTCATGAGTCTATACGCGGGATATTCTTTTACATACTCATCAAAGGACAAAACTTGTTTTTTCCAAAAATCGTAAATATATATATTACTTTTTAAAAATTCTTCCGGATGCACTAAGGAAAGTTTATAAGGCGTATCTACTTTAAATATATTATCAAAATTTGAAAGTATCTCTGCAAGTTCATTTTTATCCTCTTCATCCGCACCTTCAATAGCCTTTTTCAATCTTAGCTTAATTTTTTTCAAAACACCCATTGCAAATCCTTGACTTGCAACAGAAGGATCTATACCCTCAACGGAAAATGGCGTTTCCAATATAGTCTTCCAAAAATCTCTATTTTTTAATCTCTCCACTATCTCATATGCCATTACAATATCCAATTCCAAAGGTTGGAGGTCAATTTCATAATTTAAAATCTTTTCTTTTGTCTCTTTAAATGAACTAATATTGTACTCTTCAACTATTTGCTTAAAGTAAATTTCTATTTCATTTATAATTCTTTGATCGGTTAATTCCATGAAAGTTTCTAAATTTTCAACACGTTCTTTTAACTTCAAAGGTTTATAACTTAACTCTAAAAGCTCTTGGATCATTAAATCTGCGGCACGTGAAGTCTTATGGAAATAAACATTTTTGTACATCATAAATCTGCCAAATAACGTAGTATAAATCTCATCTATAACCTTAATATTATAAGCCAAATGTTTTTTTCCATCTTTTTCAATTATCATGGAATTTCTCACAAGTCTATCCAAAGACCCAGTCCCAAATCCTCTAGTACCTGCAAAGTATGAATCTCTAAGGACAAAGTCCATTCTATCTGCTCCTAAGGGACCTTGAATAACTGCAAATTCTATTGTTCCATACTCTTCTCCCTCATAAACATCTATCACCATTTGCATTATCTTCCTAAAATCATCTAAAAGATCTGAAATCCCTCCTAAAACAAATTCAACATCTTCTAAAACTGCCTTTTGTAACTTTTCAGGAGCCCTTTCGTAAACCTTTAACATGGCATTTGGCATATACTCTGTTAAAATTTTATTTCTATATTCATCATGGCCATCATCTAACCCCATATTCTTGTAAACCACTTCATCGAATTGATGACTAAATGGCCCATGACCTATATCATGTAATAATCCAGCTAATCTTAAAATTCTTACTTTAGCTTTATCTTCAAAAAGATGCTTTGCATACATACCAGATATATGCATTACTCCCAACGAATGTGCAAATCTAGTATGAGTTGCACAAGGATATACATATTCTGAACCCACTAATTGTGACAAATATCTTAATCTTTGCATTGCCTTAGTATCAGATGCCAAGATTTCCAAAGGATACATAAAAATTTCTGCATGAATGGGATCTCTTGAAACTTTATGGTACATAAAGACACCTCTTTTCATAAATTAGTCATCTTTTTAAAAATAAATTCCACAACAACATCTATTGCTTTTTCATTAAAACCACCTTTGGGTATAATCAAATCAGCATATTTTTTTGAAGGCTCTACATACGCATCATGCATAGGTTTCACCATATTCAAATACTGCTCTACAACGCTTTCAAGAGTCCGCCCTCTCTCTTTAATATCCCTTTCAAGTCTCCTTATAAACCTCACATCACTTTCAGCATCGACAAAAATTGATAAATCGTACGACTTTCTCAAATCCTCATAATAAAGTGCAAAAATTCCTTCTACTATAATAACAGGTTTCGGTTCTAAAATAGTAAACTTTTCTGTCCTAGAATAAATCTTAAAATCATATTCCGGTAACTTTATACTTTTTGAAGATAACAACTTATTTAAATGCATCACCAACAAAGATGACTCTATCATATTAGGATGGTCATAGTTATACTTTTTTCTTTCCTCAAGTGGTATATGACTCATATCTTTATAATAATTGTCCATAGGCAAAATTACACTATTTTCTTTGCCTATTATTTCATGGATCTTTTGCGCAACCGTAGTTTTTCCAGAACCTGTGCCACCACCAATTCCAATAACAAACATACTATCACCTTTTAATTAATTTTCCATTTTTTTCAACAAAAGAAATATCCATTATTATATGAACAAGATATCCTATCGTAGATATTATACCAAGAAAAGCTGAATTTTCAGTCTTAAATCCCAAATAATACGCACCTGAAAACATTATTCCACCATAAATTAATGCAGCCCAAAAAGTATGCAATGGCCCTCTATGTTTAGGAATAATAATCTCAAACAGAATCCCAAAAAATAATCCCGTCAAAAACGCTATCAAAAATCTCAAATACAATCCAACATTTAAATCAAAAAAAGATATAATAATTTTTTTTGTAAACTCGAAATAAATAACAAAGGATATAACAAGTAACCTTATAAATTTATGTAAAAAAGAATGGTTGTGATCAATATCTGGCATATCAGATGACAAAACAAAAAGAAAAAAACCAAAAGCTATAACTTTCTCGTCTGGATATCCCATATTTAAAAGATGTAAAATAAAAAGATAAACACCCAAAACAATTGGGTAAAAAAACATTCCAACCCTTATATGAGAATCAAAATTTGGCATCTTAATCTCTCCTTAATCTCAATATTAAATCCATTAGCACCTCTTTGTTCTTTATATCTATTTTTTCTAAATTCTTTAGCGAAAGCTCAAACAACTCGTTCATCACGATTTTAGCACTTTCTACAGCTCCACTTTTTCTTATCGTATCAATTATAAACCCTATTTCTTTGTCCGTTTTTCGAGGTTTAAAATACATCTCAAAAAAATTATCATCATATTTTCCAAAATCTATTAATGCCGTTACTTTTCCTTCTAAAATATCGGAAAGATTAGATTTTCCAGAATTTTCATCAAATGTACTTAATATATCATCTCTTATCTGAAAAGCTATCCCCGCAGGAATTAATACACCCTCTAAATCCCCCCTTGGGACATTTCTTTTTCCAAAAAGTGCTCCAAGATAAAAGGGATAAAAAAAGGTATAATAAGCCGTTTTTAATTTAGAAATTTCCAAAGAAATTTTCTTTTCTTCAAAAATCTCCTTATATTTTTTGTTCATAGAATAAATAACGTCCAAGATTTGACCATATCCAGTATTTATGTAACATTCTGAAAAATCTTTTAAAAAACCATTTGGCAATTCTAATTTACTCAAAGCCCTTAAAGCTATAAAAAACAACACATCTCCCAACACTAACGCTAAATTTTCTCCAATTCTTGGATTAAAATTCAAATCTTTAAACTTTTCATACAAAAGACTATGCATAGAAGGTAGTCCTCTTCTTTTATCAGATTGATCCATAATATCATCGTGTATTAATAAAAAAGAATGCATTACTTCAATTACCGCCGAAACTTTATAAATCCTTTCATCAATTTTCGCCCCAAAACTCTCTGCACCTAACAAAAATAACAATGGCCTTATTCTCTTCCCAGACCTTAAACAAAACAATTTTAATTCATCAACAAGATAATCTTGTGAATTTGTTAATTTATTTTCATCTATAACTTCTTCTATATTTTTTTCTATATATTTAACATGAACTTTTCTAAACACTTCAAAATCCATATTATTCCCCCATATACTTTTCAACATCTTCACCAACTAGTTTCTTTAATATATCATAATACATAGAATTTTTCATTACAATATTTGATAAAGACTTTTTAATTATTTCCAAATCTTCTCCGTCAAAATCTCCACTGTTAATTGCACTCACTAAATCCTTTACAACTTCCGGTCTATTCACATATGAAAGTGCCATTGCAGCTTGTGCACCAAACTTTTTTCTTTCCGCATCTTCTAATAAAAAATACTTAAGTATATCGTAAACTTCATCACCGTAACCTAGTTTGGCTATCGCTTCATAAATTACCAACTCTGCTTCTTCAAAGCTATAAAGTGACAAAACGCTGTACAAGTCCTTTTTGATACTTTTTTCTCCAATATCAGCTAAAATATCTATTACATAAAGTAGTGTTATATCATTCTTTTTAGCTTCTAAAACTCTACTTTTAAACTCCTCTAATAACTTTTCTCTTGAATATTCTTGCAATTTAAACAATGCCTCTGAAGCTATCTCTCTTACTTGACTATCCTCATCATCTAATAGCTTAATTAAGTCATCGACAGCTTCCTTCCCCTTTTCATCTATTATTCTCTTTATTAACTCTTCACGTTCCATGATAAACCTCCTAAACTGATGAACTCTACCGCTTATAATTATATCACATATACTATAACTTAGTATAATCTAATTTACTCAACAACATTTTTTTGATATAATATTAGTGAAATATTTTACAAAAGAGGTGTAAGCATGATAGCAAGTGGAGGATTCAGAAAATATATTGCAATTACCGGAAAGAGAAATGTTGGAAAATCTTCGTTTATGAACACACTAATTGGCCAAGAAGTATCAATAGTAAGTAATGTGGCAGGAACTACTACAGATCCCGTATTCAAAAGTATGGAGCTTTCACCTGTTGGACCTGTTACACTAATTGATACTCCTGGTCTTGATGACATTGGAGAATTAGGAATAAAACGTATAAAAAAGGCAAAAAAAACTTTGTATAGAGCAGATTGCGGAATCTTAATAGTTGATAATAAACCTGGTGATTTTGAAGAACAGATTATAAACCTCTTTAAAGAACTTGAAATTCCATATTTAATAGTAATAAATAAAATAGACAAAATAGACCCAGAAAAAATAGAAAAAGCATACGAAAAGTATAATGTCCCAATTATAAAGGTTTCCGCTTTAAAAAAAAGTGGCTTTGAGGACATTGGAGAAAAAATAAATTCATTATTACCAAAAGATGATGAAATACCTTATCTTTCGGATTTAATAGACGGTGGAGATCTAGTAATATTAGTTGTCCCAATCGATTTAGGTGCACCAAAAGGTAGGTTAATAATGCCACAAGTACATGCAATAAGAGAGGGGTTAGACAGAGAATCGTTAGTATTAGTGGTAAAAGAAAGGGAATTAAGATATGCAATTGAAAATATAGGAATAAAACCTAGACTAGTTGTTACAGATTCTCAAAGTGTAATGAAAGTCGTTTCAGATGTGCCTGATGATGTAGATCTAACTACTTTTTCCATACTTGAATCAAGGTATAGAGGTGATTTAGAATATTTTGTTGAAAGCGTAAAAGCAATTGAAAATCTATCAGACGGAGATACCGTTATCATAATGGAAGGTTGTACCCACAGGCCACTTACTGAAGACATAGGACGAGTTAAAATTCCAAGGTGGTTGACCAATCACACAGGAGCAGCATTAAACTTTAAAGTATGGGCAGGGGTGGACCTTCCAGAACTTTCTGAAATTGAAGACGCAAAATTGGTTATTCACTGTGGTGGTTGTGTAATGAACAGAAATAACATGATGAGAAGGGTTCGTATGTTCAAGCGTTTGGACATTCCCATGACAAATTACGGAGTTATAATATCTTATTTACACGGTGTGCTTGATAGAGCTATTAAGCCATTAATGAGGTGAAAAAATGAGGAAAGAAAGAGACTACTTGGGTGAGATCGAAATCGAAGACAATGCACTATACGGCATCTCATCAAAAAGAGCAACTCAAATATTTCCAAATACAAATGAAAAATTTGACAAAAAATTTCTCTGGGCCTATTTTATGATAAAAAAGGCCGCTGCAAAATTAAATACAGAACTTGGTTACCTTGAAAAAGAAATAGGAAATGCCATTGAAAAAGCATGTGACAAGTGGGAAGAATTATTACCACATATAATTGTAGATCCATTATCAGGCGGAGCAGGCACCTCAGTTAATATGAATATTAATGAAGTAATTGCAAATAAAGCTTCTATTATCTTGGGAAAAGAATTTGGATTTGTAAACCCCCTAGAACATGTAAATATGCATCAATCAACCAATGATACATTCGTAACCGCAGGAAAAATAGCAATAATAGTACGTTTAAGAGAATTAATAGATAAGATAATAAACCTTCAAAACATCATACAGCAAAAAGAAAAAGAGTATTATAGTATTAGAAAAGTTGGAAGAACACAATTAATGGATGGCCCTCCAATAATGTTGGGACAAGAATTTGGCGCCTTTGCCGACGCACTTGCAAGGGATAGATGGAGACTAAACAAAGTAGAGGAAAGAATTAGAAATGTAAATATAGGCGGAACAGCTATTGGCACTGGTATTGGTGCTCCAAAGGAATATATATTAAAAATAGTAAATACTTTGAGAGAAACGTGCTGTGTTAAAATTGCAAAAGCAGAAAATTTAATAGATACTACCCAAAACATGGACGTCTTCTCTGAAATACACGGACTATTAAAAGCACTTGCGGTAAACTTGTATAAAATATCCAACGATATAAGATTACTTGGTTCTGGACCAAATACCGCTATTGGTGAGTTAATACTTCCAAAGGTACAAATTGGAAGCTCTATAATGCCTGGAAAGATAAACCCCGTTATTCCAGAATACGTTATGCAAATATCTCTAATTGTCTTTTCACATGATAGTTTAATCAACCACGCTGCCTCATTAGGAAATCTAGAATTAAATCAATTTTCACCAATAATTATTCACTATACATTAAAATCCTTAAAACTTTTGAAAAATGCATGCATATCTCTTTCAAAATATATTTCTAAAATAGAGGCAAATGAGAAAAAATGTAAAGAAAATTTGGAAAAATCCATTTCAAATTTAACACCTTTAATAAATTTATTTGGCTATGAAGAAGTAGCAAATGCAATAAAAAAAGCAAATTATAACTTCTTTAAAGCTATTGAAATACTTTCAAAAAAATTCAATATACCTAAAAAAAACATTCTAGAAAAAATAGACCCCAAAAACTTAACAAAATTGGGATTTTAAATTTTTAAATATTTTTTTTTTGTTTTTTTGAACATATGTGTTATACTAATATAGAACACTAGATAAATATGGAGGTGACATTATGGATTTTCTCAAAAAATACCCTATATTTTCTAAACTATTGATAATGCTATTACTGGGAATTTTAAGTGTTATAATCCCACTATGGAGTATTAAAATAATAATTTTTCTTGCAGGAGTATTCGTGTTTTCAACAATCATAAAAAGGGGAGCTATAGCATTTATTATTCTAGTTTTAATTTTTTCCTTGCCAACCACACTTACCATAAAACTTAGACCTTTTTTTTTAAACAATTTTATTGAAAATTTCTCACAAAGACGTTTACAAAACTATCAAAAAAATATAATATATCCAGATACCAATACTGAACTTTTTACCGATGAAGTATTAATAGATATGGGAAATTCAAATTTAATATTGGAATTTACAGATGGAAATAATATAAGTTATTCTAGTAAATTAAAGATAGAACAAGGAAAAACTATCAAAATAAGTACTAATAAAGGAAATAATTACTCTTTTTATCTTAAAATAGGTACTGAAAGCCTAAAATATCTGAAAATAAACACAAATAATGTTAAATTATCTGGAAAAGCCACGTTAAATGAACTAAAAATAAATGCCACTGCCATAAGTTTTAATTCTTTGGACATAGAATGTGAAAATTTAAAACTAAATGGAACTGGTATCAATATAGATGGAAAAATAAATTCAAAATTTTTTGAGATAGATGGAACAGGTATAAACATCGACGGGTACATTAGTGGAAAAAATTTTAATTTAAATGGTACAGGTATAAATATAGACTCAAAGATAAACTATGAAGAAATAAGAATTGATGGAACAGGAATGAATGTAGATATAAAATTAGGCAGAAAAAATACCTATACAAGAATTAATGCAACTACCATTATAGGAAGCATTGATATTTCAAACAATCCAGCACAAATTAAAATACTCTGTACATCGGGGAACATAAAAATTAAAAATTACAAAAAAGCGGTTTTAGATATCAAAGGCCCAAGGCTCACTTTTGAACAGGAGTGATGATATGTTAAAACAAGTAGACAAACATAGTGGTATCCCCGCATATATCCAGATAATAAACATGATAAAATCTGAAATTATTCTTGGAAAATTCACACCAGGAGATCAACTGCCGCCCGTTAGAGAACTTAAAGAAATATTCCAAGTTAATATAAATACCGTACTTAAAGCGTTGGAAAAGTTAAAAATTGAAGGAATTATTTCCTCAGAACAAGGAATTGGATACTTCATAAATAAAGATATTAAACTTAGCGATGATACCATAGAGGAAATTAAAAAAGTGGTCAAAAAACTTAAAAAGTTAAACATAGATATACAAACTATTTTTATAATATTTGAGGAGGTGTGGAAAAATGAAAAAGGTTGAAGCTCTATTTGAAATAATAATAAAAGAAAAGAGTGGAAGTTGGTTCTTTTGGTTTTTGCTTTTATTTATACCTTACACGAATATTTTTTCAGTATTTTTCCTCTCAAACCTCGTTTTAGGTTCAAAAATAAAATCAAAAAAAGACAAACTTTTCTATTATCTTCCATTTACAAAAAAAGAAGTATTCCTTTATCTATACACATTTTTAATGTTACTCATTTGTTCTGTCACAATACTTATCGAACACTCCCAAGCAATCTATTTTCTAATATTTTCAACATTTATCTTTTCACTAGCAACCATTGCCGCATCATTTGGTATAGATAATCTTGCAATTACCATAATATTTTTAATTGTAGACTCTATACTCACAAAAATCGGCAGTCTTCAACTAGATATAAATTTTAATCCATATCTTTTAATTAGTCCTACTTATCAAGGAAATATACTATATTCTGCACTTTTTTCCGCTTTACTTTTATTTTTAGCCTACAGAGTTTACGTTGGAGGTGAAAGTTATGTTAAAAATTAAACAATTAAAAAAGGCTTTCAAAAATAAACCAGTTTTGACTAATATATCTTTTGAATTAGAGAAAGGAGAAGTTTTGGCACTAATTGGTCCAAATGGTGTTGGCAAGACAACAACCCTAAATTGTATATCACATGTACTAAGAAAAGATTATGGAACTATAACCTTTGAAGATGAAGAATTAACAGAAAAAATGAAATACAAATTATCCTATGTTCCAGAAGACAGATGTGTTTTTCAAAACTTTACTGGGTATGATTATCAAAAAGTATGGAGTTCTATTTATCCATTGTGGAATAATAACTTATTTGAAAAAATGGCCATAAAATACCATTTGGATCTTTCCCAAAATGTTTCAAAATACTCACAAGGGTTAAAAACACTATTCTTAGTTGCCTTAGCCGTATCCACAAATGCAGAAATATTATTGTTAGATGAGCCAACACAACATTTAGATCCTACAATAAGGGTTGAAATAATGGAAATTATGAGAGAATATGCCGATCTTGGAAAATACATTATCGTTTCATCACATGAAATATATGAGATAGAAGAATACGCAGATAAAATTGCAATAATAAAAGATGGTGAAGTAATTTTTCACGACTATATCGATGCATCAAAAGAAAAACACAGAATAATAGAAGCACAATACGAAACAAAAACCGGCACGATAATTGGTCTTGTAGGAAAAAACTTACTAGTAAAAACAGATGAAAACATCGGTAGATATCCAAAATTAAACGAAATAGTAGTTGGATATTTAAATGGAACAGAAAAAATAAGATTATTCTAAAAACATTTTTAAGTTCACTTCATCTTTTAATTCAATATCAAGTTTATTGTTGTCATTTGCAGTCATTACTACTACAATTCCAGGCCCATGGCCTGTTTTTATACAATTAGAATGTACAACTACACCTATTGAAATTGCTCCCTTTCTAAAACCACCTACACCATAACCATTATAATGATCTTTTATCGCAACAAAATCCCCTATTTTTAGTTTGTCCAATCCAAGGCGCTTTATCTCGTCCATATCATGTGTATTTATATCATAATCCGTTCCAGTTGGATTTGATGCCCCCACACCTGATCCCATAAGATAAGAAGGAACAATAGCTTTAACTGGAAAAATTAATTTCCCATTTTTTTCAATAATTGATATTTTTTTCAATAAATTAGGATCAATATTAAAAACTTTCAAGTCTGGATAATCTATTATCTCTAATCCTTGGCCAAATCCACATATCTGAATCTTATCTCCAATGACTAATTTATCTTTTTGTGGAAAATATATCAAAATATTATCCACTCCACCATGTTTTCCAATCACGTACCCTTCCATCCCTTTTGCTTCACCTGATACTACTACAGCCTTATTCCCTATACACGCAAGATTCATACACGTATCATTAAATACTTTATCTTTATTTTTAGTCGAAACATCTGGTTCAACATGATCTCCAAAAATTTCAAAAACATTATCACCAAGCCCAAAGTTATATGAAATACCGCCAACTCCGGGAAAATAATATGGCTTTCCATCATTGTTTAAAACAGGAATTCGCGCAATGGGATGGACTATTTCAACTAAAAGTGATAACTTCACAACTTTACTGTCGTTTAAAATCATAAATTACACCTCCTTATACTCTCACTACTTTCCATTTTCCCTTATTGAAAAAGTAAACGGAAACTATGTATTCCATAAAATCTCCAAATGCAAAACTAATCCAAAGCCAAATCACCGGCAATTTAAATACCATTACCACAAAATACATCAAAGGAATCTGGACTATCCATCTAGAAATTAAACTCATAAACAGAAATGGAATATTATAACCAGAACCTGTAAAAGCAATACTAATTCCCAAACCATATGCAAGAAATAACAATCCCCATACACTGTACCTTAAAAATAAAACACCATTTCTAATCACTTCATAATCATTCGAAAATAAATCAATAAATTCCTTTGAAAAGATAACTATGATACAAACGAAAATCAACGATACAATTGTAGTTAACCATCCCGCTATTTTTGACACTTTTTCTGCCCTTTCAACCTTCTCTGCTCCTAAACTTTGTCCAACTATTGCAGAACTTCCCATTAAAATACCAAACAATGGCATAAACACAAAGCCAAAGATCCTATTTCCAATAGTATAAGCAGATATAACTTCTTTGCCATATTTTGAAACAAAATATAAAATCATAACTCCAGATAAATTTCTCATAAGTACTTCAAAACCATTTGGAAGACCTATAGTAATTAATTTCTTGTCAATCCCAAAATCTAATTTAAACAACTCACTAATACTGGGTTTTACTCCCTCAACTCCACTAAACAATATATAAAAACCAACTACAAAAGAAAAGACTTGTGAGATAATCGTGGCAATGGCAGCGCCTGATACGCCTAAATTAAATCCTCTAAAGATAAATACTTCATCAAACATTAAAATGGGATCTAAAATAATATTTAAGACACTGGATATTATCATTATAATCATTGGAGTTTTTGAATTTCCAATACTTCTAAATGCCGTGTTTATTGAAAACGACGAAAACATTATTGGTAGAAAAAATATTCTTAGATATCCATACTTTAGTCCCAATTCCAAAACATTTCCTTCATTAGTAAACAAACAAAATATAGGTTTTAAAAACAAAAGTAAAATAACACTACCTACAATTGCAACTAAAAATTTAAAAGCAATAGTTTGTTCAATAACTGAATTTGTTCTCTCAAAATTCCTTTTACCATAACTTTGTGAAATCAACGAAATAGAACTAACACCTATTATTTCATTTAAAGCTTCTACAACCCAAAAAATAGTGGAAAAAATTCCAACCCCAGCAATCGCACTCGTTGAAATTTTACCAATCCAGTAAAGATCAACTAAATCGTAAAACATTTGAAATGAAAAACCAATAGCCGTTGGGAGTCCCATTACTATAATCTGCTTTAAAATACTTCCATAGAATAAATCTTTTGCAGACATATTAACCTCCATGTTTCGTATTTCAAATTTAATAATAACATTTTAATCAAATGTTATCAAACTTTATCTAATTAAACTTAAACCGTGATATAATTTCATATGCTAACAAATTGGTTTTATACGTTTTCCCTATTCTTTTTGGGATATATAAAAAAGACTAAGTAATTACAACTTTAAGCTATTTTAAAAAGAATATTTTCACATAATAATCCCTTATTTTCTTTTACTTATCTTTGGTAAAGTAATATAATTTAATATGGATTAAGATGGAAGGAGGATAAATATGAAAGCTATATTAAAAGAAAATGCAGGTCCAGGATTTATAATGAAAGAAGTTGATAAACCTCAAAAATTAGGGCCAAGAGACGTCTTAGTTAAGATACGTCGTGCCTCTATTTGTGGAACAGATGTCCACATTTACAAATGGGATGAATGGTCTCAATCTAGGATCAAACCGCCGTTAATTGTGGGGCACGAAATGGCAGGGGAAGTTGTAGAAGTAGGAGAAGCAGTAACACAGGTAAAAGTGGGGGATTTAGTTTCAGCTGAAACGCACATTCCATGTGAACATTGTTATCAATGTAAAACTGGAAGAATGCACGTTTGTAAGAATTTAGAAATATTAGGTGTGGATAGGAATGGTGTCTTTACCGAATATGCTGTTATTCCAGAAACAGTGCTGTGGAAATTTTCAAAAGAAATTCCTTTAGACTTTGCATCTGTTATGGAACCATTTGGAAATGCAATCCATACCGCTTTGGTAACAGATTTAACGGGGAAAAAAGTACTTATCACAGGAGCAGGTCCTATAGGGTTAATGGCTATTCAAGTTGCTAAAGCTGCTGGTGCAAGTTTAGTAATTACCTCCGAAGTTGATCCTTTAAGAATTAAAATGGCAAAGGAAAATGGTGCAGATATAGTCATAGATCCAACAAAACAGGATTTAATAAAAAGTGTGTACACTATAACAGAAGATGGTGTAGATATTCTACTTGAAATGAGCGGTAACAAGAAAGCACTAGAAGACGGTTTAAAATGTGTCACTATGGGTGGTGAAGCATCATTATTAGGTATATTCGGTGGTAGCATAGATATCAACCTTGATTCTCTTGTAATTATGAGAGGAATTACCGTATATGGAATTACGGGAAGACGTATGTTTGATACATGGAAAGTTGCAGATGAATTACTAAAAAACAAAAAAGTTGACCTTTCAAAAATTGTTACACATGTTATTCCTTTTGATGAATGGGAAAAAGGATTTGAACTTATGTTGAATAAAAAATGCGGAAAAGTAGTTTTAAATCTTGATTAGGGGGTGTAAAATTATGTTTGATTACAGTATTTTTGCAAAAGAACTTGAAAATTTAAAAGAGCAAGGGCTATACACATACATAAAAACTCTTGAATCTCCACAAGGTGCTTGGTTAACCATAAACGGAAAAAAAGTTTTAAATCTTTGCTCAAATAATTATCTTGGATTTGCAAATGAAGAAAGATTGAAAAAAGCGGCAATAAATGCGATAGAAAAATGGGGTGTAGGTCCAGGTGCAGTAAGAACTATAGCTGGTACATTTTCACTCCACAACGAACTTGAGGATACATTAGCAAAATTTAAAAAAGTTGATGCAACCATTTTCTTACAATCTGGATTTGTAGCAAACCAAGCTGTAATACCTGCAATCACCAGCGGAGAAGATGCAATCCTTTCTGATGAATTAAATCACGCTAGTATAATTGATGGTGTAAGACTTTCAAAAGCAAAAAGATTCGTATGGAAACATCGCGATATAAAAGATTTAGAAGAAAAATTAAAAGAAGCCAAAAATGCAAGAAGAAGACTAATTATAACGGATGGTGTATTCAGTATGGATGGTGACTTGGCACCACTACCGGAAATAGTTGAACTTGCAGAAAAATACAATGCCATGGTTATGGTAGATGACGCACATGGAGAGGGCGTATTAGGCAGTCATGGAAGAGGAATTGTTGATCACTTTGGATTACATGGAAGGGTTGACATTGAAATTGGGACACTATCTAAAGCATTTGGTGTATTAGGCGGCTATGTTGCCGGAAAAAAAGAATTAATTGAATATTTAAAGCAAAAAGCTAGACCTTTCCTATTCAGCAGTCCACTTTCTCCAGCTGATACCGCGGCAGCATTAGAAGCAACTAAAATACTCCAAGAATCAGATGAAAGGGTCAAAAGATTGTGGGATAATGCAAAATATTTTAAAGAAGAAATGAAAAAATTGGGTTTTGATACCGGAGAAAGTGAAACTCCAATAACTCCTGTCATGTTGTACGATGCAAAACTTTCCACACAATTTAGTAAGGAGCTTTTTGAAGAGGGAATTTTTGCACAATCAATTGGTTACCCCACTGTCCCAAAAGGTAAAGCACGAATAAGAGTTATGATAAGCGCCGTACACACAAAAGAAGATTTAGATTTTGCACTTGAAAAATTTGAAAAAGTTGGTAAAAAACTCAATGTAATATAAACAAACTGGCCTGTACAGGCCAGTTTTTACTTTTTTAAATAGTTCACAATTGTTTCTACACAATCAGTTATAACATAATCCGCCAACTTGCGTAAAAACTCAATTTCCTCAATTTTATTAACTGTCCAAATAACTACTTTTTTCTCAATACTTCTTAAAAAATTAGTTAAATAAAGAAATTTTTCCTTGTCTATGTAATAGAGATCTATGGGAATATGTGCACTGTATATATTGGTTTCTGTAAATAACTTTTTTATATCATCAAATGTTAAATCTTTATGTCTTTCATCAAATAAAAGTCCAAATTTTTCAGACTTATATATGCTTGAAAGTTCTTTTATAACTTCATGTTCAAATGAACTAAAAATTATCTCTTGCTTTCTGTTTTCTTTTATGACATATTTAACTATATCCTCTGCATTTTCAAAGTCCTTTATCTCTACATTTATTACCTTATCTTTAGGTATAATTTCAAAAACTTCATTTAAAGTTGGGACATCTGCTTTTTCTTTAATTGATTTTATGTTGCATTTTTTTACATTTAAATTTATATTAAAAACCCTTTTTAAATCTTCATCATGTGTAACAACAACTTCTCCATCTTTTGTATAATAAACATCTAATTCTATTCCATCAGCACCATATTTAATAGCTTTAGCAAAAGATTCCAACGTATTTTCAGTGAATTTTTCTGCATATCCTCTATGTCCTAATATCTTCATTACTGTACCTCCTTTGTTATTTTTCCTCATATTTTATCTTCTCCATTAGCCTTGCTTGCCTTCTAAATTCATTTACATCCATTTCTTTTAATATAAATCTTGCAAGAAAATATTGAAAAGGAAGCCAAGTTACATGTCCGGATAAAATAACATGTCGCCTTGGTTTTCCAAGCATTTCCCAAAGTATTCTTCTACTTTGTTTTGGAAGTGCTTTATCAAATAATGCTTCAATAAATATAACTCTTTCTTTTTTCACAAATTTAGCATATGCAATTGGATCAACTTTTAAAAACGGATGAATATCACTGTTTTGCATTTCCTTTACAGTTTTGAACTTACTCAATTTTTCAATATCATTTTTAAATCTATTTAAAAACCTTTCCTTTTCCCTAATATCTCCACCTAATCCCTTTTTTATATCCCTTCTCATAAAGGCTAGTGTTGGGGAATACCATATTAAAGTTCCAACATCTCCACCGGTAGTCATTAATATTGTCTTTTTAAAATCATCTGTAACTGAATTCAAAATTACACTTATCATTCCTCCAAGACAAAATCCCAATAAACAGTTATTTTCATGCCACATATTCAAAGTTTTAAAAAATTTTAAAACACTTAATATATCAATTACAGCATGTTCCCAAAACTTTGTCGCTTTTTCCACATCAGTTGAAAAATACCCTTTTCCACTAACCGAGTTATGTGGAACCCTTGTGAAATTTCCAGGTAAAATTGGAATAATAGTTCTAAGCCCTGCATTTGCAAGATGTGTACCCATCCACAACAAAAATGGAATATTACTAGTTCCAAGCCCATGTAAAATCATTAAACTTCCACCTATATCTTTTTTTGGTTCAAAAAGATACGTCTCAACTATTTCAGTCCCCTTTTCACTATTTTTATAAAATGAAGGAAATTTAATATACGAAACTCTAAATCTTTTTGACTTTAATATATAACCAGATGTATACTCAGGCATTTTAAAGTCAAAATCAAAATTTATCATTTCAAATCTCCCCTCAAAAATTTTATCGTTTCTTCCAATATATCCTTAGTTTTTTCATCTTTAAGTACAAATTCAAAGCCATGATCGCCAAATGGATGTAATAATAGCTTGGCATTATTACCTTTTTCTCTCAACTTTTTATACATTTTCACAGAAGAAAAATATGGAACAACGGAATCTTTTAAACCATGAACAAGTAAAATAGGAGGAGCATCTTTATTAACATATGTAATAGGGGAATACTTTATATACACATCTTTGGACTTTACTGGTAATCTCTTTAACGTAGTTGACACGGCAAATCTTGCAAACAAAGACGAACTTTTCCAAATATCTAAAAGATCACATGGGGTATAATAACTAACAATATTTTCCACACTAGGTTTATATTTCAATCCAAAATACAGTGCAAGATGACCACCTGCAGATAATCCCATTAAACTCACTTTTGACAACGGAAACATATTTTTTATAAATCTATAAGCATCAAAAATATCCTCAACCAATACGTCTATTTCATTTAAATAACCATATCTATAATCAATTGTTGCAACGATAAAACCTTTTGATACCAAATATCTATACCATGAAACGTTGTTAGGTTGTCTTCTATAGCCACTTATCCATCCTCCACCATGAGCAAATAAAACCACATTATTTGTTTCAATTTTCGGATAATATAAATCTAACCATAAATTTTCTTTATATTTATAAGTTTCTTTTTTTAGCCAGCTTTTTCTCTCTAAATTAAAAGGTAGTTTCCCCAACACAGACCTTTTTACAATTGGTATTTGTAATATAAAAAATATAAATATTGCAATTGTAAAGTTAAAAAATGAGATTACAAACAAAGACAAATATACCAAAAATTTGAACCAAGCTTTTATATTAATCATTTACTATATTATACCAAAATTTAGTCGTAAAATCTTTTATCCTTCCCCACCATATTTTTATAAAAAATAATCATCAAAAAACCATTAATAAAATAAAACACTGAACTTATTAAAAATATAATCATATACCCTTTACTTGACAATGCTAAAACAGAGAACAATATTGCTGCAAATGCACGACTAACGTTATTTGCGAAATTCCTTATACCAGTACTAGATGCTAAAATATTGGATGGAAGATAAGATAATACGAGTGTGTTGAAAATAGGATTAACCATATTCATAATAGTAAATCTGCCTATATAAATTGTTGTAAACGTTATTGGTTCCCTTATAAAAGCTAATAATAAAATTAAAATAGGAACAACCATATTTGATAACATTAAAACCTTTGCAGCTCCAAATTTTTTACCCAGTTTATGCGAAAAAGTTGAACCAATACTTGTACCTAGCTGTGCCAATGCAAGTATAAAACCTATAAAAGTAGCAGTCAAAGAAAATAAATCGTAAAAAATTACATTTCCAAAATGTATGAATAATCCTGCACCAAACCCTACGCTCGCAGTTGAAAAGATATAAAATGCAAATATTTTCTTTTGAAACTCATTTAATTTAACATTTTCAACTTTCACCTTATTTTCAATTATATTCATCACTGGCAAAATCGAAAAAAACCTTAAAACCATAGCAAGTATCATTGTAAATCTAAACCCTAACAAATCACCCAAAAATCCGCCTATTCCATTTCCTAAAACACCCGTAAACATATTAACCCCAAAATTCAATCCAAAATACTTTGCCCTGTTCTTATGATGCGTATTTTCAACCAAAAATACATCAGTTAAAAGTCTAATAGAAGCGTTAAAACCTCCAAATAAAAATGAAAAAACATAAAGCAACATTAAATTTGAAGGATTCAAACGTAATATAGCAAAAAGAGAAACCAATGGTTGAACAACAAATAACATCTTTTTTCTACCGTATTTATCCGATAAAATTCCTATTATTAAACCCAAAATGGCACTACCCCAAAGATTAACAGACATTATGGTTCCTATAATGTCGTTTTGATATCCTAAATTTTTTAAGTACAAATTAAACAACACCTGATAAATATTTCTTGAAATCCCATTAATCAAAGTAAAAAATATAATTCTATTCGCAATAGCCATATAATCTCTCCTTATATTTAGCTTTACAAACTAATTATACCTTAAAATAAAAAAACTTCCAGGTTCTCACCTGGAAGTTATATAAAATGATTTACCAATCGAATATCCTATTAAAGCCCCAAAAACAACATCACTTAACCAATGATAATTTCCAACTAACCGTGAAAAAGAAAACAAAAAGGGTACTAAATAAAAAAAGTCACCATATCTTTCAGCAATTGGCGTAAAAAGTGCCCATGCAAATGCGCTATGTCCCGAAGGAAATGAATGATTTTTACCTTCAAAGGAAAAAAAATTAAAAACAAATGGTTTTTCATAACTATTAGGTCTTCCCCTACCAATAATCATTTTTAAGGAATATGTTATCACACTTGTAAATCCAACACTTTCAACCATTGTAAACGAAGTATATGGATCATCAAAACAAACTAAAAAAGATGTAATTCCCAAAAACGTCAAAAAATCCAATTCGCCCATACTGTTTATTTTCTCAATAATAACATTGTTAAACATTGATAAATCTAAACTATTTACATAATCATCTAATAAAAAAGTTCCAGAAAATAAAAAAATATTCTCTAGTCGATAATTTACAGATTCAACATCTACTAGAACTTCATCCAAAGAAAATGAAAAAATAAATGTAGAAATAATAATTATTATCAATATAATTTTTTTCATATCTATATTATACCAAAAATCAAATTACACAACATACCTTTTTACTTTTAATTTTCAAAAAATTACACACATAATCATAATCTGTAGTTTTAGTAAGTTATTAATAAAACTATTCTAAGTTCTAAAATTCTTCAAGTATTGTATCGCTTTCTATCATGACCATCTATTCACTTGACATTCTCAAAATAAGATAATATAATGTATGTGTATTCACTCAATGAACGAATATACGGAGGTGTAACTATGAGTAAATTATATAGCAAGATAATAGAAAAAAAAGCATTAATTGGTGTAATGGGCTTAGGATACGTTGGACTACCACTTGCAGTTGAAAAAGCAAGAGCAGGTTACAAAGTTATCGGTTTTGACATACAACAAAAAAGAGTAGATATGGTAAATTCAGGACAAAATTATATAGGTGATGTTCAAGATGAAGAACTAAAAGAATTAGTTTCAAAAAAGATACTCAGTGCAACAACAAATTTTGATGAACTTTCAAAATGTGACGTTGTGAGTATTTGTGTGCCTACTCCTTTAGATAAATTTAAACAACCTGATCTTTCATACATTATTCAAACTTCTAAAGATATCGCAAAAAGACTTCA
Organism: Thermosipho sp. 1074; assembly: GCF_001999655.1. Lineage (NCBI taxonomy): Bacteria > Thermotogati > Thermotogota > Thermotogae > Thermotogales > Fervidobacteriaceae > Thermosipho > Thermosipho sp. 1074. The sequence continues at coordinate 123,140 of NZ_LBEX01000018.1, read as the reverse complement.
CAAAGAACAGCTTATAATACTTGAAAGCACCACCTATCCTGGAACAACGGAAGAAGTAGTTTTACCTATTTTACTAGAAACAGGCTTAAAAATTGGAAATGATTTTTATCTAGCATTTAGCCCTGAAAGGGTAGATCCAGGAAATATTAGGTATAAAACAAGAAATACTCCAAAAGTAGTTGGAGGCATCACAAAAGAATGTACAAAACATGCAAAAGCATTGTATGAAAATGTCTTAGATGCTCCTGTATTTCCGGTAAGTTCGCCCAAAACAGCTGAAATGGCAAAAATTTTGGAAAATACATTTAGATTGGTAAATATTGCACTTGTACAAGAAATGACAAAAGTTGCCGAAAAAATGGATGTAAATATTTGGGAAGTAATAAATGCAGCTGCCACAAAACCTTTCGGATATATGCCATTTTACCCCGGTCCCGGAATAGGTGGTCACTGTATTCCAATTGATCCATTTTATTTATCCTATAAAGCAAGAGAATATGATTTACACCTAATGCTGGTTGAACAAGCGGGACAAATCGCAGATGAAATGCCATATTACGTTGTACAAAGACTTGGAGATATTTTAAATGAATTCAAAAAACCATTTAACGGTAGTAATATTTTAGTACTTGGAGTTGCTTACAAGGGAAATATAGACGACATGAGAGAAAGTCCTGCCCTAAAAGTAATTGAAATACTTGAAAGAAAAAAGACAAATATTTCCTATTTCGACCCATTTATACCTGAATTTGAATTAAATGGTAAAAAATATAAATCAATTAAACTCACCAAAGATAATTTAAAAAACTTTGACGGTGCTATAGTTACTACCGGACATACTTTAGGAGTAGACTATAACCTAATTATTGAGAATGTCCCGTTTGTATTTGACACAAAAAATATACTCAAAAACTTTAGAAGTGAAAATATATTTGTTTTATAATTTTGGAAGATGCTTTATCACAGTTTTTACTATTTCTACGTATTTTTCCCTCATTTGAGAATAATACACTAGGCCATCTGCAGGATGGCCTTTTTCTATTCCCGCACGTATTAGTCTGAATTTTTTATAATACGGTAATCTGTTCAAATTTAAAGCATAACTTCTCACAGAATCTTCTAAAGTTCTAAAATATTCTATCTCATATATTTCACCATCTGGCCTTTCGTCTGGTACTATTCCAGTACCAGGTTCGTATGTCCATTCGCCAAAAATATTATTTGCGTAAACGGCAAATTTACTCGTTCCCCACGCAGATTCAATAGCTGCCTGAGCAATTGCCAAATCCTCGGGAATTTTATCCACCTTTATCAATAATTCATCATATGATTTTGCATAGTACTTTTTAATAAATTTTCTCAATTTACCCAAGTCCCCTTTTTTTTTCAAAATAATGATTTTCTCTCTTTCAGCCAGAATTTCACTATTTACCTTTCTTATTATCGGCAACATTATTTTTACAAAAAGCTCTTTTCGTACATCTACCGGTGCATCTTTTAAATCTTTTGGGAATGATTTTAAATAAACTCTTGGAGGATTTTTTAAAGAAGTATATCCTATTTCATCAAAAAAATTTTTTAAATCTTTCCAACTTTCAAAACTTACCTCTATTTCTTTCTCAAATAACGGGAAATAATTAAATTCTGAATAAATAACAAAAAAATCAAATACCAAAAATGATATAATTATAATCGAAAAAAATAGTTTTTTCATACTCTCACCTCGCAATAAATATTAACATAAAATATTTGATTTTAAATTAAAGGAGGGTTAAAATGGAATTTAAGGTTGAATTTAAAGGATCCTATGCTATACTTTTCGCGCATTTAGATCCAGGAGAAACAGTTATAGGGGAATCAGGTGCAATGGTTTCTATTTCCGGAAATGTGGACATAAAGACGACAACAGGTGGAGTTTTCAAAGCCTTAAAAAGGGCTTTCCTAGGAGGAGAACATATATTTTTGAACAAATATACTGCGAAAAATAAAAGTACTATATTATTTGCTCCTAGACTCCCTGGAGATATTGATGTAATTGATCTAAATGGAACAGTGTTTTTACAATCAACTTCATATTTAGCATCAGAAGAAAATATCGATTTAGATACAAAATTTGGAGGATTTAAAACATTTTTTTCAGGTGAAGGGTTCTTTTTATTAAAATTATCTGGCATTGGTAAAGTGGCAATTTCTTCTTTTGGTGCTATATTTAAAATCACACTTCAACCAGGAGAAAAACTAACCGTTGATACTGGACATGTTGTTGCATTTGATGAAACTGTAAAATACTCTGTTAGAACTTTTGGTGGAATCAAATCCACAATCTTTGGTGGAGAAGGACTAGTAGTCGATTTTGAAGGCCCTGGTAATGTATATATACAAACCAGGAATTATCCAGATTACGTAAAATGGATAAAAAGTATCGCACCAAAAGATACGGGAAGTAGATAAATTCATAATTAATTACGAACCAAAATCACACAAACTAAGTCAAAATATATGCAAAAGTGGGAAAAAACATTTAAATATTATTAAAGCAAAAGTTTTAATTAATTATTAACACAAATGGTTCATAATAGAAACTTTGGTCTGACTAACTTTGTAACATAACTCGTGTATTATTTTAATTAGAGAAACCCCCTATCCCCCTTGAGATACACCCCCCACAGCTTTGAGCGGGCCAAAAAAAGGCCCGTATTTTTTTATTTTCCAACACAAAAATTTGAAAAAATATTATCCAACAAATCATCCGTAAATCTTCTTCCTAGTAATATATCAAATTCTTCTAAAGCCTTTCTTAAATCAAAAGATATAATATCCAATTCAAAACCTTCTTCTAAACTTTTAACCGCACGTTCCAGATATAAATTAACTCTTTCCAATATTTCTACTTGTCTTTGAGTTGTTATATGCGATGAAGTACCACTTTCCACTATATCTTTTACTTTTGATATTATTTTATTTTCAAGATTTCTTAATCCCTCTCCAGTAAGAGCACTTATTTTCACTTCGTCTTCAAATTTCTTGTTAATTTTCAAACTACTATCACATTTATTCCAAATAGGAATAAAATTATTATTTTCTATCTCTTTTAATATGAACTCATCTTCTTTCGTAAATCCGGTACTAGCATCTAATACGAAAAGTACTATATCAGCTTTTTTCATTTCCCTTAGACTTCTATCAATTCCAATTTTTTCCACGATATCTTCTGTCTCTCTAATACCAGCTGTATCTACAATGATAAATCTCACACCATTAATATCGATTTCACCTTTTATCACATCTCGTGTAGTTCCTGGGATATCGGTAACAATCGCCCTATCCTCTAAGAGCAACCTATTTAATAAAGTGGACTTTCCAGAATTTGGTTTTCCAACAATCGTCATAACAATTCCAGCGTTTAACATTAGAGCTTTTTTGCTATTTGTTACCTTGTTATCTATTTCATTTTTTATTCTAAAAATCTCTTTTACTATGTTTTTCGTATCAATTTCTATGTCATCTGGATAATCAACTGTTACTTCTATTTCAGATAAAATATTCAAAATCTCCCTACGATAGTATTCTATCTCTTCATTAAGCCCTCCATTTAAATTTTGCAAAGACATTTTTAATGAAATCTCGCTTTTTGCTTCTATTATTTGATATATGGCTTCTGCTTGAACAAGCGAAATTTTTCCATTCAAAAATGCCCTCTTTGTGAACTCTCCACGTTCTGCAAGGCGTGCTCCACTCGACAAAACAGTTTCCAATATTTTACGAGTAACAATAACTCCACCGTGGGCATATATTTCAACTAAATCATTTCCCGTATAACTTTTTGGTGATTTGAAAAATACAACATTAACTTGATCAATAATTTCATTTTCAAAATATATGTAGGTACTGTAAACCATTCTATGTTTTATTTCATCTAAATTCGTAAGTTTTTTTATAATTTCATAACTTTTTGGGCCATCTATTCTTATAACAGATATAGCCCCCGTTCCATAAGGTGATGAAATTGCCGAAATTGTATCGTACATATACAATCCTCCCTACAAAGGACTCTTTAAAATTTTATTATACCTTCTTGGAAACTTGTCTACACTTTCTTTCTTTTCAAAAATAAGTAAAACCCTCTTTTTACTCAAAATGTTATATTCAACAATTTCAGTCAATTCTACCTTTAAAACCTCAATTGCATTCTTTGCATTCTCTAATTCTTTAAGATATTCTCTACCTTTATACAAAAAAACTCTTCCGCCAACTTTCGCAAATGGTACGGTAAGTTCTAAAATAATCCTCAATTCCGCAACTGCTCTTGAAAAAACGTTATCAAAAGTTCCTTTTAAATTTTTTTGCTCTTCAATTCTTCCATGTAAAAATTCCAAATTATTTATCCCAAGCATTCTACAGGTATTTCTGATATAATCAACCTTTTTCCTAGAAGCATCAACTAATAGTCCTTTCATATGTTTAAATGCAATACCGATAAAAACTCCTGGAACTCCCCCACCAGTCCCAACATCTAAAAAATTCCCTTCTAATTTAATTTTCTCTAAAGGAATTAAACTATCTAGCGCAAGCAGGTAATAGGCAAGATTTTCATCCTTTATCGCAGTAAGATTAAACGGCGCATTAACAATTCTTTTAATGTATTCTCTTATAACATTTTCTTTCATCTTATCTTTCCTCTTAATACTAAAAATGTGTATTTTATAATCTCAATAGGAATATGTCGTTTTTTTATAGGTGATTGTAACCATCTATAAAACCATTCCAATTTCATCTTTTGAAAAAAACTGGGGGCTCTCTTTTTTGTTCCAGAAATAACATCAAAACTTCCACCAACACCCATGGCCAACTTGAAAGGAAGAAAAAAATTATTATATATCCACTCCTCCTGCTTTGGCACACCCATTCCTACAAACAAAAGTTCTGGCTTTAAAGCTTCTATCTCTTCTAGCGGTGTAAAATCATTTTCGGAAAAATATCCATGATAATACCCAACGATATTTACTCCTTCCTCTCTTAGTCTTTTTGCCGCTTCTTCCACAACCTTTGTTCTCGAACCAAGCAAATATACTTTCCAATTGTACTCTTTTGCTTTTCTACACAAATACAACATTGTATCTATACCGGTAATTCTATCCGTTAAGATATTTCTATTTCTCTTTAATGCCCATACTATTCCAGAACCATCTGGTATAATATAATTTGCTTTTTCGACTATTTTTCTATAATAACTATCCTTTAATGTACGCAAAAGTATAGAGGCATTCAAAGTAACAACAAAAGTCTTCTGACCGTCATTTATACTTCTTACTATTTTTTTTCTTACTTCTTCTTCCTTTCCAATAGTTAATTTCAATTGTGAAAAATTCACTACTTCCACATCTTCCACCTTTCTATTTTTTCAAATACAAAAAATCCCGGAAACCCGGGACTGGTGCCGAGGGCGGGATTTGAACCCGCACGGGAGAACCCACATGATCCTGAGTCATGCGCGTCTGCCAATTCCGCCACCTCGGCTCAACCACATATTATTATATCACACTTCTTCTACCATTTCTTCTTTAACAAACAACTTTTCAAAAATTATTTTCGGCGATTGTATTCCATTGAAATTTGTGCTGTATTCTGTTGTATATGCCCCTGTATTGTACAATACTAACAAATCATCCATAGTAGTACTTTCAGGAAGTTCTATATCATAGTACATTACATCTACACTGTCGCAAGTAGGTCCTGCAAGGACAAAAGAACACTTACTCTCTCTTTCTTTTCCTATAACTTCAACTTCATACTTTATATTTTGAATTGTTTCAGTTAAACCATGAAAAACTCCTGCGTCTGTATAAACCCAATTTTCGTCTCCTTTTTTACTCCTAAGTATCACACTAGTTACCATTGCTCCAGCATTCCCGACCATAGAACGTCCCGGTTCTAAAACTACTAAGGTGTCTTCCCCTATATATTCAACAATTGATTTATTTATAACGTCACAAATTTCTTCAATTTGCGGTATCTCTTTTGAATACTTCACCGGCATTCCCCCACCGGTGTTTACCATATACATATCTATTCCCATTCTTTTTGCCTCTTCAAATATTACAGATACTTCTCTAATAGCCACTTGCCAATTATCAGGTCTATAGTTTTGGGAACCCACGTGAAAACTAACTCCAATGGGATTTAACCCTAACTTACTTGCATATTTTACTAACTTTATTGCATGATCAACGCTTGTTCCAAACTTTCTTGTAAGTGGCCAATCTGCATCATCTTCCATACCATTAGTACTTATTCTAACGTATATATCTGAACTTGGCGCATTACTTGCTATTTTTTCAAGTTCCATTTCACTATCTACCGCAAACATTCTTATTCCATTTTCATATGCAAAAACAATATCTGATGCTTTTTTAATAGTATTTCCAAAACTCATTCTATGTGGTTCCACACCTAAAGACAGTAATTTTTCTATCTCAGGTTTAGACGCCACATCAAAATAGCTACCTAAATCTCTTAAAAGCTTTAGAATTTCTACATGGGAGTTGGCTTTAACAGCATAGTAAATTCTAGAGTTTTTAACATTTTTAACTAATTTTTCGTAATTTTCCTTAATCACATCTAGATCCATTACTAAAACAGGTGTTCCAAAGTTTTTGGCAAGTTTTTTTAACTTTTTATTAATCAATTCTTTAGTCACTTACCCCACTCCCTTCCTGTTAAAATCTAAATAAATAATAAAACAATTAATGCTACATTAAAACGTTTATTATTTTAACATTTCACTACAAAAGGTTACAATTCAGGAGTGAGGTTACATGAACAAATACATTAAATGTGCTACTATCCCAGCAACTAATCCCCCAACAGTATGCGAAAGAATAGCTTTTCCAGTAAGGTGCCTGTATCCCAATTCATCCATCATAGCAATATGTGTACTTAGATATCCACTCCAAGTCATTCCCATAGCGGTAAAAACGGCAATATCATTTGGTGTTACAATATTCATATCAATAAACTTAGGTATAAGTGCCAACGCTGCTCCTGTAGAACCAAGAGATGTTAATGGAAAGGCAATTAATTCTGGACTTGAAAAACCAAAAAGCCATTTCAAGATAACAAATATCTTCTTACCAATATAAGGTAAAATGGGTATTCCTTCATATGCAAGACCCTGGTACCCTATGCTTGGATCTTTTGGACCAAAGGTTATAATCATAACAAAAGTACTTATCACAAGTACTCCAGGTATAATTCCAATTCCTATATCTACACCACTTTTCCCCCCATCGAGGAGTGCTTCCAAAAATCTTTCCATAATACTACCATGCCTTGAGCTACTATAGTATTTTTCAGAAACAAATTTTTCATTTGAGGAATTACCCAATTCCCTCTTTGTATAAAAAGAAAATATCCTTACACTTGTAACACTACCAACTAAAGCACCTATATTCCCAATTAAGACTGCAGGAAAAAGATTAATTCCCATACGTACACCCTGAGCTACCATAAAAGTTGAAACAATTAATCCCATCCCAAACGATGTGCCAAGGTTACACAAAAGAGGCTGTTGCCATTTCTCAAAATTTTTCATAAATCTTTTATCTTTAGCAAGAGCTATAATAGCAGGATTATCTGAAAAGTAAGTTGTTAAAATCCCCATTGCAGCAACTCCAGGAAGATTATAAAGAGGTTTTATAAAAGGCTTTAAAAGTACATCAATTAAATCTGCAACTCCAAATTCAAACAAAAGCCCGGAAAAAGCCCCCGTTATTACAGCAATTGACATTATAAAAAAGACAGTATTTATTAACAAATCATGTGCAGTGAGCATTAACGTTTTAAAAAAATTAGAAACTCCCATGTAGGAGTTTACAAATATAAAGAGTAATATTAAAATTCCTAAAAAAACTAAAGCTTCTGCCCTAATTTTTTTCACAATTATCCCCTTTCTCAGTCCAATTTTAGAAAAATCAAAATCACTCCAACTAATAAAGATATAACACCTACCAACATAGCATGCAAGGACTGAGAAATGGCATATGAAGCTATTAAAATCACCAAAAGCTTAAAAAAGCTCCCTATAATCCTTTTACGGACTCTTTTAATGGAAAAAAGCGAATATTCAAATCTGTCTTTTCCAAGTGCAAGTACTAATATTCTAAACCTAACATCAATAGAGTAAATTTCACGTATAATTCTATATATTTGATATAAAGTAGAAATAAGTAAAAAAAACAAAAAGCACAATATTCCAGATGATATAAAATACCATCCAAGGATTCCAAATCCAAGAACCATTATCTCATTAAAAAATCTAAATGTGTTATATTTAAAAAATGAATTCGAAATAACTATAAAAAACACAGTCAAAACAGAAATCAGGAGCCCCAAGGCTCCTGAGATCAAAGAAATTAAAAAGGCATTAATCATTATTATCTTCACCGCCATTTTTGAACATTTCAGAAATAGCACCTATACTTCCCAAAATTCCCGAAACTTCTACTGGTAAGAATATTTTAGTAGCATTACCATTTGCAACTTCTTTTAACGTTTCAAGATATCTAATTGCTATAACATCATTTGTTGGTTTTCCTTCATGTATAGATTTAAAAATGTACATTATAGCTTCTCCTTGCCCTTGTGCTTCAGCAATTAATTTATATTTATTTGCTTCTGCTACCTTCTTAATAGCTTCTGCCTCACCTTCTGATTTTAAAATTGCCGCTTGTTTTTGACCTTCTGCTTTTAAAATTTCAGACTGTCTTATTCCTTCTGCTTCAAGAATTGCAGCCCTCTTAGTCCTTTCAGCTTTCATTTGTTTGCTCATTGCTTCCATAATATCTTTTGGTGGATCTATTTTCTTTATTTCTACTCTTGTAATACGAATTCCCCATTTATCTGTTGCCTCATCAAGTACTGTACGAAGTTTTGTGTTAATTCGTTCTCTTGAAGTTAAAGTCTGATCCAATTCTAACTCACCAATAACGTTTCTTAAATTAGTTTGCGCAAGTTTTATAGTCGCAAATTCAAAATTACTTACGTTATAAACTGCCTTGTATGCATCGGTAATTTCGTAATATATAACCGCATCTACCGTTACAACCACATTATCCTTTGTAATAACCTCTTGGGGTGGTACATCAATTACGTGTTCCCTTAAATCTACCTTTATCATCCTATCAAAAAATGGAATTATAAAATGTATACCCGCTTTTAATTCTTTTTTAAATTTTCCCAATCTTTCCACTAATCCTCTTTCATATGGCCTAACAATCTTTATACCAGATAAAGCTACTATAAACAAGAAAAATATAAAAATCAAAAATAACAAGTACATCAATCTCCCCCCTCATTTTCCAGTTTTGTCACAACCAAATGAGCTCCTTCTACCTTTAAAATTTTCACATATTTTCCCTTTTCGATTATTTCATCTTCTTTTGAAAAAGCCCTCCAAGTATCTCCATTAACCTTAATAATCCCTTTACCAGATTTATTATCAATATCTTCTAAAACTAAAGCCTTCTTTCCAATAATATCATCAATATTTATTTTCCTTGTTTGTTCTCCCGTTATCTTATCCACAAGAGGCCTTGTAAAAACAACCAATACTCCAGAAACTACTATAAACACGACAAGCTCCCAAATCGTATTCCCAATAAAATAAGCAACTAAAGACGATGCTAAAGCCCCTACTCCAAACCAAAATATAAAAAATGTTGGTATTAAAATCTCCATTACCATTAAAATCAGACCCAATACAATCCAAAATACAACTGGACTAATTATACCACCCCCTCACTTTTCAAAAAATCTTCAAATTTTTCAACTAAAGCAGGATCAAAATATTTTCCAGACAATTTTTTAATTAATTCCAAAGCTTCTTTTGGTGTCTTTAATGAAGCCTCCCATTCAGACGAAATAAAATGAGTTGTCTCATCAAAAAAATCAATTATTGCGATAACACGTGCGTAAAATGGTATCTGCTTACCAGATAATCCATCAGGGAATCCTTTTCCGTCCCATCGCTCGTGATGATATCTAACAGTAGGTATATATTCCCACAAAACGTCAAACATTGAAAGAAAAATACTTCCCATTATAGTGTGATCTTGATAATTTTCTTCAAAAAGACTTATTCTTGTTGGTGAATACAGCATCACCTGTTCCAAGCTTATTTTCCCAACATCATGTAAATAAGCATGCCTTACAAATTTTCTTAATTCTTTTTCATCCATTCCTAAAAATTTTCCAAATTTTTCCGCAAGTTTTGAAACTCTTTGCGTATGGCTAAAACCTTCTTCATCTTCTACTTCACTTAAAACTATAATATTTACCAATAAATTGACAATAATCTCTTCTGCCTTTTCTTTTGTTAATATATTTAAATGTCCCTTCAACACCTTTTCCATAACAATAGGAATTAACTCATAATAATTTTCATCATCTACAATTTCAAATAATATTTTGTTATCTTTTTCTACTTTCAAAAATTCTTCTTCTGTAAATATATTTACCCTTTTTTCTCCCTTTTTAAAACCTATTTCACTTTTATATTTTTCTACATATTTTAACAATTTCTCATTAATCAAATTCTCACCTTCTATCTTTTATTATATTCTTTAAATCTTCAATAAATTCTCCTATTAATATATCTTTTTGCTCACTTCCATCTCTTTTTCTAATACTAATTTTACCACTTTCTACCTCTTTTTCTCCTACAATAATCATGTATGGTATTTTATTTATTTGAGCATCCCGTATTTTGTAACCCAAAGTCTCATTTCTATCATCTAATGATACTCTAATATTATTATCTTCAAGTATCTTATAAATTTCTTCTGCATAATCAACAAACTTATCGGAAACCGGCAATATAATTACTTGAATTGGTGAAAGCCACAAAGGAAACGCACCTGCAAAGTGCTCAATTAATATTCCAAAAAATCTTTCCAAAGAACCGTATTTAGCAGTATGTATCATAACAGGTCTTTTCTCGCTGCCATCTTTATCAACATAACTAATTTCAAACCTTTCAGGCATTTGAAAGTCCAATTGTATAGTTGCACATTGCCACTCTCTTCCCAAGGAATCCTTTACGTGAAAATCAACTTTTGGACCGTAAAAAGCACCTTCACCTTCTGCTATATCAAAGTTAAGATTTATATCCTCTAAAACTTTTTTCAAAGCATCAGTTGCTTTATTCCAAGTTTCCTCATCTCCCATGTGATCTTCTGGCATTGTACTTAAAGTTGCTCTATATGAAAATCCAAATGGTTTGTACAATTCATCTATTAATTTAACTACTTTGCTAACTTCTTCTTCTATTTGATCTTGTCTACAGAATATATGTGCATCATCCTGAGTAAATGCTCTTACCCTTAAAAGTCCGTGCAATACTCCACTTCTTTCATATCTATGAACCTTCCCAAACTCAAATAACCTAATAGGTAAATCTCTATAAGAAACTACATTGTTTTTGTAAATCAAAATATGTCCAGGACAATTCATAGGTTTTATTGCATATTCTATTTCTTCTTTTTCTGTAAAATACATATTTTCCTTATAGTGATCCCAATGACCACTTTGATGCCAGAGCTTAACATTCATAACTAATGGAGTTATCACTTCAGTATAACCATATTTTTTATGTAATTCTCGCGAAAAATTCATTAACTCATTTAAAATAGTTGCACCTTTTGGCAAAAAGATGGGCATTCCAGCCGCAACTTCACTATTTATAAAAAACAATCCCAATTTAGGTCCCAGTTTTCTGTGATCTCTCTTTTTAGCTTCTTCAATCATTCTTAAGTAATTATCAAGTTCTTCTTTTGAAGCAAAAGATGTTCCATATATCCTTTGGAGCATTGGATTTTTTTCACTACCTCTCCAATATGCGCCAGATACTGAAAGCAATTTAAAATGCTTTATCATTCCCGTCCTTGGCAAATGAGGACCTCTACACAAATCAACAAATTCCCCCTGCTTATAAAAACTAACCTTTTTATCCTCAATTTCCTTTATTAATTCTACTTTGTAGATTTGTCCCTTACTTTTCATTAATTTAATTGCCTCATCTTTTGGAAGTTCAAACCTTTCAATTGGCAAATCTTCTTTTATTATTTTCTTCATTTCTTTTTCAATTTTTTCCAAATCTTCTTCTTTAATAGTAGCGTTTACAATATCAAAATCATAATAAAATCCATTTTCAATGGTTGGACCAATACCCAACCTCACATTTTCAGCACCGTATATCCTCATAACCGCTTGTGCCAAAATATGTGACATTGTATGTCTGTATATTTCAGGTGCTTCTTTATCTTTTTTTGTAATTATTTTCAATTCACAATCAAATTCAATGGGTCTATTCAAATCCCACAATTTCCCATCAACCAACGCACCCACTGCGTTTCTAAATAATCCCTCACTAATATTCTTTGCTATCTCCCCTGGTGTAATACCTCTATTAAACTCTTTTATACTGCCATCTGGGAAAGTAACCCTCATAAATAATACCTCCTATCTATACTCTATTATTTTCTTTTTTAACAAATAAAAATTAAAACCAAAAGCAATTAATATGGAAATAATAAAAACTATATTCCTTTCAACAAAAATTCTAATACCAAAATAAACAATAATCTCCAATAACGAAAGCACCCATAATTTCAAAAAATTATCCCTAAATGATTCCAAAAACAAAATAAAAAAGATTATAAGTATGCTAATTATTCCAAACTCCTTAAATACAACAAAGGAATATAAACTCAAAAAAACAACATATCTCAAAGCTTTCTCAAAACTAAAATCAACTGCAGATTCCAAAAAGAAAAACAAAGGGAATAATACAAAAAGATCGCTAAAAGTTAAATCAAAACTTATAAATAAAACTGGAAGCGTCCACAAGACTATTCTTAAAATCATAGACCAAGCTCCTTGGAAATTTCTTTCATAGCTTCCAAAGACTTTTCAAAAAATTCTTCAAGTTCCATTCCAAATTCCTCACAACTTTTCATTTGTTCCCTATTTGCTCCTTTTGCAAATGATTTTTCTTTAAACCTTTTTAATAAAAATTTAACATCCACAGGCTCTAACTTCTTTTCTGGTCTAATAAGAGCTGATGCAACGATAAAGCCAGTGGTTGGATCAGCCGCATAAATTACCTTTTCCATAAGTGTTTCCCTTCTTTTTTTACCACAATGTGCTAAAATTGCATTTTTTATATTATCACTTACACTATCTCCCAATATTTCTACTGTTTTCAATCCATGGAGTGCGGGATCATCTTTTGTATACTCATAATCTAAATCGTGAAGAAGTCCCGCAATTCCCCACTCCTCTTCATCTTCGTTAAAATGCTTTGCAAATTTTCGCATTAACGCCTCTGTGGCAATGCAATGTTTTATAAGATTTTTTGTTTTTATGTGTTCTTTTAATAATTCAAACGCCTCGTTTCTATTCATTCTCACACCTCCATATTTATAGTATATCACAAACTACACTCTATTATACTCGAAAAGAACCTAACAAATTAATTTTTCTTTAATTTTTACTTTTTTTATTTTTTAACCATATAAAAGTATAATCTAAAAAAAATAAGGAGGAATTTTATGTACACTACGTATAAGTTAAGATGTATAACATGTGGTAAGTTATTTGAACCATCACCAACTCTGTATACATGTGATGAATGTGGCCCAAGATATGGCACACTTGAAATAGTATACAACTACGAAAAAATAAAATTAAAGAAAAGTCAATTTAACAAATGCGGCGATATTTCACAGTTTAAAGCTATTCTTCCCATAAAAGAATATCCCATTAGACAAAAAGTTGGAAATACACCTCTCCTCTCTTTCAAAAACTTTTATGGAGTTAAAAATGTAATCTTCAAATATGATGGAACCAACCCAACAGGATCATACAAAGATCGAGCAACAGCTATTGCAATTTCAAAAGCATATGAATATAACTTTGACACAATTTATTGTGCATCAACTGGGAATGCCGCAAGTTCACTTGCTGGACTAACAACTACCACTAAACTTAAAACTTTCATTTTTGTTCCATCAAATATACCGATTGCAAAACTTGCACAACTAGTAGTATACGGTGCAAATATATTAAAAATTGATGGAAATTACGATACAGCTTTTGATATTTCAATGAAAATTGGAAGTAAATTAAACTGGTATTCGAGAAATTCAGCAATTAATCCTTACCTTTTAGAAGGCAAAAAAACAGGAGCAATGGAACTTATAGTTCAATTGGATTTCAATGTACCAGATGTTGTCTTTGTAAGTGTAGGAGACGGAACTGTGATTAGTGGAATTTTCAAAGGATTTTACGATTTTTACAAATTAAACCTAACAAATAAAATACCAAAGATAATTGGTGTTCAAGCAGAAGGTGCAGACGCCGTAACAAAAACGTTTGAAAAAGGTAGACCATACACTCCGTTTGACATTCAACCAAATACAATTGCAGATAGTATCTCAGTTGGAAAGCCAAGAGACGTTATAAAAGCATGTAAATATGTTGAAAAAAGTAAAGGAAAATTCATTAGAGTATCAGACATAGAAATACAAAAAGCAATATTTGAGCTTGCACAAAAAACGGGGATTTTTGCAGAACCTGCTGGTGCAACCGCTTTTGCAGGATTCAAAAAAGCATTAAGTCAAAAATTCATATCAAAAAATGAGTCTATTGCCATCTTTATAACTGGAAACGGATTAAAAGATGTAGATCCTATAAAAAATAATATAAAAATTAAAAAAATTCCTCCAAAATTAGAAGAAGTACTGAAGTATATAGAGGTGATAAAATGAAGATAAATTTCAAACTCAACGGGAAAGAAGTAACAAAAGAAGTTGAAGTATATAAACGTGCCATTGATTTTTTACGTGATGATTTAAAAATAACATCAATTAAGGAAGGATGTGGTGAAGGTGAATGTGGTGCTTGTACGATAATTGTTAATGGAAAAACAGTTCATTCTTGCCTTATGCTCGCAGTAGAATTAGATGGGAAAGAGATAATAACCCTTGAAGGAGTAGAAGATTCCATTAAAATGGCTTTTGTAAAAGCTGGTGCAATTCAATGTGGATTTTGTACACCCGGATTTATCATTTCCACAAAATACCTTCTAGATAACAATCCCACTCCTAGCGAAGAAGAGATAAGAGACGCACTTGAAGGAAATCTCTGTAGATGCACAGGATATGTAAAAATTATCGAAGCAGTAAAGATAGCTGCAAAAGGATGTGAGAATAATGATTAAAAATTATTACTCCCCATCAACTTTAGATGAGCTTTTAAAAATTAAAGATGATACAAATGGAGTTGTGTTTTCAGGTGGAACAGATCTTTTTGTAAAAATGAGATACGGTGTTATTACACCTCAAACGGTTATAGACACGAAAAAAATTAAATCAGCTATAAAACTTGAAGATCAAAAATTAATAATTCCATTCAACACAACATACACAGATCTTTTAGAATTCTTAAAGAAAAACAAAATAAATTTATTTTTGGAAAAGATAATTAAACTTATTGGTTCTCCAATGATAAGAAATAGAGGCACGCCTATTGGTAATATCGCAAATGCTTCTCCCGCTGGTGACTTTATTCTTGCAACTTACCTATTAAATGGAAATATAATAATAAAACCAACAAATAGAATAATACCAATCGAAAATTTTATCTTAGGCCCTTCAAAAATCGATCTTGCACAAAATGAAATCATATACGCAATAGAAATAGATGTAAAAAATAATTACAAATTCTTCTTTGAAAAGGTGGGAAAAAGAAATGCTATGATAATTTCAATAGCAAGTATAGCTGTATTACTTAAAGAAAATAATGGGAAAATAGAAGATATTTCCATTTGTTTTGGTTCTGTATCTCCAACTATATTAAGAAATAAAAATATCGAAAGCAAAATAATTGGTGAAGAGTTTTCAATTGAATTATTTAAATACCTTGCAAATGAGTTTGAAAAATTATCCAAACCAATTGATGATGTTAGAGCAAGTAAAAGTGAAAGAAAGAAACTTGTACACAACCTTACAATAAAAGCTTTTTATAACCTTAAAAATGAGGTGGTGAGTATATGATTTATTTTAGAGAATATTTAAAACCAAAAAATTTGCAAGAAGCTTACGAAGTATTAACATCAAAAAATGCAAAAATTATAGGTGGTGCTACTTTTCTAAAACTTTCAAACCAAAGTTTTGAAACAGCAATAGATTTAATAGATGCAAAACTTGATTTTATACGGGAAAGTGAAAATGAAATTGAAATAGGTGCAATGGTAACTTTATCCGAGTTTGAAGATAATACCATTATTTCGAATCTGTATAACGGATTTCTCAAAAACATAACCGAAAATATCTTGAGCTTTCAAATGCGTAATCTTATAACAGTTGGTGGTACTATCTTCCCAAAATTTGGCTTCTCAGATCTTATAACCGGACTATTAGTTTTAGAAACAGAAGTACATTTATACAAAAATGGAAAAATAAGACTAGAAGACTTTCTAAATACAAAAATTCAAAAAGATATACTTGAAAAAATAACAATTAAGAAAAAAACTCTGGCGGTCTCATTTAAAAATATCAAAAATTCAGAATATGATTTTTCAATAATAAACATAGCCGTTTCAAAATCGGAAAATGAAGTAAAAATTGCTGTAGGCGCAAGACCAGCAATGGCAGTTTTGATAACAAAAGATCTTAATTTCTTTGAAGATATTGACAAAGCCGTAGAATCCTTATTAAATAAAATCAAATTTTCCGATGACTTAAGAGCGTCAAAAATATACAGACAAAAAGTTTGTAAAGCGTTATTAAAAAGAGCTTTAAGGGAGGTTATACAATGAGAATAAAGTTAAAAGTAAATAATAAAACTGAAGAAATAGATATTGAACCACACGAAATATTACTCGATGTTTTAAGGAAATTGGGATATTACAGTGTAAGAAGAGGATGTGACACGGGAATGTGTGGTATTTGCACTGTTCTCTTTGATGGTAAACCTATTCCATCGTGTTCAGTTTTTGCAGCAAGGGCTGATGGTCACGAAATAACTACAGTTGAAGGACTTGAAGATGCAAAAGCTTTTGCAAAATTGTTATCAGAAGAAGGAGCAGACCAATGCGGTTATTGTAGCCCAGGTCTGATTTTAAATACTGTGTATCTCAAAAAAATTGGTGTTAAAGACCTAAACAAAGCAAAAATCAAACTCATAGGTAATCTTTGTAGATGTACAGGATATGAAAGTCAGCATAGAGCTATCACGAAATTTTTGGGGGTGACAAAATGAAAGAAGTTACAAAAAACATAATAAAAAAAGATGCTTTTGGATTAATGCTTGGAAAACCCGTCTATACGAACGATTTAACTCCAAAAGATTCTTTAATAGTAAAAATTTTGCGAAGCCCCCATGCATTTGCAAAAATAAAACACATTGATATATCTGAAGCGGAAAAAATTGAGGGAATTGAATGTATATTAACATATAAAGATGTTCCAAAAAATCCAATAACACGAGCTGGACAAGGTTATCCTGAACCATCACCTCATGACTGGTATATATTAGATGAATATGTAAGATATGTAGGTGATGAAGTTGCTATTGTAGCTGGAAAAAATGAAAATGCCGTAACAAAAGCACTTAAAAAGATAAAAGTTGAATACGAAATTTTTGAACCTGTTCTTGATTTTGAAAAAGCCGAAGAACATTCATCTATAATACATCCAGAAAAAGAAGCACATTCTATGTTTGAAATAGGATTTAATGCAGCGAAAAATATTGCAGCATCGTATGAAATGCAAATTGGAGATATAGAAGAAGAACTAAAAAAATGTGAAGTAGTTGTAAAAGAACGATTTTATACGCAAGCCCAAGCCCATGTTGCATTTGAACCACATTCAGCAACTTCTTACATTGATATGCACGAAAGACTTGTAATAATCAGCTCCACACAGGTCCCATTTCACGTTAGAAGAATAATATCTGAAGCTTTTGATATACCAATAAGAAATATAAGAGTAATTAAACCAAGAATTGGTGGCGGTTTTGGCGGAAAACAAGCAGTCCACGGTGAACCATTCGTAGCAGCTGTAACACTTAAAACTGGAAAACCAGCAAAATTAATATACACACGCCAAGAAGTTTTTGAATCCACTTATCGTAGACATTGTATGAGATTCGATGTAACCTTAGGTGCTACCAAAAATGGTAAGTTAAAAGTTATTGATATGCAGGGGCTTTCTGATACAGGAGCTTATGGCGAACACGCACTTACAACTTTCATGGTTGCTGGTTCAAAAACTCTTCCTCTATACAACAAAGTAAATGCTGTACGTTTTAAAGGAAAAGTTGTGTATACAAATACAGTACCAGCAGGTGCTTATAGAGGATATGGCGCTATTCAAGCAAATTTTGCATTAGAATCTGCTATGGATATACTTTCTCAAAAACTTGGAATGGATCCAGTAGAACTTCGAAAAAAGAACATGATGAATGAAGGTGAGACATCTCCTATATTCAAAATTATGGGAGAAGGTCGTGAAGGTGCTGAAATGATAATAAAAAGTTGTAAACTTAATGAATGTATTGAAGAAGGAATGAAATTAATAGGTTGGAAAGAAAAATATCCAAGAATAAAAGTTTCTGAAACAAAAGTTCGTGGTGTAGGAATGGCTATAGCAATGCAAGGTTCTGGAATTGCGAATATTGATATGGCATCTGCCATATTAAAACTCAATGATGATGGCTCTTTTAATTTGCTTATTGGTGCAACAGACCTTGGAACAGGAAGTGATACAATTCTTGCACAGATGGCTGCAGAAATCTTAAATGTTTCAACTGAAAATATAATTGTGTATTCATCTGACACTGATTTAACACCATTTGACACGGGAGCATACGCATCAAGTACAACATATGTATCTGGTCATGCTGTACAACTTGCCGCAGAAAAAATGAAAAAATTAATAATTAAAGAAGGCGCTAAAAAACTTGAAATTCCGGAAGAAAAGGCAGATTTTGATGGTGAGTTTATATACGAAAAAGATGGTAATAAAAGGGTATCACTAAAAGAACTTGCCACAGTGCTATATTACACAGAAAACCAAAAACAACTTGTAGCAGACGCTTCTTATGTAGGCAAAGAATCTCCACCACCTTATATGGCAGGTTTTGCAGAAGTAGAAGTAGATATTGAAACAGGGAAGGTGAAACTTATAAACTACGTAGGTGTCGTAGATTGTGGAGTAACAATAAATCCAAATCTTGCAAAAGTACAAATAGAAGGGGGAATTGTGCAAGGTATAGGCATGGCACTATTTGAAGATGTAAAATACACTAAAAATGGAAAATTATTAACAAATAATTTGATGAATTATAAGATACCATCAAGAATGGACATTGGAAATATAATTGTAAAATTTGTCGAAAGTTATGAACCAAGTGGTCCCTTCGGTGCAAAATCAGTAGGTGAAATAGGTATTGACACTCCACCCGCAGCAATAGCTAACGCCATTTATAACGCTGTCGGCGTAAGAATTACACAACTCCCAATAACCCCAGAAAAGATACTAAATGCTATAAAATAAACACCACTGTGTAAAAACTTTAACAATAAGCTGTTCCATTCGTTTCATTTATCTATAACTTAAATATTTATAAAAAAATATTTATAAAAAAACCCTCCCGACTAAAAACGGGAGGGAATTTTTACCATTAATTTATCAGTTGCTACCAAATAATAACCACCAACGCTTTGCTCCACCTAATTCATCTACCGTGGCAAGCGTAGCATCTGTTGATTCAAATGTACCATATACTGGGATTTCATAACCATTCAAAGTTACCGTTCCATTGACTGTGCAAGTTGCACCAACATTTGATCTTTCAATCCTTATCAGTGCTAAACCAGCAATGTTTGAATAATCATAGTCATTTCCAGGAATAAACTCTTCTTCACTATAAGAAACTCTTTTTCCCAAAACAATCTCATGCAATGCAGAATCAACTGTCACCGTTGCCTGCCCCAAACTCACCGATGGTGCATCAAATTTAAACTTGAAAGTTGAAGTAAAAGTAAATTCTTGAGTTGTGTTTGTTGATAAATTCAATATTTTAGAAACTTGCCTTTCTTCTTCTCTACGTGTTGCATAACTTCCAAGATATCCACCATTATAGCTTCTATCGTTTGAATCGGGACCACCTGCTATTATTTCATACTTTCCTGCATCAATATTTGAAAAGTGAGCAATTCCATATGAATCTGTCTTTGCAAAATAATCTCCACCAAAACCTTCAAGTCTCTTTAATGTAACAAAAACTCCGGAAATTCCATTATTTTGAGAATTAACCACTTTCACATCAAATGATTCAATTCCTCCACTTGTTGGTAATTCCATACCAATTGAATTTTTTGTATTAATAAGTCCATAACCTGATGAATGATCAAAACCTGCTTCATCTATATCAACAGCACCTTCTTCTATAAGCTTTCTTATCTGCCATACTTTTGCATTTGGATATTTTTGTTTTAATAATGCAACAACACCAGATACATGTGGACATGCCATTGACGTTCCCTGATAAACATCGTACAATCCGCCCTTTGAATCTTCAAAACTGTGACCTTCATAACCTTTAGATGTACTCAATGGAACTGTCGACAAAATTGAGACGCCCGGTGCTCCAACTGTTATTGCATCACTTCTATTTGAGAACCACGTTGTCCTATAGTTCCCACCATTATACTCTACTGCTGCAACTTGTATAATTCCTGGATATCCACTTGGATAATGCACATGTTGATCCGTATGATCATTACCAGCGGATACAGTTACAACTACATCGTTATCCAAAGCATAATCATATGCAGCCTTAAGTGTATAACTGTATCCCCAACCTCCCCAAGAATTTTGTAAAATATCCGCACCATGATCAACTGCCCAAATAATTCCTTCTGCAGCTTCGTCATCACCAATATACTTACCATCCGCACCATCAAAAATTACTATTGGCATTATCTTTGCCTCTGGGGCTACTCCAACGATTCCAAGAGAGTTTTCCGATGCCGCAATCGTTCCAGCAACGTGAGTACCATGAGCTCCACCAAATGATGAATCTGTTCCAGCGGAAAGCACTTCATTAGTAAGTGGTCTATAACCTTCAATAACCTGTCCTTGAAGGTCTGGATGTGTACCATCAACACCACTATCTATAACTGCAACAACTATACCATTTCCTTTATATCCCGCATCCCATGCTGCTTTTACATTTATTGCTTCAAGACCCCAAAGG
This sequence comes from Thermosipho sp. 1074, assembly GCF_001999655.1. NCBI lineage: Bacteria > Thermotogati > Thermotogota > Thermotogae > Thermotogales > Fervidobacteriaceae > Thermosipho > Thermosipho sp. 1074. The sequence continues at coordinate 101,819 of NZ_LBEX01000018.1, read as the reverse complement.
TACTTTGAAAATTCCTCTTCTCCTCTTTCTGAAAACAGGGAATCTCCATTTGATTTTATCATTAAATGTTCATCAGAAACAGGTTTAGGATCAATTATCCATCTTTTGTAACTTGGCTCAACAAATTTCAATCCCTTTAAATTTAATTTCATAATCTTTTCATATGCATCTTTTACCGTACCATCAAATTTAATTGAAACAACTTTAATTTGTGGCAAATCAACAGAAATTTTACCATTCAACGCCTCTACTACTTTTTCTACATCTTCTCTATTTTCATATCCAACCAATACTTTTCCTTGTTCGTGTTCTTCCTCTAAACTGCCAAATTTTACATTGTTTACATTATTATTCTCCGGATTACTTACTATACCACTATTTAATCCACAGGAAGAAAATATCAAAAATACTATCAAAATAAGTGGAAAAATAAATTTTAAACTTTTTCTCATCTCTTTCTACCCCCTTTCTTAATTTTCACCCGTTGTAAATGTATTATATATTTCTGCTTCAATCTTAAATGGATCAAATATCTTGCCTAAATCAGCATAAATTGAATATGCTTCAGAATCTTCATCGCTTACCACTGCTACTGCAAGTTCATTTCCCCACTCATATGTTTTATTTTTCTGCAAAGTAACATATGGATACCACGTCTTTGCCGCATAATCCACCCACCACAATCCTAAAGGAGGATTACTAAACTCAATTTCAACAGACGTTGCTGTAGTAATCAAAAAATTATACTTCGGATATCCAGATTTACTTAAAGAATAATATCCAGAATCATTCACGGTGTTATCGTATAACCAAATATCAAAGTAATAAACAGGTGTGCCTTCTTTTGACTCTACAGGATTTACTATTTCCCAAGAAAATATTGGATTAGTTGATACGTTTGTCGCACCATCAACAGGTGAAATGTATTTTATACCAAAAATATCCAAAGGAACAACAGAACCTAACAATGTTGGAGTTGCAACATAATCTCCATATTTTGCGCCTACTTTATACCAGACTTCTTTTCCAACTTCAAGTCTTGGAGATTTGTCTCTATAGTAATTGTATCCCTCTGGAACAGTTGCTATTTCCTCAAAGCTTTCACCATCAAAACTTCTATATACAACATATGCATCAGGTTGATCTGTTGTAGAAGATGCACTTGACTGCTCCCAAGAAATCCATTTTACTTCTACCCAAAGATTTGTATCTTTTTCAGGAGCTGCTTGTGGCTTTCTCAATGTAATATCTGCCTTTTTATTTATCTTATCTGAACCACCATAAAACGCTATTCCACCTCTTCTGGTATACGCGAAAATCCTTGCACCATCTTTATATTCGACTTGATAATAGTTATCTACACTTTTTCCCTTTCTATGGATATTTAGATAATATACATTTACAACTAAATTTTCATTTTGATCAAACGCAGCAACATATAATGGTACCAATCCGTCAAATCCAACTGTTGAAATACTACCTTCAGCTGGTGAGCCATAATTAATATCCCTTGGATTTGTAAAAAATCCAGAACCTGGAACACTTCCTAATTTTACATAGATGTATTTTTCTTTATACTCATTGCTTTCAACGGTTACTTTGTAATATAAAGTATCCGTTGAAACATCCAGTACATTATCTACAAACGATAAATTTTTACTCATTGCACTATCTCCATACAGCTCTAAATTAACAGTTAGAGGTTCTAAAACATTTGTTTTACCAGAAGAACTTACCCTAAGTTGTGTTTCAAAAATATTTTCTTTTCCCTTTTCCAATTTAAGGTTGTTTATCCTCGTAACAGAATGTCCATCTTTAGTAACTATTAAGTCAACATAGATAATATCGCGATTTGTTGGTAAATTAATTAACGCCTCTCCCTTTTCATTGGTATAAATATCTAACTTTTCAATTCCATTATGTAGCAGACTGATTTTAGCATCAGAAACCGCCGCCCCACTGTTATAATCAGTAACATATACTTTCAAAGTAACAGGTGTGGTATCAACTAAAAAACAACCGCTTAGTAATAACAAAAGTAAAACTGAAACAACCGAAAACAAGAACACCTTTTTCACCTTGACCCCTCCCTTTTTTTAAGATATGCTTAAGAAAATAATCATCACACGAATTATAACATATTTTTACAAAAATATGTTAAAATTATTTCCAAAGAGTGAGGAGTGATTAAATTGAGTAAATATGAAGATTTTATAAAAACTTTGGAAACGCTTCTAAAGAAAGAATTAAACAATCTAGAAAAGGAAAAAATAAAAAAAGCCATAAAAATGGCAGAATATGCTCATGAAGGATTCTTTAGAAAATCAGGAGAACCTTTTATTACACATCCCTTAGAAGTTTCAAAAATTCTAGCCTCTTTGGGACTTGATGTCGAAACTATGATTTCAGGTATATTACACGATGTAGTTGAAGATAGTGAAGGAAAAGTTACACTCGATGACATAAAAAATGAATTTGGTGAAAAAGTGGCTTTAATAGTTGATGGTGTTACTAAAGTAAGCAAAATAAATGCACCTGTTGGGAATATAGAACAAAAGAAAAAAAGTGAAACAATACAAAAAATGTTATTTGCCATGGCAGAAGATGTCAGGGTTATTTTTGTAAAACTTGCAGATAGGTTGCACAATATGAGAACTATACAATTTGTTAAAAATGAAGATAAAAAAAAGTATAAAGCTCTTGAAACACTTGAAGTGTATGCCCCAATTGCTCACAAATTAGGAATCCATATTATAAAATGGGAACTAGAAGACCTATCTTTTAAAGTACTACGTCCTAAAGAATACTACAAAATAAAGGAACTTGTCTCTGAAAAAAAGAAAGAACGTGAAGAAAGAACTAATGAATATGTAAACCAATTAAAATTGGCACTAAAAGAACACAACATTAATGCAAAAGTGGAAGGAAGGTATAAACACTATTACAGTATCTGGAAGAAAATGATAGAAAAAAAGAAAAAATTTGAAGAAATTTACGACTTAATCGGTATAAGAGCAATTGTTGATAATATAAAATTTTGTTATTCTGCATTAGGAGTTGTACATCAAATATGGGTCCCTTTGCCCGGGAGATTTAAAGATTACATAGCAGCACCTAAATCAAACGGTTATAAATCAATACACACAACAGTTATAACTCAGTATGGTGAACCACTTGAAATTCAAATAAGGGATATACAAATGCACAACGAAGCAGAATATGGACTTATCGCACATTGGATATATAAAGAAAAAGATGTAAACCTAAAGCAAAAGTGGCTTATTCAATTACTAGACTGGCGGAAAGAGTTATTACAAGGAAATACTAATCTTTCTGAACTGAAAAATGAACTACAATTAGAAGAAGTTTTTGTTTTAACACCAAAAGGTGAAATAATTCATATGCCATTTGGATCAACTGTAATAGATTTTGCATACGCAATTCACACAGAAATCGGACACCACTTTTCTGGTGCAAAAGTAAACGGAAAAATCGTTCCAATTGATTACAAATTAAAAAACGGAGATGTTATTGAAATACTCGTTAATAAATCAAGTAAAGGACCAAGTCTTAACTGGATAAAATATTCAAAAAGTCCTCGAACAAAAGCAAAAATAAGAAGATTCTTTAGAGAAAAAGAAAAGGAAAAACTAATTGATTCAGGGAAAGACGTAATCAGAAAAATTTCAAAAAGATTAAACATTTCAATTGAAAAATTCTTCGAACTTGAAAAAATCCAAAATTTTTTAAAAAGTCATAATTTAAGTGTAGAAGAATTCTACTCTAGAATTGGTGAAGGAAGTATTACATTCAATGATATCCTGACTATTATCGAGAAAAAAAAAGAAAAACAGCAAAAGAAAAAATCAAATAAAAAAAAGTCAAGTTCCCAAAATATAGTAATAATTGATGGAATATCAAATCTAGATGTCCATATTGCAAAATGTTGTATGCCTGTACCAGGTGATAACATAGTTGGTGTTGCAAGTAGAAGAGGCATAACTGTACATAGAATTAATTGTAAAAACATACGTCACATTGATGAAGATAGAATCTTTGAAGCTAAATGGGGGACAACAAATGAAAATGGATTTACAACAATTCTCGAGATTGAATTTGATAAAACAGAAAGACTCCCAGAAATTATGAATCTCTTAATTTCAAACAAAATTAATGTTACAAGTTTCAAATTAAATGAATCAAAAAATTGGAACACGATCTTTGCAAATATAACAATTGTGGTAAAATCTTTAAGTGAGCTCTACTCAGTGATAAATGATTTAGAAAAAAAAGCAGGGATATTGAAGGTGAGAAGAAGATGAGAGCGGTAATACAAAGAGTAAATAATGCAAATGTAGAAGTAGAAAGTAAGATAATTGGAAAAATAAAAAAGGGAATATTGGTATTTGTAGGTATTGGAAAGGAAGATACAGAAAAGGATGCAGATTATTTAGTCGAAAAAATATTAAATTTGAGAATATTTGACGATAAAGAAGGAAAAATGAACCTTTCACTTTTAGATATTAAAGGTGAAATACTGATTGTTTCGCAATTTACTTTGTATGGAGATTGTAGACGTGGAAGAAGACCTTCATATTCCAATTCTGCTCCTCCACAAGATGCAGAAATTTTATACAATTATTTTGTTGAAAAGGTAAAAAAATATAATATCAAAGTTGAAACGGGGAAATTTAAAGCACACATGAGTGTAAAATTAGAAAATGATGGCCCCGTAACTTTACTATTAGACTCAAAGAAGGTGTTTTAATGCTACTACATGTATGTTGCGCTCCTGATCTTGCAGCAGCATACTTTCATTGGAAAGATAAAATAAAATACATTTACTTTTTTAATCCCAATATTCATCCTAAAAAAGAATATGAAAAAAGGCTAAATGAAGTTAAAAAACTGGCAAAGCTCTGGAATTTGACATTCATTGAAAGTGATTACAATATAGAAGAATTCTTCAAAGTAATAAAAGGGTTAGAGAATCTTGGTGAAAATTCAAAAAGATGCGACAAATGTATCTATTTTAGGCTATTAAACACCGCAAAAAAAGCAAAAGAGCTTAACTTAAGTTCCTTTGCAACGACTTTAACAGCTTCTAGAAAAAAAGTTTTGGAAAAAATCAACAATATTGGTAAAATAGTTGAGGAAGAAGAAAAAATTAAATACATTGAAAGCTTTTTTAGAAAAGGTAATGAATCTCATCTTGCCGCAAAATTTGTAAAAGAAAGCCAAATATACAGGCAAGATTATTGTGGTTGTGTTTTCTCAAAAATAGAAAGCAAAAAAAGATTTGAAAAGATTATAGAAAGATCAAAAAATAATCTTGAGAAACTTGGTTTGAGCAATTTGGAAATATTACCAGAATCTTTTAAAATCACAAAGGAATCCAAAAGAAAAATTACAGAAAACTTCTTTGAGGTAGTAAAATCAATAAGGCCCAAAATATTGATTGTAGATAGCTATATAAAGAACAAGTTCAATCTAAAAGAAGGCTGGAATAAATTTGGAAATTACAACCAAAAAGTAAAGATTATAAAGGAGAATCTATGATGGATTTTATTTCTTTGACCTTTTTCTCAAGAAGTGAAAATATAAAAATTGCAAGAAGTGTAATTCAAAACTTCTTAGCTCAAAAAGGAATAAAAGAGCAAGATATTTTTGATACAGAACTTGCTGTAAACGAAGCAATCGCCAATGTAATAGAGCACACTTACAAATTTCAAAGAGATAAAACAATAATAATGACCTTAAAATGGCTTGAACCCAATATATTGGAAGTATATCTTAGAGATTTTGGTGAAAAAGTTGATCCTGCAAAAGTAAAACCAAGAAAACTAGAAGAAATTAGACCTGGGGGATTGGGGGTATACATAATAAAAAAGATATTCAACAAAATGGAATTTAAAGATGTAGAAAATGGAAATTTGTTATACCTATTAAAAGAGTATGAAATTTAGGAGGGAAAAATGCAATTACTAACAAACAATGCATTGTTAACAGCCTTCTTCGCATTTTTAATCGCTCAATTTTTAAAAGTTCTAATTTATAAAGATATTAAAAGTTTTGGAAGATATGGAGGAATGCCAAGCGCGCACGTTGCAACTGTATCTGCACTAGCCTGGAAGGTGGCACGTATTACTGGATATGACTCACCTAATACTGCAATAGCTGCTATTTTTCTTGCTATAATTGCATCTGATGCGGTAGGATTAAGAAGAAAAGTTGACCCAAATAGTGGTCATACATTTATTGAAGCACTTGCAGGTTTTCTACTAGGTACTTTTTTGGCATTTATTATTCCAAAATAGGAGGGCAACAATGAAAAAATGGATTTTTGTTTTTGTGTTTTTGATATTATTTTCAATCGTATATGCTCTTCCCGGTAAATGGTTTAGAAATTTTGTAAAAGAATACAGAAGAGCATATGGTTTACCAACAGACGATGAGTTGTTAATAAAAATAGAAGATGCAATATTAGATGCTTCAAAGGAAACAGGGCTTGATCCACTTCTAATAACTTCTGTCATAATAGTTGAAAGTGAATTCAGAAATGTGATAGGACTTTACGGTGAACTTGGAATGATGCAGATAAAACCTGAAACGGCGGATTTTGTTGCAAATTATTATAACCTAAAAAAACCTAAAGAAGGCTGGACAAGAATATTGTGGGATTTTAAATTAAATATAAAAATAGGAAGTTATTATTTAAAGTACCTTTACGATAAATTTGGGAACATTCAAGAAGCTGTAAAACACTACAACGGTGGTATTTACAAAGAACAATATGCTGAAAGAATATTAGAAAAATACCAACAAATGTTAAAGGTGGCAAGCGTATATGAAAACAATTCTTGAGACAAAAAATATTTGTTTTGAATATGAAAATTTCAAATTAAAAAACATAAATATCTCTTTAAAACATGGAGATTTTGTGGGAATAATAGGGCCAAATGGTAGCGGAAAATCTACTACCTTAAAATTAATTACAAAATTAATAAAGCCTAAATCTGGGAAAGTATTTATTTTTGGAAAAGACTTGGAAAGGTCCTCACGCTCTTTTATAGCTTCAAAAGTATCTTTCGTAAGGCAAGAATTTAACCCTACTTTTGAATTCAAAGTCAAGGATATTATCGAGCTTGGAGCTATACATATAAAAAAAAGTTTTTTTAACACAGTTAATGATTCATCAAAAATAAAAAAATGTCTAGCTATGGTAGAATTAACAGGATATGAAAACAGATACTTCTCCACATTAAGTGGTGGAGAGCAACGTAGAGTTTTAATAGCAAGAAGTTTGTTTCAAGAAACCCCTATAATAATTGTAGATGAACTTACTGCTCATTTGGATATTTCGCATGCAATTCAAATTGTAGAAATTTTAAAGAAACTTACAGAATCAGGAAAAAGTATTTTAGCCGCATTCCATAACATTAATATTGCCTCAAAATATTGTAATTACCTCTATGCATTAAAAGATGGGGAATTAATATTTCAAGGCACGCCCAAAGATGTTATTAACAAAGAAAATATTAAAAAGTTATACAATAAGGAATTTTACATACTAAATCATCCAGTATATAATTATCCTGTAGTTACCGTATAATATTCAAAAGAAGTTTTTCAAGCATTCTATACATTTGAACACATTCTTCTTTCATCTTTTTACTAATATTTGGAGGTTGAATATCTTTTAACTTTAAGGCAACTTCAAATAAGTTGTTCGCAAAGTATGTATCGTTATTTTCATATTTTGAAAAAAATCTTCTAAATTTTTCATCTTTAATTGAAACAAATGGTTTTCCATAGAAAGCCGCAATCAAAGAACCGTGAAACCTTTCAGAGATCACAATACTTGAACTAAAAATCTCACTAATATCACTAGAAAAGTACATTTTTAAACCCTTAATTGAAAAATTTGAAAGTTTTTTTGCAAGATTAACATCCTCAGGAGAGAACGGAAGAAAAACTACCTCTTTTATACCTTTTCTTTTCAAATCGAATAAAATAGGTATATAACTTTTAATCTTTCTGGGAATTATTACTGCCTTCTTCTCAAATGAAAGTTCTTTATCACTCAAGCCTATTATTCCAGGGTCAGTGCAAAGATATGTGTTTTCATTAAAACACTTTGAAAATTTGTATGAAACAGGATCCCTTGCAAAAATGTACAAATTATCATTTTTTAGCAAATCTTTTAAAAGTACCCGCGAAAAATAATAATTTAAAGGGCCAAAACTATTTCCAAAAAACACAACAGGCTTTTTCAAGAGCAATGATAACTTAAAGATAGTATAGTAATAAATAAAACTCCTCAAGCTTGTCTTATCCTGTAAAATGCCACCACCACCACAAACGACCACGTCTGACTTTAAAATTGCGGAAATAACAGAAACTAAATTAAATCTATTGTAACCTCCATGTGATAATTTATCTTTTGGTAATAACTCCAAAACATTAAAGTTCTTACCTTTAAGAAATGTTTTTATACTTTTTCTCATAAGCTCATCACCAAAATTTCCAAAACCATAGTATCCTACAAGTAGTATAGTTTTTGATAAATTCAAGGAATACACCCTCCTAACAAAGAAATATTTCTATGAAAAGTATATCATATAGGAGGATAAATATGATTAAAAACATAAGCAACAAAATTTATGTTATCGAAAATGAACTTGCCGCAAATAGTACACTTATAATAGGGAAAAAAGGGAATATACTAATAGATACTTCACTTTTTCCAAAAAAAGCAATGAAAATAAAGCAATTTTCAAAAGATATTTCTGGAAAGGACATCTCTTTGGTTATAAACACACATTATCATCCTGACCATACTTTTGGAAACTCTGCATTTGATTGTCCCATTGTTTCACATAAATTGACAAGGGAATTTATGAAACAAATGGATGAAAACTATCTAAAACAACTTAAATTAGAAGACATTGAGATAAAACTTCCAAATGTAGTATTTGAAAATTACTTTGAATATGAAGACGGTATAAAACTTGTCATATATAGTGGTCCTGGTCATACCTTGGATTCATCTTATATACACATTGAATCAGAAAATATCATAATTGCAGGAGATACAATAATTACAGACATTCATCCAGAAATAGTTCCAGATAGCAATCTAGAACTTTGGATAAATACACTTGAAAATATGCCAAAAGTTTCAAACATAATTCCAGGACATGGAAAAATTGGAAATAAAGAAGATATCGATAAAATGATTGACTATTTAGAGAAAATAAAACAAATGAAATCTGGAAATATAAACGCCTACAAATTAGAAAATGATCCGAATTTCAAAAATCGGAAACACCCAGAATTACTAAAATGGAGTTTAGAAAATCTCCTTCCCTCTTAAAAAAGAGGGTTTTTTTATGCTAAAATTGTAACAAGAAGGGGTGAAAAATATGAATATTCAAAGATTAATAAACATGAAAGGCAAAGAAAAAATAGTAATGGTAACAGCTTATGATACACCATCTGCTAAAATTGCCGAAAAAGCAGGTGTAGATATAATTTTGGTAGGAGATTCACTTGGAAATAATGTACTCGGATACAATTCAACTATTCCTGTAACAATGGATGAAATAATTATACATCTCAAAGCAGTAAAAAGGGGAGCTCCAAATTCTTTTATAGTCGCAGATATGCCATTCCTTTCATATGGTTGTAGCTTAGAAGAATCCATTAAAAACGCAGGATTACTGATTAAAAATGGAGCAAATGCAGTTAAAATCGAAGGTGGAAAAATCCACTGCAATTTAATAAGAAAATGCATAAATATTGGCATCCCCGTTATGGGACACTTAGGATTTACACCTCAATCGTTAAATACTTTTGGCGGATATAAAGTTCAAGGAAAAGAACAAAGTTCCAAAAAAACAATACTTGAAAACGCAGTACAATTAGAAAAATGTGGGGTATTTTCAATAGTTCTTGAAATGCTAACAGAAGATGTTTCAAAACAAATAACAGAAAAACTCTCTATTCCCACAATTGGCATAGGTGCAGGTAGATTTTGTGACGGACAAGTTTTGGTATTTCACGATATAGTTGGACTAAATCCAGAATTTAAACCAAAATTTTCAAAACAATATGCCGATACATTTAATATAATGTTAGATGCACTAAAGGCATACAAAGAAGATGTGAAAACAAATAAATTTCCAGAAGAAAAACATATCTTCAAAGGAGGAAAATAAAATGCCACATATACTTTTAGGCGTATCAAGTGGTATAGCAATATACAAAACTGTCGACTTAGTCAGTAAATTAAGAAAAGAAAATTTTGAAATAGATGTAATAATGAGTGAAAACGCAACAAAACTCATATCACCTTCTGTTTTCTCCGCAGTTGGAAATTGTAACGTATACACCGATACATATCAAATAAATGGAGGATATATAATACACACAGAACTTTCCAAAAAAACAGATATCTTTTTACTTGCTCCTGCAACTGCAAATACAATTGCAAAAATTGCAAACGGTTTTGGTGATAACCTTTTAACAACAACGGCGATAGCACTTCCAAATAATACACCTAAAGTGTTTGTTCCAACAATGAATACTAGGATGTATGAAAATAAAATCACACTAGAAAACATACAAAAACTAAAAAAAATTGGCTGGTATTTAGTAGAACCAGAAACAGGTCACCTTGCCTGTGGAGATGTGGGAAAGGGAAGATACCCAGAAAATTCCAAAATAATTGAAATGTTGAAAATCATATTAGAAGAAAAAAAATTAAACGGCAAAAAAATTTTAATTACTGCTGGCCCAACCCAAGAAAGTATAGATCCTATAAGATACATAACCAACCATTCTAGCGGAAAAATGGGATATGCACTTACTAAAATTTCAAAAAGAATGGGGGCATATGTAACACTAATCTCAGGACCTACAAACATTGAAAAACCATACTTTATAGATGAATACATAGAAATTAGAACGGCAGATGAAATGTACAATGAAGTTGTTAAACGTTTTAAAAATTTTGACATTGTAATAATGACTGCTGCAGTTGCAGATTACACACCTGTTAGAAAAGAAGCTAAAAAAATTAAAAAGGCTAATGAATCATTAATACTAGAACTAAAAAGAACAAAAGATATTTTAAAAGAGATTTCTATACAAAGACTTAAAAACCAAGTAATTGTAGGATTTGCAGCGGAAACGGAAAATATAATAGCATACGGAAAAGAAAAGTTAGAAAAAAAACAAGTTAATTACATAATAGCAAATAACGCTTCTAAAGTAATGGGAAGCAACTACTCTGAAGTATTTCTAATTTCAAAAACACAAGTTTTAAAATTTGAAGGGAGTAAAGAATACGTTGCAAAAAAAATACTTGATACTATATCTTCTAATATTTAATGTGTTAATTTTTTCAATTTCTCAACACTTGGGAGTAAAATACATCTTTAGAAATACACAATTTGACAAATACTTAATATTAACAAGTTCAACTCAAAGAACAGTTATTGTGTATAACATGGAAACAGAAAAAATAGAATATTACTTCACCAATGTGGGAATTTTTCCTGCAATATCTTATCTTGATAAAAACTTACTGTTGATTATTGATACAGTAGGGACAAAATTAATTTCCATAAACTTAAAAACACACGAAAAAAATTTAAAACATCTTGAAAAAAAACCTATCTTCTATCAGAGAGATAAAGATAAAGTTTACATCTTGGATACAGATGGAAATTTGTATGGATATAGTTTCACGTTACACTTGAAATATTACTACAAATTCCTGTCAGCTCCAAATTATTTCTACATGTATAAGAACTATCCTTTAGGACTTTTCATCTGGAAAAAAGAAGTGGATTTAGAATACAAAAAAAAATTGTATAATTTCAATTTAATTACTCCTTCTTTTCTTGTAGAAGATTACGTCGTAGACACACGTGGTGGCAACATATTACGTTTGGTTAACTTCAAAATTTACAAAACATCTCCTTATATTTCATTTGTATTAAATTGGAATAAAAAAATTTACTTTGGTTCAATGTTTAGTAATGAAATTTATACCATTAAAAATGATAAAATAGAATTATGGAAAAAGTTACAGTATACGCCAACAAATGCAAAAGTGATAAACAACAAATTGTATATACTTTCAGCACCGTATAATAAATTAATGGTATTTAATTCTAATGGCAACACAAAAGAATTTAAAACTGACAAATACCCTATCGACATATTTTCTTACAAAAATAAAGTATTTGTTATATGTGCTGAAAATGGAGTAATTAATATATTCTAAAAGGAGGTTGTATTTATGAATGTAAAAAAATGGTTACTTACACATTTTCCATCATTGAAAAAAAATGAAACAATCGGTAATGCATTAAGGAAAATGAGGGACTTTTCTTGTGATTATTGTATAGTTTTAGATGAAAATGAAAAATTTGAAGGAGTAGTATACAAATCAAGCATTAGAGATTCAGAATTAGATGAGCCATTAGATATGTATATAACATTTCCAGACTTTTACGTGGTAGAAGACTCAAATGTTGAAGAAGCAGCATTAATGTTAATTGAAAACAAAGACCAAATATTACCAGTCGTCAATAACAACGCAGAAGTAATTGGTGTATTAACTGTTCAGGAGGTACTTGAGGCATTTACAGAACTCTCTGCTATGGATGAACAAGGCACAAGGATTGTACTAGAACTTGAAGACAAACCAGGTGAATTAAAAAGGGTTATTGATGTCCTTGCAAATAACAAAATGAATATACTTTCCATATTAACATTAAAGGAAAATGATAAAAGACAAGTATCTATAAAAATCCAATGCGAGGATCCAGAAACAGTTGCAAATTTACTTGAAATATACAAGATAAAATACCTTTCAATCATTGAAGAAGAAGGATTTTAATGGAATTTATCTTCAAATTTGAAGAATTTGAAGGACCTTTAGATCTAATTCTTTTTCTTATACAAAAAAAGAAATTAAGTATCAGGGAAATACCAATTTCCCAGCTTGCTGATGAATTTTATCAATATCTACAAAAAATGAAAGAATTTAATCTAAAAATAACATCTGAATTTATTGCAACTGCTGCATATCTTATGGAGCTAAAATCCAGAAGTCTACTTCCTAGAAGCTCAGAAGATAAAGAATTTATAAAATCAAAAGAAAAACTTTACTTTCAAGTCGAACAATACGCTAAATTAAAAGAAATGGTAAAAAAGATAAAAAAAGCAGAAAATGTTAGTATTAAAAATATTCCCGTATCTGTAAAAACGGTATTTCCTAAAATTAACGAGAAAAAATTACAGAAACTAATCTCTTCTATCATAAAAGAAGTGGAGTTAAAACAAAAAGTTTACAAAATAAAGAAAGAAGATATTTCTATTGAGACAGTAATGAGTCAAATTTTAAATGATACAGAAAAAAATTTAATAAATATTCTAAAAAACTCAAAAAACAAATATGAAATTATAATAAAATTTTTGGCAATTTTGGAACTTGTAAAACTCAAAAAAATAATAATAGAAGAAAACCTCTTTATAAGGAGAATTTAAAATGGATGTGGAAAAAATAGCAATAGTTGAGTCATTAATTTTTGCTTCAAAAGGTATTCAAAAAGAAAAGATAATTGAAATAACACAAATAGACGAAAAAAAATTAGAAGAAATAATTAAAAATCTAGAAAAAAAATACAATCTAAACGAAGAATCAGGTATAGAATTAAGAAACATAGATGGATATATAAAATTTTTTACAAAGAAAAAATTTTCAACATATGTTGAAAAAGTGGTTAAAAGGCGTTCTTTGAGTACTCTCTCAACTTCTCAACTTGAAATTGTTATCTTTCTTGCATCAACAAAAAACGCTACCAAAAAGGAAATCGATGGAATCAGAGGAAAAGATTCAACAAACATTATAAAACAATTACTTATGAATGGCGTTATAAAAAGAAAAAAGAAAGGGAGGAAATACATTTACAGCCTTACTGAAACCTTCAAAGAAGAAACTTTTATTGAAGATCTCTTAGTCGAATTAGGAGGTGTACAATTTGACGCTGGAAGAAGCCAAAATACTATCGAAAAAAATAATGGAAAGTAACGAAATTCCACTTCTAATAGGTCATTTCGGTGTAGGAAAAACTGACATAATAAAAGAAATTGCAAAAGAAACGAACAGAAAACTAATCATACTTGTACTATCCCAAATGGAACCTGGAGATTTAATAGGACTTCCTTCAAGAGAAAATAATAAAACAGTTTTTTTGGCACCAGATTGGTGGCCTGAAGACGAAAATACCATAATTTTTTTAGATGAGATAAACCGCTCTCACAGAAGCATAAGAAACGCAATAATGCAACTCTTAATTGATAAGCGTATTCACAACCATATTCTTCCAAAAGGAACATGGATAGTAGCTTCTATGAACCCGCCAGATGAAGAGTATGATCAAGTAGATTTAATAACTGATCCCGCCTTTTTATCAAGATTTTTTATCTTAGAAGTTTCACCAGATACAACTGAGTGGATCAATTGGGCAAAAAATAATCATTTACCAAATGAAATAATAGAATTTATAGAGAAAAATCCAGAATTTCTCCATACTTCAAATTATATATCTTTAAAAACTACGCTAAAACCAAGCCCTAGAAGTTGGTACAAATTAGGAAATGTTTTAAAAAATCTAACCGAGGATGAAAAAAGACAATACGGATATCAACTCGCATCTGGAATTTTAGGCCCAGAAGCTGCAAAAATCTTTATAGAGAATATCACTTCTAATATTCCTACCGCAAGAGAAATCATTATTAATGGAAAAATACCAAAGAATCTAGAATTACACGATGCAAACTCTTTAATTTTAAGAATAATTGATTTCTTGACAAATTTGACAGAAGATGAAGCCAAAAATTTAATCAACAACGTGGAAACTATTTCCAAAAATCTATTATCCGTATCTTCAATTGTACCTAAAGACGTATTTTTTAGTTTAGTTCGATTACTCAGCGAACTTTCAAATGAACCTGGCTTTAAAGGTCTAATATGTGATAAAATCCTGGAAAAAATATCTATATAACCCCTCAAAGTGAGGGGTTATTTTATAATAATTAAAAAAATACATCATTAAGTAAATACAAAATTAACAAAAAATTTTTAAAAATCCGTTTTTTTAGAACGGATTTTTTTATTTGATTTTTACATGTTAAATATGTTATATTATTTATAAGAAAATTTCTTAAAAGTTACAAATGTTTTTACAACCTTAACAAAGGAGGGATTTTATGGCTAGACAAAAGTGGGGTTCAAGATGGGCTTTTGTACTTGCGGCAATTGGTTCTGCTGCCGGACTTGGGAATGCTTGGAGATTTCCTTACATGGCCTATTCAAATGGTGGAGGTGCTTTTTACGTTCCATACTTTATTGCTTTATTTTTAGCAGGTATTCCACTACTTATGGCTGAATTTGCTATTGGACAAAAATTCCAAAGCAGTGCCCCAAAATCAATGGCAAAAATCAAAAAAGGTGCAGAATTTATCGGTTGGTGGGCTGTTATAACTGGTGCATTAATAACATTCTATTACAATGTTATAATGGCATACATATTTAACTACCTTTATCACTCTTTCGGTGTTGCATGGAAAGACAATCCAAGCAACTTTTTCTTTGGAAATTTTCTAAAAATATCCAATGGTCCTGGTGAATTAGGTTCCATAAGATGGCCAATATTAATTGGACTTGTACTTGCATGGTTATGGATTTACTTTATCTTAAGAAAAGGCACAGCATCAGTTGGAAAAACAGTTGTATGGACAGTCCCATTACCCGTAGTTTTATTAATTCTACTTGGAATCAGAGGTATTACTTTAGATGGTGCAGCACAAGGATTAAATTATCTATTTGAACCAAATTTTGCAAAGCTTGCAGATCCAAGAGTTTGGGCTAATGCATTTGGTCAAATATTCTTCACGCTTAGTTTGGCGTTTGGTATAATGATTGCATACGGAAGTTACAACAAAAAAGATGAAGACATTGCAAACAACGCTATAATTACGGCATTAGGAAACTCTGCTACATCATTTCTTGCTGGAATTGCCGTATTTTCAGTGCTAGGTTACATGGCTTTACAAACTGGAAGTCCTGTTAATGAAGTTGTAAATGGTGGAATTGGACTCGCATTTGTAGTTTATCCAAAAGCTATCTCTTTATTCCCAGGTGGTATGATTATCCAATCAATTATTGGTCTTGCTTTCTTTTTGATGTTATTAACACTTGGTATTGATTCTGCTTTCTCGCTAGTTGAATCGGTAGAAGCAGCAGCTGCTGATAAATTCAAAACAAACAAAAAGGCATTTTTAATAGGATTTTCAATATTTGGATTCCTATGTGGACTTCTTTTCTCCACGCAAGGAGGTCTGTATTGGCTTGATATCATTGATCACTTCCTTAGTATATATGCATTATTAATTGTTGGAATTTTGGAATCAATAATCATTGGTTGGGTTTTTGGTGCGGAAAAACTCAGAAATTATATCAACAAAGTTTCAGAAGTAAAGATCGGAAAATGGTTTAATTTATCGTTAAAATTCATAATTCCAACTGCACTTATATCTGTTCTTGTTTTAACATTAATAGATGAGATTAAAGAACCATATGGGGGTTATCCAACTTGGGCATTATTAACTGGTTTTGCAATACTAATTGCAACTCCGATTATCGCTATTATTCTTTCAAAAATTCCTTCAAAGGACAGCGAATACTATAAGAAGGAAATTTAAAGGGAGGAGACAAAATGAGCATAAGTGCTATAATATTTATGATTTTTGCAGGTGTAGTTTTATTTGGAGGACTATTTTGGTCCCTTTCAATAGCGGCTAAATCAAAGAGAAAATAAAAAAGGCTTCGGATCTTCCGAAGCCTTTTTTATTCTAAAGTGTAAAATCTTTCTTGTGGACTCACAATTTCCGTAATTCTTACACCAAAATTTTCATCTATTACTACGACTTCACCCCTTGCAATAAGCTTCCCATTAACTATAATATCCACAGGTTCACCTGTCAATTTATCAAGTTCAATCAACGAACCTACAGAAAGCTCCATAACTTGTTTTAAAGTTAATTTCGTTTTTCCTAATTCCACAACAACATTTAAAGGAATATCTAAAAGTGCTTGAATCCTATCTGGAATCTGTGTACCACTTTTTACAGTTCCTCCACTTTCAAAAGATTGAAATTGAGCTGGTGAAACCGCAACTGGATTTTTCTGAACATTTTCAGAAGTAGCCATTCCCATCGATGGCTTCCCAGATTGATTATTAACTTGCGTTTGTGGCTGCAATGGAGACTGTTTTTCCTCTTGTACCGTTTCAGTACTACCAAATAACATCTTATACAATTTCTTTACAAAAGGTGGTGACATTGTTAAAAAGAAGGCTGCAGGTTCTAACCCCTCGATTATAAGATTAAAATTAACCTTTGCAACAACATCATCCTCGTTAGTAACTACCGGTGGAAATTTAACATTTTCATCATCAAAATCTAACAATTCAACGACCGGAGGTGTTATATCCACTGGTTTTTTTAACATATCTGAAAGAGAAGTTGCTGCCGCCCCCATCATTTGGTTCATTGCTTCAGAGACTGCACTCAATGATATTTCATCCACTTCCTCTGATTCTACTTCTCCAGTACCACCCATCATAATATTTGCAATCCTTGCCACTGCAATCTGTGGTAAAACCAAGGCATTTAATCCTTCTATTTCTCCTACAAAATTTATCGAAACTACCGCATTTTTACCTTTAACCTCTTTTCTTATTTCTTTGAGTTTCTTCATTTCAACTGTAGGAACAGTTATATCAACTTTCCTCCCAAGGAGTGTTGATAAAGCAGTAGTCCCACTCCCCATTATTATATTCCCAATTTCACCAAACATATCTTTTTCAAGATCAGTTAGTTCATTTTGCGAATCATCTATTTGATTCAAAAGAGAGTCCAACTCTTCTTGCGAAAGAAATTGTTCGTCTCCCATCATTTTATCTCCTCCTCATCTAACACCTCTACAATTCTAACTGCATACCTTCCTTTAAAAACACCTGGAACCCCAAGAAATTTATCCTTCCCATTTAGTTTTATCTTTAGAGGATCCTCTTTAAAAGTATTTAAACGTATTACATCACCAACCTCAAGATTTAAAATATCCCAAAGTGTCAAGTTAGTTTCTCCAATAGTTGCAGATAACTCCACAATTGTTCTTGCAAGATTCTCTCTTAAAGCTTTCATATCTTCCTCGGAAACAATTTTCTGTTTTGTTTTAAACCAACTCTGGGTAGTTAATTTTTCTCCAATTGGTTCTACCAATGAAGAAGGCCAACAGACATTTATATATCCCTCAAGTTTACCAATATTTACAAAAAATGTTATAACCAAAACCATTTCATTTAACGCCACAACTTGAACAAATTGTGGGTTTGTTTCAATAGCTTCAATAACAGGAACAAAAGAATAAACACTATTCCACGCCTGTGATAAATTTGTCAATATATTTACAACTTCTTTTCTCATAACTTCTATTTCAGTTCCTGTTGGAGGTCTATTTAACTCAACAGAAGTTCCTGGACCTCCTAGTAAAATTTCCAAAATACCGTAAAAAATCTCTAAATCTATATCCAGTACAGCACTTCCGACAAATTCCTTTGCAGAAAACACAGTAATAAAGGAAGGATTTTTTATCGACTTTATAAACTCATCATATGTCATCTGGTCAATACTTACAAGATCAACCGCAACAAAACTTCTCAACCTACCAGAAAAATACGTCGATAAACTTCTTGCAAAATTCTCATGGAGCATCTGCAATGTTCTTTCTTGTTCTTTGGAAAATTTCCTAGGTCTTAGAAAATCGTAAGTTCTAACTTTTTTCTCTTCTTCCTCTTTTTTTACCTCTTCAATCGATACTTCTCCTTGATTTACAGCCTGTAATAACCTATCTATTTCTTCCTGACTTAAAACATCAGACATATTATCACCTCAATTACTGTACAGAGCTAACAGCTTTTATATAAAGATATACATCTATCACTCCTTGTTTTTCTTTTTCACCAACAAATCCTGTTATTTCATTCACAGCATTTTTTATTTGTTTTTTCAAAAGTTCTATCCCTGCAGGTGTATTTATTTCTGTTCTCTCTTTACTAAGAAAAATAAGCATTAAAGCATCCATGATTTCATCATTCTTTTCTGCAATTAGACTTCTACATTGATCACTTCCCACCTTAAACGAAAGCGAGTCAATAACAGCAACTTCCTTTCCACCTTTTAACATAAACGTCTGATAAGTTCCTGGCTGAATAACAACTGCTTTTATAGGAACTGAAGAAGTAGTTTCAGATTGAGTAGTTTCTTTTGCAGCTTGTGGTTGAGTGTTATTGCCCAAGAACATAACCACTGCAACACTTACCACTAACGATATAACTAAAGGTATCAAAATTGGCATTAGCAATCCCATTATTCCCTTTTTTTTCTTTGGCTGAGCTTCTTGAATTTCTTCCTCTGGCATTTGAACCCCTCCTATTTTGCTAATTCTCTCTTTATCAAAATATCAATTCTTCTATATTTTTGCCTTAAATCCACGATTTTCTGATCGGTTTCTTGAGTGAGTCTTGCAACAAAATCATTCCACTCGTTTCTCGTAATTTCACCTGCAACTAACTTTTTTCTCATCTCTTCAAGTTTAAATTCATATAAATTTCTCAATGCTTTTATTTCTTTTTGTATTTCAACATCACCCTTCCCTATTGGTACAAACCTCTCAGGTGCATAATAGTAATCTGGATCAAACCTTCCTAACTGGATATCCGCTATTCTTTCTAATGAACGTTTCTGTTTTAATTCTGTTGTAAAGAAAAGAACAACACTAGAAGCCCGTGCAGCACTGAGATGCCAATTGGAAAAATATATAGAATTCTCAGGCAAAGGTATTTCATTTGCAAAACCATATACTTCGAGAACATTAGTAGTATGTTCAATTATCACAGTTCCCAATTTTTCCAAAAGTTTTTTCGCTTCAGCAGTTAACCTTGCACTCCCTGGTTCAAATATATCCAAATCACTAATTGTAATTAATGTACCTTCATCTTTTTCCTGTACAGTTACCTTTCCTTTGTATTCCTCTGATATCCTTAAAATCTCCTGATAAACCCCAGGATTTTGTGAAATTAATGGTTCTGTTTGTAAAGATTTTCCACCAGTTAAAACACTTGGGGGATTTCCATTTAAAGCCGATGTTAAACCTACCGCAACTTGTTGAAACTTACCTGGACTAATACTAGACATTGCAAAGAGCAACACAAAAAATGTCAGCAACAACGTAACCATATCACCATATGTGGTCATCCACAAAGGGGCACCTTTTGGACATTCTTGCTTTTTAGCCATTATGCACTTGCCTCCTGAGTAGATGCCTCGTATTGTGCTTTAGCCGCTTGAGGTAAGAACGCCTTTAATTTTTCTTCTAATATTCTTGGATTTTCTCCAGCTTGAATTGATAAAATACCTTCTAATATCATGTTTTTTTCTAATTCCATATTTAATATTCTTTTTCCTATTTTCTCTGAAATTGGCAACGCAAAGGCATTAGCCATTATTGAACCATATAGCGTAGTAATAAGTGCAACTGCCATAGATGGACCTAAAGAATTTGGATCATTCAAACTTTTAAGCATTTGTATTAAACCAATCAAAGTACCTATCATACCAAAAGCAGGGGCATATGCTCCAATTGCATCAAATAACCCTTTTTTCAAATTCATTTCACTTGAAGCAACTTCTATTTCAATTTCCATCATAGACTTTAAAACTTCTGGTTCAGTACCATCAACCAATAATTGTAACCCTTTTTTCATAAATGGATCTTCAAGTTGTTCAATATTTTCCTCTAGGGATAAAAGTCCTTCCCTTCTAGCTTTTTCAGATAACGAAACCAAAGTTTTCAAAAGATTTACATAGTCAGTCTTTGGTTCTTTTAAAGACTCTAGTGCAACTTGGACAAATTTAAAAGCTATATCTTTAGGATTTGCAGCAACTGCAGCACCTATCGAACCACCAATGACTATAACTATTGATGGAATATTGATAAAAGCCGCAAAGTCACCTCCACCGGATATAATCCCATAAATAACCATAATAAAGGCCAAACCCATACCACCCAGTAATGCTATATCCATTATTCCTCACCATCCTTATATAAAGGGGGAATACTCAAAATTCTTCTTCTATATTCCATTATTTCTTCAATTACTTCCTCCACACTTTCCAATACAATATACTTTTTCCCATTGTAGAGTGTAATAGTTGTATCAGGCAAAGCTTCTACTTTTTCAATGTACTCTGCATTAAGATAAAATTTTTTCTTATTTAAAAAAGTAAGTAAGATAATACACTTCACCCCTTATTTTATCGTCTTAAATTCACTACTTCTTGAAGAATTTGATCAGCAGTAGTTACAACTCTCGCATTTGCTTGAAAACCTCTCTGAGCAATTATTAATTTTGTAAACTCTTCGGACAAATCTACATTTGACATTTCAAGTGCTCCAGAAATCAATGCACCAGAACCCCCAAATCCAGGTTGTCTAATTATTGCGCTTCCACTATTCGCACTTTCCGTGTAAAGAGAGTTCCCTGCCTCCAAAAGACCCGCAGGATTATTAAAAATAGCAAGTGCTACCTTCCCAAGTTTATCAGTAAGTCCATTACTAAATGTACCAATTATATCTCCATTTTCTGCAATTGAGAAAGACTCCAAAGTACCTTGAGCATTTCCGTTTTGTTCAACAACATAAGCATCAGAGGTTGCAGCAAACTGCGTTATACCAGTCAGATTCAATTTAATTTTTACTTCCCCATCTCCGTTTTCTGCAGCATTAAATTTAATTGCATCAATAGATTCTCCACGATTTATCTGACCAGTTATTGGATCAAAAGCATACAATCCTGTATACCTTCCACTCTCATCAAAAGTCATAACACCAGTTGTACCACTTGTTATCTCTTGCCCAGTATCGTAATTACTTAAATATTTTACATTCTCTCCCGAAGCACTCCTTACTCTAAATGCCCAAGCATTTTTATAATTTGCAGAACCATCGTTGTAATTTGCAGAAAGTTTTACGAAATCTATATATAATGTATACGCGTTACCAAGCGTATCATATACCTGCACCGATGTTGTATAAAATGGTGAATTAAAATCTGTAACAGAAAAATTAGTAGGATTATCCGCTTCGTAAAATCTAGGTTCACCACTTCCAGGAACTACTAGACTATTTACAGTCGAACCGTTATAAACTTCCACCGTATAAATCTCTGCTGGATCAAAAACACCCGTCAAACTATAGTTTGTACCATTTATCAAACCAGAAGTAAAATCATATTGTGCAACCAAATTACCGTTTGAATCTCTAACAAATACTTTTGCATTGGAAGAAATATCTGCTCCGTTATATGTGAAATCCAACTGATTAGTTGAAACCACCGTTCCATTTTCCGTTGATGCAATAAACCCAGGAGTTGCAAGATCAACAACATCTTTTGCAACTTCTATCACATAATCACTACCATTCTTTATTTGATCAGAAGCAACAATTGCAGTTCCTGAACTTACACTAGCAGTTTGAACATCCAAAATTTTGCCACTAGAATCTCTGATAATAAATGTGTAATTTCCATCCTCCTGACCTATTCCACTTAAATTAACACTTCCATCAGTCGTTGCTGTAACACTCAACTTTTGCTTTATTGCACCAGATTGTACAACATTACCAAATTTGTCAAATTTCATATATATCTCTCCATCGATATTATCATCTGTTCCACTGTATACTTTTGCTCTATAAATTTGATAATCTGCAAATGGATCCTGTAAACCTCCCTTATCTCTATCGAAAATTATCTTTACATTTACAGAAGTTCCTCCGTAACCTGACAATGTCATAACAGTTTTACCTGGGCCAACTCTTGCATCTAAATTATTTGCCACAGTCATAGAAGTAGTCTTCTTTGCAGACATAGAAAGTCCAGCAGAAATTTGGATATCTGATATTGGTTTATTTGTATCTACATATCTTTTGCCAGATTCTGGATCTGGTTCGGCTATCCATCCCTGCAATTTTAACCCTGAAGTTGGTTGTATAATTGTACCATTCACATCTAAATCAAAGTTCCCCGCTCTAGTATAATATGTCTTTCCTGTACCATCTCTTAGAATAAAAAAACCATCTCCTTGAATTGCAAGATCAGTTTTTTTCCCCGTGTTTTGAAAACTCCCTTGAGACATTATCTTATCTATTGATGCAACTTTTACACCATAGCCTATTTGCTTTGGATTTGTCCCACCTGTAAGCTCTGTTGCCCTTTTTGACAACTCCAAAACCTGAGAAAAAGTTGTTGCATAAGTTACACGCGATGCTTTAAAACCTATTGTACTGACATTTGCAATATTATTTCCTACGACATCAATAGCCTGTTGAAATCCTTGAAGACCAGTTACTCCACTGTAAATTGATCTTATCATCTATTTCACCCCTCTTCAGAAATTTCTATTATTGAATTTATCGGATACAAATTCCCATTCACAAGTACATATACATCATTATCTTTAAACTGCACTGCTTCAACTTTTCCACCATCCATAGCTGAAATTTCACTTAAACTTCCATCAGGTTGTACCGTATAAAGTCCAAAATTATAAATCCCGTCTGGTAAAGCAACTCCGTCATTGTTCCTACCGTCCCATAAAAAGGTCTGCATACCTGCTTCTAAATTTCCAAGGTCTTCCTCTTTAACAATTTTCCCATTTTCATCGTATATCTTTAAAATTACATGCGAAGGTTCTTCTAATTTAAAAACTTGGGTATTTGTCACACCGTTTTTTAACTCAATAATATTCGACTTTACAACAGCATACTTTCCCACCATAGATGAAACTTGTGCTCTATACAACGATGCTGAACTTTCAACAAATTTTTGAACTGACTCACTCATATTTGTAATTTGTTCAAGTGTAGATAGCTGCGTCATTTGAGCAATAAACTCCCTATCTTTTAATGGTTCTAAAGGATCCTGATTTTTTAATTGAGTAACTAATAGTTCTAAAAATGCTTCCTTGTCTAACTCTTTTTTTACACCGTGATTTTTTGAATTTTCCATTGGATAAATATTATTCATTTGTATCCAGTTCATCATTATCTTTCACCCACCTCTTTTTTTGCTTTCTATTTTGTTCATTTCCTTTGTCTTGTTTTTCTTCTTCATACCATTCTTGTTCTTCTTTAACTTCAAAAGAATATTCTTTGATCTCAAGCCCTATATTATTAAATCTTTCCCTTAAATTGTGTAATCCTTTTTCTACAATATCTCTTGATTCTTTATTTTCAAAAACAAATCTTATAACTACTTCGTCATCCACTTTTTCCAAATTAATCTCAAGCTTGCCAAAAGCTGGATGTTTTAAATCAATTATTGCTTTTTCCTTATAACTTCCTTTATTCTCTATCATCTCCGTAATTTTTTTGTAAATTTCCTCTATGTTTCTATTTCGAGATTCTAGTTCTGTTCTAATTACATGTAAATTGTTCGCCTTCTCTGTATTATTCAAAAGATCAATTTTCGTATGCACTTCTTCATATTTTGGCATCTTATATAATTTTCTTGCTTGATATTTGAAAATTTCATTGGAAATTTTTGGATTAACTTCCTTACGTGCTACATGTTTTTTTATATTTCTTTCGCTTTCAAAAATAAATTCTATTTTCAACTTATGTTCACTATCCCCCTTTATATTATTCTTCAAAAAAACATTGTTTTCCCTAATAAACCGCTCTAAAATTTTAACCCTTCTATTAATTTCATTTGTCCTTGGAGGATTTTTTTCTCTAATTATTGGGGATAATTTCTCATTTGTCATAGAAATAGGTATTAATATTAAAGAATTTATAGTCTTATTTCCAATTCTAAATATTTTGTCTTTGAAAAAGTAAACTACATCCTTTTTTTTATTTAAAATTATATTCCTATTCAATATTACATCTCTTTTTAATAGCTTTTTTTCTAGGTTATTCTCATTTGTAAAAATTACTTTAATCTTGGGTGGGGTGTTCTTTGGTAATTTCACATCTTTTATTTTAATATTTTTTAAATGTCTTACATTTTCACACAACAATCTTAAATCCTTAATATCCACATTTAAGCTCACTTGATTGTTTTCTAAAAGATAAGATTCTTTCCCTTCTAACTTTTCTAAAAAATTCGTTATAACTTCTTGCACTTTTAAATTTATCTTAGTTTCTTTTTTTTCTATCTCTTTGCCTATTTTTGCAGGAACATCCAATTTTTTCACTTCTTTAGCTTTACTATACTTAACAGCTTTAATATTTTTAACATCCATCTTTTTTGAAGAATTTAGAATTATATTTTTCTTTTTATCATTATTTTTTATATTTTCACTTGTTATATTTTTCTTAATATCACCAACAAAATCACCTTGAAAATTTCCATCTTCATTGAGTCCATTTACATATTCTTTTACATTCAAATAAGTTTTTTCTATTGAATGGAAAGGAGATATATCCTCCTTTTTTTCAATTACTTTACTATTTTCAACTACTTTACTCTTTATAACATCTCTCCGTAAATTTTTTAATTTTTCATCTTTCTTTGAGATATCAAAAAACTTCTGATCTTTCCCTGTTTCCAATGGTTCTTTTTTTAATTTTGTAATTCCTTTTTTTAAAGTATTTGTATCTTCTTTTATAAAATTTTTCTTTTCAACAATATCATTTTCAACAAAAACTTTACTTATAATTTTTACTTTTCCATCTTTTTTACTTTTTAAGACGAGTAACTTTTCATTATTTTCCTTTTTATCACTAATCATCTTTCTTAAAATACTATTTTTTACGTTTTTTTCCTCTGATCTTTCCAACTTTAATCTGTCTAACTCTAAGATTTCCTTTTTCTCAAAAGTATTAACTATCTTTTTTTCTTGCAGCATGGTTTTTTCGTCTCGTGGTAAAATTTCTTTTTTACCATCCATATTACTAAATTTATATTCTTTCTTTTTTGAATTCTCTCCATTTTTTCTTTCGAAAACAACATTTGAAAACTTATCTTTAACGTCTTCTGTTAAGTTTTTAGTACTCACAGAAGTTTCCAAACTTTCTATAACATGCTTTAGTAATTTTTTTTCATCTATAAAAGGTTCATCTTGTAGCCTTAATATTTCTTTTGAAACTGTTTTTCCAAAAATTTTCTTTTTTTCCTCTACTAATTGTTTAAAAGCGCTATTACTTTCTTTTTGGCTTTTTAATTTTACATTTTTACCATGATTCATTTCAACGTTATTAGCAATAAGTTGTTTTAAAAGATTCATTCTATCCCACCACCTAATTTTATTAACTCAACAAAAAGTTTCTCATTTTCATCTTTTAAACGTTTTAAAATCCTTTTTGTAATTGAGACATCCACATTAGATAGCAGATAATATACAATTCTAGGAGAATCCTTGTATAAATTAATCATTGAGTAAATCTCGTTTTCACTTAATGAAGATAAATATCCTTTTACTGCTTTGTTAAATCCTTCAAGTGATATCAACTGACTTTGTAATGTGTACAATTTATCAATCTCTTTTTTCAAAAATTCCAATTTTTCATTTAAATTACTAAGAATTTCATTTACATTGTAAATTTTATTAACAACCGCAGCTGCTTTTGTTGGATTTACTTTTGCAAGTGCTTGTACCATTTCACTCCTTAAGTCTGGAGCTAACTGCTGAAAAACTACAGCTAATGTCTCTACATTCACATCTTTACTATTCATCAACGGTACTAATTCATTTGCATCTCCATTTTTAAAAATTTCAACTAATTTATTTAAATTCTTAGCAGTATCAAAAACTTTTGTTTTGGACAATTCTTCACTTATTTTTTTCTCTTTCCATTCATCCTCTATTCTTTTAAGCGAATTGTATAAAATTTCGTTTTGTTTTCTTAATTTTTCTGCCTCTTTCAATTTTTCTTCCGATTGCTTAATTAATTCCTCTATATTTTTCTTATAACTTTCAAATATTTCTGTAAAATACTTTTTGGGTTCATTTACACTTAATGACTCATACTTTACATACCTATTTAGAATAGGTATTTTATTTAACAAATACGCAGCATAACTCTTGAAATTTGAAAACAATGATTCATCCACACCATATACATTTTTTAATAAAAAATTAAAATAAGAAAACAACAAAATTTCCGAAATAACTAAAACTGCTATAATAAACGCTATTAGAAATTTTAGAAGTTTGTTTTTCTTCTCCATATCCAACCTCCAAATATTCTTCTCCAAATAAATTTTTCTACACAACCTACAATCATTCCTTAAAAAAAATGCGGGGCTTTTAGCCCCGCAAGATTTAAATCTTATTATTCTTGTTCCATTTCTCTTTTTCTTTCTTGAATAATTTTTTCTTGAACATTTGGCGGAACAATATCATATTTCGAAAATTTCATAGTGAAATATCCTCTACCACTTGTGATAGAAGAAAGTCTACCCGAGAAATCCAACATCTCTGCAAGTGGCACTTCAGCTGTTACCTTTGTAACTCCTTTTCCTGCAGGTTCCATTCCATGTGGTCTACCTCTTCTTGAACTAATTTCTCCCATCACATCTCCTGCATTTTCATCTGGTACAAATACAGAAACTTCCATTATAGGTTCAAGTAATACGGGTCTTGCTTGTTCAAAAGCTTTCCTAAATGCCTGTATTGCAGCTATTTGGAAAGAAATATCAGAAGAATCAACTTCATGATACGAACCATCAAACAATGTAACCCTAATATCAACTACAGGAAATCCTGCAAGTGATCCCTTTTTCATAGCCTCTTTGATTCCTTTTTCAACAGATGGAATAAAGTTTTTTGGAATTACCCCACCAACTATTTTATCAACAAATTCAAACCCTTTTCCTCTTTCAACTGGCTCTATTTCAATTTTCACATGTCCATATTGACCATGTCCACCTGTTTGCTTCTTATGTTTATGTTCACCAATCGCCTTTCCAGTAATTGTTTCTCTATATGCAATTTTTGGCTTTCCAACTTCAACATCTACACCAAATATGTTTTTTAATCTTTCAACCATTACATCCAAATGGATATTTCCAATACCCGAAATAACTGTTTCTGAAGTTTCAGGATCAAACTCCCAACTAAACGTTGGATCAGAATCTGCAAGTCTTGCAAGTCCATTACTAATTTTATCAATATCTGACTTGGATTTTGGATTGATACTTCTTGAAATCATTGGCTCTGGAAATTCAGGTAATACAATCTTTAATCTTCTATCTTTATGAGTCATTGTGTCTCCAATGGCACTCTCTTTCAATTTTGGAATAACAATAATATCCCCACACGTTGCTTCCGAAGTTTCCTCGGTATTTTTTAATACAGGATAGTAAATATGCCCAATTTTTTCGTTTACTCCTCTATTAACATTAACAAGTGTATCACCAGCTGTTAATTTTCCACTAATTACTTTCAAAAAGCTCAACTTTCCAACAAATTGATCAACTATCGCTTTAAAGGTATATGCAACAACTGGCTCATCTTCCGATGGAAGAATCTCAACCTCATCTCCAGATTCAAGAACTGCTTTATATGCATTTCCTTCTAATGGATTTACACCCAAAATTGACATTACTTCCAAAAATTTATCAACACCTATATTTTTCTCGGCAGAACCACAAAATACTGGAACAATTTCACCATTTTTGTAACCAATTTTCAAAGTCTTTAAAAGCTCATCAGAACTAATATCTTCATCTGCAAAATATCTTTCCATTAATTCCTCATCCAAAGAAACTATATCCTCAATCATTGATGCTCTTAACTCTTCCACTTTATCTTTTAGTTCTTCAGGAATATCTATTTTTTTTGCCTTACCATTTTCGTAAACAAATGCTTCTCCCGAAAATACATTTACAATACCTGTAAAACTATCTTCTTTACCTACAGGATAAAAAACTGGAACAAACTTCCTTTCAAATCTTTCTTTTAAACTATCTAATGCTTCTTCAAAATTTGCCCTTTCTTTATCCATTTGATTAATAAACACAGATATAGGTTTTTTTAATTCCTCAGCTATACTCCATGTTCTTTCAGTTTGAATTTCAACTCCCGCAGTTGCATTAACCACTGAAACTATATTTTCGGTAACAAATACTGCATTTATAACATCACCAACAAAATCACTAAACCCCGGTGTATCAATAACCGTAAATCGGTAACCATTAAAATCAAATTTTGCTACGTGCGAGGAAATACTTGAGCCTCTTTCCGCTTCAATGGGATCAAAATCTACTTCTTTATTTCCAACTTTATCAATCTTTCCTCCATTTACCAACATCGCAGATAAAAGTATGCTTTTACCACAACTATTATGTCCTATCAAAGTAAGAGTTCTTTTTTTATTAACAGCACCCATTAGCCCACCTCCATTTATTTTTATTGCAATCTTTATTATATCACATTTCAGTTACCTTTTCTTTACAATATATCCTAAGCCTACTTCTATTAGCCCAGCACTGACTAGTACCAAAATGAAATCAAAAAATGTTAATTTTATATAACTTAAACCATGCAGTATAATTATAATCCCCAATATAATAGCTGCAACTCCTTTTGGAAATTCCTTTATTATCCTATAAAAACCAAATACTCCAATAAAAAGACCAAAATAAAATATTAGAGAAAATGAAAAAGAAAAAAATATAGAAAATAATAGCAACACTCCTATTGATAATAATACCAAACCACTTATCATGCTTTAACCTCTTTTTTATATAAAATAATCAGTTAATTCAGTTTCAATCTCTATTTCATAATCATCTTGATTAAACTTTACTTCAAAGACGTTGTTAACCAAATATTCTAACACTAAAATTGCCAGTGCTTTATTTGTTAATTTTTCTGTTTTTTTACTGTCAACTACTACGTAAGCTACATCTCCGTCTAAAAATAACCCTTTAATGGCACTCTTTGCACCTTCGGAAATCGCATAATCTAAAACTAAACCAGATGGTAATACAATCTTTTCAGAAAATCCCATCAAATTAGAAAAATCTACTTTGTCTATATTAGTGTATAATAAACCCTTGAAAAAAATCAAATCTTTTTCTTGATTTGTTTCGTACAATTCTAATCTTAAACGCCCTATATTCTCATTTAACTCTACCGAAAAATTAATTCCTTGCTCTGAAAATTTAGATATCTCGTTTAAAATTTTGGAAAAATCATTCTTTTTTTCTTTTTTTACATATTTAAATACAAATGAATCTATAAACTTCATTTTAATCCTCCTTTAAATTTAAATTCTGGAACAATTCTTCTAGCAATGCCAACAGCTTTCTCAATATTTCCTACTAACAAATTCTCCATTATCTCTTTAGAAAGATTTTTAATTTGTTCAGTTGAAATTGGAACCGAAAAATTCACAGAATATATCTTAGGATGTTCTGTTTTTAACGGAACCTCGTAAGGATAAAATAATTCCTCGTATAATTTTTCGCCTTCTCTAATTCCAGTATAAATTATATCAATATCATCCCTCCCTAGAATCTTTGCCAATTTTTTTGCAACGCTTTCAATATATATCTGCTTTCCCATATCCAAAACAAACAAATTTCCATTCAAAATAGTTGATTGTAAAACTAGCGAAACAGCCTCTGGAATACTCATAAAATACCTTCTCATTTCCGGATGAGTTATCGTAACTGCTCTTCCATTTTCAATTTGTTTTTTAAATTTCCATAAAACACTCCCACGACTTCCAATAACATTACCAAATCTGACAATTGAGAACTTTACAGGGCATTTTTTTGCTAGAACATAAAGTTCTGAAATTCTTTTACTCAACCCCATAAAAGATGTTGGATTAACCGCTTTGTCTGTGGAAATAAATACAAATCTTTCAACATTAAATTCACATGAAAGTTCCACCAAATTCACGGTACCAAATACATTTACCCTAATAGCTTCATATGGATTTTCTTCCATTAAAGGAACATGCTTATGAGCTGCCGTATGAAAAACAATATCGGGACTATACTTTTTAAATACTTCCCTCATCCACTTCGAATTTTCCACATCCCCAATCACCCTTGAAACTTCCAAATTGGGAAATTTTTCTCTTACTTCCTCATTAATTTCATAAATACTGTTTTCTCCTCTACCCAAAAGAATAATTCGATTTGGTTCTTGAAAAGCTATTTGTCTACAAATCTCAGAGCCTATACTTCCACCAGCTCCTGTTATCATAACAACTTTATCTTTTATATACTCCCTTATTCTGCTCAAATCAACCCTTACAGGTTTTCTACCGATTATATCTTCCAAAGAAATTTCCCTAATATCTTCAATTCTGATTTTATCTTTAAAAAGTTCTTCGAAAGAAGGAATAACTTTTACTTTTGTTTTCTTTAGATCTATTTTTTCAATTATACTATTGATTCGTTGACTATTTAATTCTGGTATAGCAATTATAATTTCATCGTACGAAAATAACTTTAAATATTCATCAATTTTTGAAAGAGGTCCAAAGACCTTCCTTCCAAATATTGTACGGCCAATCTTATTTGTATCGTCATCTATAAAACAAACAACATCACCAATACCAGATTTCATTATTTCTTCTGCAATTGAAACAGCTACATCTCCAGCTCCAATTATCAAGTATTTGTTTTCTACACTTTTTTTTATTTCTATTATAAATTGATAAAAAAGTCTTACACCAACTAGTAAAATAAATGAAGATAAAAACATTACAAACCCAACTGACCTTGGTAAAACTATTCCCTTATAAAAATGAAAAAATGACAAAACGAGTAAATAAGAAATAACAGAGGCTCTAAAAAGCTTCAAAAAATCCTTTTGGTTTGCATATCTCCACACCACTTTGTAATTTCCATTAAAAATGTATACCAACGCTGAAATTATAATGTATACATATATTGACTCATCGTATTTTCTCATCTCAGAAAAATTAAAACCAAATCTAATAAAAAGAGCTAAAACTCCAGCTATTAAAGTAGAGAATACGTCTACAAAAAACAACAAAACCTTTCTATTCAAAAAGATCACCTCAAATTACGTGTTTAATATTTCCTCCCAATTTTTTAAATTTATACGCTATATTTTCATACCCTCTTAGCGCATGAAAATCATTATGTACTTCTGTTTTTCCTTCGGCAAGGAATCCTGCAATGATAAGTGCCGCAGTTGCACGTAAATCGGTTCCCTCGACTTTGGCTCCACTTAATTTTTTGACGCCTTCTACTATCGCCGTTCCATCAAATATTCTTATCTTTGCCCCCATTCTAACCAATTCATCTACGTGATGAAACCTATTTTTAAATACATTTTCCATTATCATACTAGTCCCATTTGCAACAGATAAATAAACCATAATCTGAGGTTGTAAATCAGTGGGAAATCCTGGATAAGGTTGTATGTTTATATTAATAGACTTTTTCCTATTTTTACCATTTACATAAACATATGAGTTAAATATGTCAACCTTTGTACCTGTTTCTTCTAATACTTCCCATAATATCTCTAAATGTTCTGGGATTATACCTTTTACAACACCTTCACCACCTGTTGATGCTATAGATATAGCGTAAGTACCCGCTTCTATTCTATCTGGCATTACACTATATGTTCCACCTGAAAGTCTTTTAACTCCTTTTACTATAATTTTTCTTGTTCCAGCACCAACTACATTCGCTCCCATTTTGTTCAAAAATTTCTGAAGATCAACAATCTCCGGCTCCATTGCAGCGTTTTCTATAACAACTTCTACACCATCTAATAATGCAGCAGTTGTCATTAAATGTTCTGTTGCACCTACACTGGGAAAAGGTAATGTAATAAAAATTTCCCCTTCACTTTTTCCTCTTTTTGCAAAAACCTCACCATGTTCAATTTCTATACTAAAACCAAGTTTTTTTAACCCCATTATATGATAATCTACTGGCCTAACTCCTATTGCACACCCCCCTGGCAATGAAACCTGCCCCTCTCCTAACCTCAACACTAAAGGCCCTAAAACGTTAAAAGAAGCTCTCATTTTTCTTACTAAATCATATGGAATCACTTTATTCTTAGCAACTCCCGAAATCCTAACAATGTTATTTTCAAAATACACATTTTTGCCCGTCTCTTTTAGAATATCAATCATCGTTCTAATATCAAGCAAATCGGGCACATTACGTAACTCTATTTCATCATCAATTAATATAGTGGCTGCCAAAATAGGAAGCGCTGCATTCTTAGCACCTGAAATAACCACTTCACCATTTAATACAGATTTTTCTAGCACAAAATATCCCAATTTAATCCCTCATTCTTTCACAATATTTAATAGTTCTTCAAGGTTTGTTGAATCGTAAGGATATGTAGCCATTTTTATGTCAAACTCCACTTCTGGAAGTTTAATATTCATTAAACTTTCTATTCTATCCTTTACAACATTTGCATTTTCTTTTGAAATTTCGGTCAATAGCACTAAGAATGAATCATATGAATATCTTCCAATACTATCTAAAGGAACTCTAACCGATTCTCTTAAAACTTTACCTAAGGTAATAATAATTTGTTCCTTTTCAAAATCTTCTTTTTCATTTATTCCTCTCAACTTAATCAGAATAATAGCATATTCAAAGTTTTCTTCAAATGCTTTTTGATGGTAATAGCTTATTAATTTCAATATATGTTCTTTTGAATAAACCCTTGTTAACGGGTCAATCATTCTCTTTGTTCCCAAATCTTTTATAAAATCATCAAAGGCTTCAAATTGCTTCTTTACAATCTCTGAATATTCAGTAAGCAAGCTTTCAAGCTCGTTTTGTCTTGTCTTGAGTAATAATAACTCATCTTCTAACTCCCTAATTCTAACTATCAATTCTTCTTTTGTCATTTTTTCATATTCACCCATTCTATCTCCTCCTAATATAATCTTCTAATAAAAAAAAGTGTGTATTTAGATTGAAATTTGTAAGATTTAAATAGACCTTCCCATCTTTTATATAACCCAACCTAACACCTAAATTGTGCAAATAAACTCCATATGGTAAATACTTTGAATAATATATATTTCCATTTTTTACTTCTACACTATCAAAAAATTCCAAATTTCCATTATCAAGCAACGCTTCAATTTCAAACTTATCCGTTACCACCGTAACTTCAAATTTATCATACCACCATTTTTTTACAAAAACAAAATTACCAGTAGTATTTACTATCCCAAATAACCTTTTATCATTTGTTAATATCACACCAGTAGCATCTACTCCAAAAAAGTAAATCCCCTTTTCAGAAAAACTTAAGGGAGTTAATTCATCCTTTTCGATGCCAAAATAAACCATTTTATATTTTACATCATCATCAAATAAAGTATTTAAACCTTTTCTTAGTAAAAAAAACGGATAAGATGTTTTTTCAAAAAACACATTTACACTTTCCAAAACTTTATCTTCAAACATATAATTAAAAATAAAAATAAAGATAAGTAATAAAAAAGATAACATCAGAATTTCTACTTTTTTCATTCATTTCTCCTCAATCTCGATAATATTGAAACTTTATCAAGTACCATTCCTGCACCACGTGCTACACAAGTCATAGGTTCATCTGCAACAAACGCCTCTATTCCCGTCTCTTTCTTCATCAACGTAGTGATACCCCTAAGTAGTGCTCCTCCACCTGCAACTACTATTCCTTTCTCTGTAATATCTGCCACTAACTCCGGAGGAGTCTTTTCCAAAGTTGCCTTTGTAGAATCTACAATTTGCATTATTATAGGTTTCAAAGCTTCTCTTATTTCACCACCTCTTAACACAAGCCTTTTTGGAAGTCCGCTTGACAAATCTATTCCGGTAATGCTCGTCTCAAGTTCATCATATTCCTTATCTGGAAATACATTTCCGATCTCAATTTTAACCCTTTCTGCTGTTCTTTCACCAATTATCACTCTATACACTTCTCTTACATATTGGATAATCGCCTCATCAAGTTCATCTCCCGCAACCCTAATTGAAGTCCAAGTAACAAGGCTTCCCAAGGAAATAACAGCAATTTCGGTAGTACCTCCCCCTATGTCCACTACCATATTGCCCGTTGGTTCCTCAACGTTCAAATTAGCACCGATAGCTGTAGCCATAGGTTCTTCTATTAAAAAAACTCGTTTTGCACCAGCTTCATTACCTGCCTCAAGTATTGCTCTACTTTCAACTTCAGTAATTCCCACAGGTACTCCAACAACAACCATGGGTCTAAAAAATGAAAAACCATTTTGAGCTCTATTAATAAAATAAGTAAGCATAGCAAGTGCCACATTGTAATCAGCAATAACTCCGTCTTTCAATGGCCGTATTGCTTTTATATACGAAGGAGTTTTTCC
The DNA here is from genome assembly GCF_001999655.1 of Thermosipho sp. 1074. NCBI lineage: Bacteria > Thermotogati > Thermotogota > Thermotogae > Thermotogales > Fervidobacteriaceae > Thermosipho > Thermosipho sp. 1074. Next base: position 66,307 of record NZ_LBEX01000018.1, on the reverse strand, counting down.
AATCATATTTTTTGCTTCATTTCCAACTTTTAAAACTTCATCATTTTCTACATTTATTGCGACAACCGAAGGTTCATTTATTACTATCCCTTTATCTCTTACATAGACTAATGTATTAGCAGTCCCCAAATCTATCCCCATATCATATCTTTTAAACATACTAACACTCCTTTAAAAATTCAACTAATTTTTTCTTTGCATCACTTATCTTTGAAACTTCTTTGCCACCTGCTTGGGCAAAATCTGGTCTTCCGCCACCACCGCCACCTAAAACTTTAGATAAAGTTTTTGCAATTTCACCAGCATGTAATTTTTTTAAGTCTTTTCTTCTTTTTACTATCAACACTACCTTATCATTTTGTTTGTTAAAAAATACTACAAGATCCACACCCTTATCAATTATCCTATCGGATATCTCCCTTAATGTCTCAACTTCCAATCCTTCAAATTCTTTAACTAAATACTTTATGTTACTTTCCAAATTAACTTCTTCCAATAACTTCTCAACATTAACCATATTTTTCTGAAATTTTTTGAATTTTGATTCCAATAACTTGATATCTGTTTTCAATTTTTCAATTTTTGCAAATACATCCCTGTCATTTGCTTCAAGTAAATTTTTAATCTTTTTCCAATTATTCTCCAGAGATTTTAAATAATTCAAACTAACCATTCCAGTTATTGCCTCAATTCTTCGCACACCAGCACTAACTGAACCCTCACTGATAATTTTAAACAATCCTATTTCTCCAGTATTTTTTACATGTGTACCTCCACACAACTCTTCACTAAAATCTGATACTTTTACAACTCTAACTTTATCTCCATACTTCTCTTCAAATAATGCCATCGCTCCTTTGCTAACAGCCTCATCATAAGACATAATTTCCGTTTCCACATCTATTGCTTCTAAAACTATTTTATTTACAAGCTTTTCAACCTCTTTTATCTGCTTTTCTGTTAACGCTTCATAATGCGTAAAATCAAACCTCAATCTTTCAGGTTCAACCAAAGAACCTGCTTGTCTAACATGAGTCCCCAATATCTTTCTTAACGCCGCATGCAATAAATGCGTTGCTGTATGATTTCTTGCAGTAGCTTTTCTTTTATCCATGTCCACCCTTGCAACACCTTTATCACCAACTTTTACCCTCCCCTTTAACACTCCTTTATGAACTATTATTCCTTCAACGGGTAAATATACATGTTTGACCTCAAAATTACCATTTTCAAAACTAATTACACCTTTATCGGAAACCTGTCCACCTTTTTCAGGATAAAAAGGAGTAACATCAAAAACCAACTCACATTCTACGTTTTCAACACTATCGACAAAATCATCTGTCTTAATCTTTAAAACTTTTACATCTGTCTCTAGTGTATCGTATCCTACAAATTCTGTGTGAAAATTCAAAGACTCATATTCTGTTCTTTCAGAAAATTCAACTTCTCCTGCTGCATTCCTCGCCTTTTTTCTTTGTTCCTCCATGTATTTATTGAAACCCTCTTCATCAAGTACATATCCATTTTCATTTGCAAGATCCTTTAAAATATCCAGTGGAAATCCATAAGTATCGTATAATTTAAAAGCAGATTTTCCATCTATTTTTCCCCCAGATTCTCTGACAACTTTTTCTACAATTTCAAGTCCTTTATTCAAATTTTGTAAAAACCTCTCTTCTTCTCCATGAATAATTTTTTTAACAAAATTAGATTTCTCCACAATTTCCGGGTAAATCTTTCCCATTTTCTCTACTACAGCATCTACAACATTGTACAAAAATGGCCTATCTGCTCCAAGTAACTTACCATGCCTTGCAGCCCTTCGTAAAATTCTTCTTAAAACATAGCCTCTTCCTTCGTTAGATGGAAACACACCATCGGAAATTAAAAATACTAAAGCTCTAATATGATCAGCAATAACACGAATTGATACGTCCTTTTTCTGATCTTTTGCATAATCAACTTTCAAAATATCAGAAATTCTATTTATAATAGGTAAAAATAAATCAGTATCAAAGTTATAATATACCCCTTGCATCATTGCAGCAATTCTTTCCAACCCAGCACCTGTATCGATATTTCTCCTCTTCAAAGGTAATAAATTTCCATTTTCATCTTGATAATATTCCGTAAAAACTAAATTCCATATCTCCACAAAACGCCCTTCTGTATTTGCAGGATTTGGTTCTTTGCCATCTACAGTTTCAACTTCCATACCTGTATCGTAAAAAATTTCAGTGTCCGGTCCACAAGGACCTGTAGGCCCAGCAGGCCCCCAAAAATTATCTTCCTTTCCTAACCTTAAAATTTTTTGCGAAGGTATTCCTATATTTCTCCAAATTTCGTATGCTTCATCATCTTTTTCATACACCGATATCCACAACTTCTCTTCTGGTATTTTTAAAATTTGTGTTATAAATTCCCATGCCCATTCAATTGCCTCTCTTTTAAAATAATCACCAAAAGAAAAATTTCCAAGCATTTCAAAAAAAGTATGATGTCTTGGTGTTCTTCCCACATTCTCTATATCAGTTGTTCTTATACATTTTTGACACGTTGCTATACGTGTATAAATAGGATCAACCTTTCCCCAAAAAATAGGTTTAAAAGGAACCATACCCGCAACTGTAAACATTAATTGTGGGTCATCTGGAATCAAAGAAGCACTAGGTAAAATTTTATGACCTTTCTTCTCGAAAAATTCTAGAAATAGCTGCCTTATCTCTTCGCTTTGCATACAGTTACCTCCTTAACCTACAAAAATTTTCAAAAATATAAATATAATCGGAGCAACAAATAACAATCCATCTATTCTATCTAACATTCCTCCATGTCCAGGCATAAATTTTCCTATATGCTTTAAACCATATGCCCTTTTTATAGCAGATTCAAAAAGATCTCCTAATGTATCAAATAGTCCTGTAATTATAGCAAAAGGCACAGAATACAAATAACTAATATTAGTATTGCATTGAAAAAAGGTTTTCATAACATAAAAATAAATTAAAACATAAATAAATGTACCAAAAATTCCTCCAAAAAGCCCTTCATAACTTTTATTTGGACTGTAAACTTTAGATAATTTGTGTTTCCCAAAAGCAAGACCAAAAAAGTACGCAAAACTATCATATGCCCAGGATAGAGTTAATGTTAGTAAAGCCAGCGATGCACCATAATATTTATAAAGTGGAATAAAAAAAGAAAGATTAAATGAAATGTAAATCATAGATATGGAAAAAACACCAAAATATTCCATAACTATATCTTTATTCTTTACCAAAACTAATGTTACTAAAATACCCATTATAAATAATACACTAAACAATTCCATAGAAAAATTTATAAACCACAAACCAAACAAAACGGGAAATGCGGAAACAATGATAATATACAATACAATTACTCCCGTTTTTTTGTACTTCATCAACGTTGAAAAATATAACTCAGAACTTGCCAAAAAAACAATAGCGGAAACTAGCCCTATCAAACTTTGATACGAAACAAAGCATATAACAACAACCGGAGCAACAATTAATGCGGAAAAAAGCCTAACTTTGGTTTCTTCTTTCACTTTATCCCCCCAAATCTCCTATTCCTTTTGAAATAATCATCTATCGCCTCTTGCAAATCTTTTTCTGAAAAATCTGGCCACAAAACATTTGTAAAATAAAGTTCACTGTACGCAGCTTCCCATGTTAAAAAATTACTTAACCTCATTTCTCCAGAAGTTCTAATTATCAAATCTGGATCAGGAATTTCAGGTCTATAAAGAAACGAATTAAAAATATTTTCATCTATTTTCTGTAGTCCACTCTCTAAAATTCTATTAACAGCATCTATTATCTCTGCTCTCCCTCCGTAATTTATTGCCATATTTACAACTATTCTCTCATTATTCTTCGTCTTTTCTTCGTATTCTCTACAAATATTGTATATCTTATCACCCAATTCTTTTAGACGTCCTGAAAAGACTAGTTTTACTCCTTCTTTATCCATTCTTTCGTAAAATTCAGCAATTTTACTCTGCAGAAGGCCAAAGATAAAATTTACTTCTTTTTTCGGTCTTTTCCAATTTTCCGTTGAAAATGCATAAAACGTGGTGTACTTTACACCACGTTTTGCAGACCATCTTACTACTTCCTCAATTTTATACGCTCCCTTGTAATGACCGTACATTCTAGGCTTATTTTGTCTTTTCGCCCATCTTCCATTTCCATCCATTATAAAAGCTATATGCCGCAACATATTAAAACTCCATTATCTCCTTTTCTTTCTTCTCAAATAATTTATCCAACTCTTCAACATATTTGTCAGTTAAGTTTTGTATTTCCTTTTCTAACCTTCTTTCATCATCCTCAGAAATTTCTCCATCTTTTTTCATTTCTTTTAACACCTTTATACTATCTCTTCTTATATTCCTAATGGCAATTTTCCCATGTTCAACTATGTCTTTTGCTTTTTTTACCCATTTCTGTCTTTGTTCTGTGGTTGGAGTAGGAAATACCAATCTAACAACATTACCATCATTCATTGGATTTAATCCTAAATCACTACTTTGAATTGCCTTTTCTATAGCTCCAAGTAAATTTTTCTCCCAAGGCTTAATAATCAAAGAACGTTCTTCTGTTACATTTACCGTTGCAACCTGGTTTATTGGAGTAGGCACTCCATAGTAATCTACTTTTATTTCTTCTAAAAGTGCAGGAGATGGTCTTCCTGTTCTCAATTTTTTTAATTCTTCATCAATCGAATTCACACTTTTTTTCATCTTTTCTTCCGTTTCCTTTATAATAGGTTCTTTCATCAAAACACCTCCCAAATTATTTGTTATTTTCCTTTATGTATTATATCACGGAACATTTAAAGTTAAAACTTTCGAGATCTCATTGTCGGAAACTAATCTGAAAATTATCGTGTGCTTTCCACTATTTTCAAACATTAAAGGAAGTTCAAATAAAGTTACCCCACCATATTTGTTTAAAAAAACCTTCATATTACTAACTTCATATGAATAATTTTCTTCTGGAACTAACACATTTACCTTTCTTATCAAAATATACCTTTCTTTATTTTTGAGATTATTTATCTCAAAAGAAAATTTAACAGGTGAGTTTTTCTTCAAATATTCATCGGAATATATTCTTAATTTTAAATCTTCTAAATTTCTTTCTACCTCATTTACAACCAAAAATTTATTTAAAATCTCATTTAGCTGTCCGTTAATAACTAAGCTACACTTTAAAGTAAATATTCCCGTTTTTTCGGCTAAAAATGGTTTTGAAGATTCCAAAAAAAGTCTTTCACCACTAAAAAGTTTGTATTTTCCTAAATTTATATCCTTAAATGATTTACCTCCTAAAATCCACTCTAAAGATTCTACATTAAGTTCCACAGATGTAGATGTCTTATTTTCAATAACAATTTGTGGATAAATTTTTTCACCAACTATATAAAATGGATCCATAGATATTTCTTTTAATATTTCTTCTTTGACATTGAAAGTATTTTCAACTTCTATATCTTTTCCATTTAAGTTTAAATTAACTACAATTTTATAAATTCCAGCAGTCAAATTCTTAATAGTGACTTCTCGCTTTAGATCAAAAACCAAGACACTTGAAAGTTTATCAACATTAGAATTTACACTTGAATTGTAGTAGAAATTATATATAGGGATATTTTCTTTTAAAATTTTAAAACGGAAATTATTAATCACAAAACTTTGCAAAGCATTTCTTGTATTTATAAGATAAACCTTTGCATCAATCTCTTCGTTGGAAAAAAACTCAGTTTTATGTTTAATAATAACCTGAAATCCATTCACTAAATTTGGATTTTTTACATTCAAACTTTTGAACAAGAAAAAAATAACAAGAACAACTACTATATTTATAAAAAGTATATAAATACTTCTTTTTCTATAACCTTGAATTTCTTCTTTTAGTTTTTTTTCCTTTTCCTCCAATTTTTTCTTATATTCCTCATTCCTCATACATTCCACCTGTCACCCTTATAATTTCCTCAAGAGTTGTTTCTCCATTCAAAACTTTGTAAAGACCATCCTCAAATAAAGTACGCATCCCTCCCCGCTTTGCAGACTTTGTTATCTCTGAAAGTGATACCCTATTATTTATTAAATATTTTAATTCATCATTTACTATTAAAACTTCATTAATAGCGGTTCTACCTTTATACCCAGTATTATTACAAGCTTCACATCCCACTGCTACTTTTTGTTTTAAAGGTATCTCAGGAAAAAGCTTTCTAGCAAATTCTGCATACTCTCCATCAAGGGATACCTCTCTTGCACAATTATTACAAACTCTTCTCACCAATCTTTGGCCAATTACTCCAATCAATGAAGAACTGATAAGACTTGGATCAATCCCCATATTCAGCAATCTATCAATTGCACCTGCTGCAGTATTTGTATGCAACGTTGATAAAACTAAATGCCCAGTTAGTGATGCCTCAACAGCCAAATTTGCTGTCTCCTTATCCCTAATTTCACCGACCATTATGATATCTGGATCTTGTCTTAAAAAGGCTCTTAGATACTTTGCAAATGTAAGACCTATTTCCGGATTTACTTGACATTGCGTGACACCTTCAATAGTATATTCTACTGGATCTTCTGCTGTAACTATATTTACAGCTTCATCGTTAAGGGAATTAATTATTCCAACCAATGTAGTACTTTTTCCACTACCAGTTGGACCAGTAACCAATATAATTCCATATGGATGAGTTATCAATTGCTTAATTCTTTCATAATTATAATCACTATAGCCCAATTCTTCTAATTTTTTATTTGATTGAGAAACTTTTAAAATTCTCATGACAACCTTTTCTCCATTAACAGATGGCATCGTGGAAACCCTAAAGTCATACTGTTCAGAATTTAAATTCATAAAAAACTTACCATCCTGTGGTATTCGTCTTTCAGTGATATCAAGTTTTGATAGAATTTTTATCCTTGCCACAACAGAACCATGACTACTTTTTGGATATTCCGTTATTTTCTTTAAAACTCCATCAATTCTATATCTAACAACAACATTTCTCTTCCCAGTAGGCTCTATATGAATATCGCTTGCATCTAATTCAATAGCATGTGTTAATAAATTGTTTACTAATCTAACAACGGGGGTATCTTCATTTTCTATTTCACCCAAATTTTCTTCCTCTTCTTCTCCTTCTTCATTCTCATATAATGATTCTGAAACTTCAAACTCCATCTTTTTTTCCGATGAAACTTCCATTAAAACTTCTTCAAACATATCAGGTGCTATAAGATACACTTCTATCTCTTTTCCAAAAAGAAACTTCAACCTTCTTTTTATCAAAGAAATGTTATATACGTTATCTGTAACAACTACTATTTTATCTCCATCAAGCTTTATTGGAACTGCCCTTAATTCCTCCATCAATTCTCTTTTCATATTCAAATTCAATGTTGGATCTACTTTGGGCTTTTCGGCAAAATAAGGTACTTCATACTGCTTAGACAATGCTTTTACTATCTGATTCCAAGTACAAAATCCCAATTCAACTAAAACTTCTCCAATTGGCTTTCTTGTCTTTTTTTGAACCTGTAATGCATACTCCAAATCTTCTTTTGTAATTATCCCCCTATCAATTAAAATATCCCCCAATCGTTTATACTTTTTTTCCATCATTTCCCATTACCTCCAACCCAAATTTAAACAAAGCAGGAATATCTTCTTGACTGTATAAAAAGTCTTCTTCTCTCTCAAGACCTGTTGCAATCAAAGTCACTCTTACTTCATCTTCAGGCATTTCAGGATCAACATTTATACCAAGTTTGAGATCTGCATTCTCACTGCATGTCTGTCTTATTATAACAGCAGCTTCCTGCATCTCATGTAATTTAAAACTATTAGATGCTGTTATATTTAAGATTATTGAATTTGCATTTTCAATAGGATGTTCAACTAATTTACTTTCAAGCGCATTTCTCGCTGCAATTGTAGCTCTATTTTCACCTTTACCAACACCTATTCCAAGCATTGCCGCTCCCGCATTTCTCATTACAGATTCAATATCGGCAAAATCTAAATTTATAATGCCCCTTTTGGTAATTAATTCGGAAATACCTTTTATACCTTGATACAATGTTTCATCTGCCTTTTTGAAAGCATCAACAAAAGTTATATCTGAAGAAAACTCCTCCAATAACTTATTATTACTTATCTTTATTAATGTATCTACGTGTTGATGTATTTTTCTAATTCCCTGCATTGCCGCTTTCCACCTTGGATCACCTTCAAAATAAAACGGTGTAGTAACAACTGCAACAGTTAAAATCCCCAAATTTTTAGCAATTTCTGCTATAACTGGAGCTGCACCAGTACCAGTACCGCCTCCAAAACCTGCTGTAATAAAGAGCATATCAGTTCCCCTTAATATTTCTTCTAACTTCTTTTTATCTTCAAGTGCTGCCTCTTCACCAACTTTTGGATTACCACCAGCTCCTAAACCTTTGGTTAATTTTTCACCAATTTGCACAATTTCATCCGCTTTACTTACTTCAAGAACTTGTGCATCTGTATTAACGGCAATAAACTTCACATCATCTATACCAGACTCAACCATTCTATTCACGGCATTACAACCTGCTCCTCCAACACCAACAACTTTTATAACAGGCATTATTTTTGAAAAACTCTCTTCTTTTTTTACATTAAATGCCATATTTATTCCCCCTTAAACAATTTTCTAAAAAATTCACCAAATCCAAAAGAATTTTTTGATTTATTCTTACTGGATATAAATTCTGAACTCTCTTCTTTTTCAAATTGCAAAACATTTCCAAATACCGCTGAAAATTGCGGATCAGACAATATTTGTTCATTCTCCTCAATGATAAATTCATCTGTATTTACAAAGCTTCCAACTCTCACAGAACATTTCAACACATCGGAGGCCACATCTGTAATCCTAGAAATTTTAGCACCTCCACCAGTCAAAACCACACCACCTGGTATTCCCAAATCTTTAAATTCTTTATAATCTAACATTGCATCTCTATAAATTTTTCTAACGTTCAAGAAAATTTCCCTTAATCTTGCATAAATTATTCTTGCAAGAAGTTCTCTATTTACCTCTAAATTCGTTCTGTTATCCAACGCCTTGTATTCTATAACACTTGGTTCAATATTTTCAAAAACAGCTATTCCATAAATCTTTAAAAGTCTTTCTGCTTCGTTTATAGATGTCTTCAAAACCCTCGCTATGTCTAATACAACATGCCTAATCGATTTTTGAATTCTCACAAATTTTATAGGTGCGTTGTTCAAGAATATGGTAACCACAGTTGAATAGTGTCCCAAATCCACATGTACAACTCCACTATCCTTTTCAAAACTAGTCAAAACAGCTTCTGCCGCTGAAATAGGAGATATGAAATATTCTGCCTCTCCTATTGTATCCCTTGTGGCATAATCTACAATACTTCTATGCATATTGTCACCAATTATAAATGAATAAACACCTTCTAACTTTTTCGCATTCATGTTAACAGGATTAAAAACTATTTTCTTTTCATCCAAAATATATTTCTTTATATATGAATGATAAACATTATTATTATCCCCAAGTATAGTTCCTAAAATCAAACTTTTCAACTCTTCTACGTGTTTCTCATTAACGGCAACAGAACTTTCAGATTCGGTAAGTATTAATTCTTCCCTAATCTCCTGAAGCTTGAAATTCCCCACACTTGAAGAGACCAAAAAATCTCCTTTTAAATTTTTTCCAATTTGTTCCTCCAAATTTTCAATCAAAACATTCATAGATTCATTAAGCGCAACAACATCCTTTATTTCTCCTGATTCAATTCCTTTGGACTTAATGGTTGAATATGCAATAACTTCTTTCCCATCATTAGAATAATTAATCACAACCCCTTTTATACTATGATTACCTATATCTATAGAAGTTACAGGATCCCATTTACCCATATATTTCACCTCGCCTTTATTAACCTATCATTAGAAAAATAATAAACCTCGTTTGGTTCAATATATTTATACACTATTTTCAACTTTTCAAAATAAACTTTAAAATCAAAATTCTCATTAAAAAACACTTTTGAATTATTGTTTAATACCATGTAATTTTCAACAAAATTTATTTCATACACAAAGTTAGGTATACCAAAAGATAGATTTTTCAAATATTTTTCACTAACCTTCCCTCTAAAATAATCTATTTCATCTATAGGAATCACAATCACAGGCAAAGAAGAAAATACTTTATAATTATCTACTATGTCAATTATTTTACCATTTGAGGAAACTATCCACAAATTATCTTCATATGGTAAAATAAACCTAGGGACGTTATTAGACTCCTCGACATAATTTAAATTACTTTTTGGATAATAGAAAAACAAAAAAAAGATGAATAATACGCTCCACAAAAATATAATCTTTTTATCAAACATCATAAACTATTTTATCATAAAATTATGAAAATATGACAAACTGGAGTGGAGCGTGGAGGCGCGGCACTTGCCGAGGAAAGTCCGGACTCCATGGGCAAGGTACCGGATAACGTCCGGAGGGAGTAATCCCTGGACAGGGCCATAGAGAAGAAGACCACCTATATGGTAAGGGTGGAACGGTGAGGTAAGAGCTCACCAGGTATGGAGTAATCCATACGCTTGGCAACCCCTACCTGGAGCAAGGTCAAGCAGGGCTTGGGTGGCCCGCCCACTAGCCCGGGTAGACCGCTCGAGGAATTTGGTAACAAATTCCCAAGATAGATGCCTCCAGCAACAGAATCCGGCTTACCGCTCCACTCCTAAATATTAAAAACAATTTATTTTTCATATAAAAGGAGGTTGAAAAAATGTATGTAAACACAAAGGAAATTTTGGAAAAAGCAAGTAAAAATTATTACGCAGTTCCCGCTTTTAATATTAACAACCTAGAGTTTTTAATCGCTATTTTACAAGGAGCTGCAGAAAAAAAGGCGCCCGTAATAATAGAAACAAGTGAAGGGGCAATTAAATACGCTGGAAATGGTGATCCTTTAAGAGGAGCAAAGTTTTTCGTAGAAACCGTCAAAAACTACGCTGAAACACTAGACATTCCAATTGCACTTCACCTTGACCACGGAAAAAACTTAGAATATATTGCAGCTGCAATTAAAGCCGGGTATTCTTCTGTAATGATTGATGCTTCACACGAAATTTTCGAAAAAAATCTAGAAATTACAAAAGAAGTAGTTAAATGGGCACACGCATCCGGTGTATCCGTTGAAGCGGAATTAGGACAATTAGCTGGAATTGAAGACAACGTTATGGCTGAAGAAAATGTTCTAGTAGATCCAGAACAAGCAAAAATATTTGTAGAAAGGACAGGCGTAGATTTCCTTGCTCCCGCCATTGGTACAAGCCACGGTGCATTCAAATTTAAAGGGGAAGCAAAATTAGATTTTGAAAGACTTAAAAAGGTTAAAGAATTAACTAAGATTCCATTGGTGTTACACGGTGCATCCAGTGTACCAAAAAAATTCGTAGAACTTGCAGAAAAATACGGGGCAAATCTGGGTGGTGCAAAAGGTGTCCCACAAGAAGATATTAAAGAGTGTGTTAAACTAGGAATAAATAAAGTAAATACAGATACAGACCTTAGAATAGCATTTCTTGCCGGTCTTAGAAAACATCTTCTTGAAAATGAAAAAGAATTTGATCCGCGAAAATATTTCAAACAAGGTATGGAGTTTGTGAAAGAAGTAGTTATGGAAAGATTGGAATTCCTTAATGCAGCCGGGAAAGCTTAAAATTTTAAAAGGGGGAATCAAGATGGTTGTTCTCGTTGTAAACAGCGGCAGTTCGTCAATTAAATACCAACTTCTTGACATGGATGATGAAAATGTACTTTGCAAAGGTATAGCCGAAAGAATTGGTATTCCTGGAAGTAGAATAGTTCACAAAAAAAACGGAGAAAAATTTATTGTAGAAAAACCCATGGTTAATCACGACGAAGCACTCAAAGCCGTACTAGAAATTTTAAAAGACGAAAAAATAGGGGCAATTAAAGACTTTAACGAAATCGATGCAGTGGGTCATAGAGTTGTACATGGAGGAGAAAAATTCTCTGGCTCTGTATTAATAACTGATGAAGTTATAAATGCTATTGAAGAGTTTTCATACCTTGCACCTTTACATAATCCACCAAATCTTATGGGCATAAAAGCTATTATGAAATTGCTTCCCGGTGTCCCAAATGTAGGAGTTTTCGATACCGCATTCCATGCCAAAATGCCTAAAAAAGCCTATCTCTACGCAATACCATATGAATATTATGAAAAGTACAAAGTTAGAAGATATGGGTTCCACGGAACAAGTCATAGATATGTTTCAAAAAGGACTGCGGAATTGTTGGAACTCGACTATAACAATTCCAAAATCATAACCGTTCACCTTGGTAACGGTGCTTCTATTGCCGCGGTTAAGAATGGAAAAAGTATCGATACTTCAATGGGATTCACACCTCTTGAAGGTTTAGTTATGGGAACTCGTTCTGGAGACCTTGATCCATCTATAGTTACATTCTTAATGGAGAAAGAAGGATTATCCGCCGAAGAAGTCTACACAATATTAAATAAAAAAAGCGGAGTTTTAGGATTGTCCAAAAACTTTAGTTCTGATATGAGAGACATAGAAGATAAAGCACTTGAAAATGATCCACTATGCAGATTAGTACTCGACATATATGAATATAGAATCGCAAAATACATTGGAGCATACGCAGCGGCAATGAATGGCGTAGATGCTATATCATTTACTGCTGGGGTAGGAGAAAATTCACCAATTACTCGTGAAGAAATTTGCGAAAATTATCTAAGTTTTCTAGGAATAAAAATTGATAAAGAGAAAAACAACGTAAAAGGCAAAGAAATGATAATTTCAACTCCTGATTCCAAAACAAAAGTTTTAGTAGTTCCAACTAATGAAGAATTAATGATTGCAAGGGATACAAAAGAAATAATTGAAAAAGGTCTCAAACAACTTGATTATTAATCGGCTGGCATTCGCCAGCCCTTTATTAGAGGTGTTAAATATGATAATAAAAAAAAGATACGTGTATATTGACACTCCTCAAGTAATTAACAAAAAAAATGTAGAAGAAAAAAAAGAAAAAGAAGAGGTAAAACAACAAGCTGATATTATTAAAAACGCACAAAAAAAGGCAAATGAGATAATTGAAAAAGCACAAAAAAAGGCAAATGAAATAATTGAAAAAGCAAAAAAAGATGCACAAAAAATTTTGGATGAATCGATAAAGGAAAAAGAAAATCTAATTAACTCTCAAAAAAAGGCTACTCATGAGAGTATTAGCAAATTAAACGAAAGAATAAATTTTTTAATACAAAAATTCGACGAGAACATACTAAAAATTGTGGAACAATTTGAAAATGACTTGTTCCAGTTAACAAAAATAATTATTTCAAAAATTCTTGAAAAAGAAATAGATGAAGAGATAACAAAGAGAAAATTAAACAAAATTTTAACTCACATCGCTGGAATGAAAAATGTAAAGTTATACTTAAATCCTGAAGATATCAAACTATTAGATCCTAACATTATCTCTCAACTAAACAATAAAGGGATTGAAATAATAGAAGATTCTAAAGTACAATTTGGTGTAATCGCAGAAACTGAAATAGGAAATATCAATACTGATCTAAAATTTCAAATGAAATTAATCAACGAAATTATAGATGAGGTTCTTAAAAATGGATAAATTTGAATTTTTAAAAAAGAAATTATTGGAATTTGAACCCTATCAAAAAATAGGTGCAGTAAACAAAATAGTGGGACTAACAATTGAATCAAAAGGGCCTGATGCCTTTCTTGGTGAACTATGCAAAATACTTACCGAATATAGAAAGGCATATGCGGAGGTAGTTGGATTCAATGAAAGTGGTGTCATTCTGATGCCTCTTGAAGACATCTCTGGATTAAAAAAAGGGTGTCAAGTACTAAGAACGGGCCAACATGTAAGTATCCCAGTTTCAGAAGAGCTGCTTGGAAGAGTTATAGATGCCCTTGGAAGACCACTGGATGGTAAAAAGATCTTTTCAAAAGAAAAGATCCCCATTGTAAGAGAAGCTCCAAACCCTTTGATTAGAAAGAGAATAACAACACCTATATCTGTTGGAATAAGAGCAATTGACGGTTTTTTAACCCTTGGATATGGTCAAAGAATAGGAATATTCGCAGGGAGTGGTGTTGGAAAAAGCACACTCCTTGGAATGATAGCCAGAAACACCTCAGCAGATATAAATGTAATATCGTTAATTGGTGAAAGGGGAAGAGAAGTAAGAGAATTCATAGAAAAAGATCTAAAAAAAGATGGATTAAAGCGCTCAATAGTTATAGTTTCAACTTCGGATCAACCTGCTCTTTTAAGAGTTAAAGCTTTACTAACGGCAACTGCTATCGCAGAATACTTTAGAGATAAAGGATATAATGTCCTTTTAATGGTCGATTCTTTAACAAGGTGGGCAATGGCACAAAGAGAAGTTGGCCTTGCTACTGGAGAACCTCCAACAACTAGGGGTTATCCACCTAGTGTTTTTGCAGGTCTTCCAAAAATTTTAGAACGAGCGGGAAATTCCGATAAGGGAAGCATTACGGGAATTTACACTGTACTTGTAGAAGCAGATGATTTTAATGAACCTATTTCTGATACAGTACGTGGAATTGTAGATGGTCATATAATACTATCAAGAAAACTTGCAGAATCAGCCCATTATCCAGCCATTGACATATTAATGAGTGTGAGCAGATTAATGAACGACATTGTTACTAAAGAACACAAGATTGCCGCTATGAAACTTAGAGACTTAGTTGCAACATATTACGATGCAAAAGATTTAATAGATGTTGGTGCATATAAAAAAGGTACCAATCCTAAAATAGACAAATCAATTGAACTTATAGAAGAAATAAATAAATTTCTAAAACAATCAATCGATGAAAGTATGTCCTTTGAAGACACGGTACAATACTTGATTTCAATCGCAAAAAAAATTTAGGGGAGGAAAATTAATGAAAAAGTTTTTGTTTATTTTGATTATTTCTTTTCCCGCTTTTTTATTCGCCGTAAAATTTTCTCTAACATATGAAAATTCCCTATACAACGGAATAAAATACTTTTCAAATACCTTTATACCTGAATTTTCCTACACAAACAATAATTTTTCATTCATGGCATCTATGAAATTGTCAAATGACGGGAAATTTCTCCCATTTTATCCACAATTTTATGGGGATTATTATATAAAAATAAAAAATGCTGGCATTGTAATTACTCAAAATAATCTAAAAATCAAATTCGGAAATTTCGAAAATTATGACGTGATAGATTCACCTTATTCCCTATTCATATCCTCCCTCGGCCATTCAAAACCTGAAGCATCAATAAAATATGAAGATTCTAATTTTCTATACGAGTCAAGGTATATACTAGCAACATACAACAAAAATGGTTTTATTGACAAAGGCATTAATTTAAAATATTACGCTATAAAAATCCATAACTTTACATTTGGATTTGAAGAAGCAGCAGTATATGTTCATAGAATATTTGATTTTGAATATTTTTCCAATCCCTTACCAAACTTTTTTATACAAATCTATAGAATAAACAACATATATGGAAATTCATTTAATGATAACAGTTTAATGGGGTTTTTTGCAAAATATAAAAGTAAGTACTATAACTTATACGGACAGATTTTAATAGATGACTTTAACGCAAACAGGTTTTTTAATCCAGAACACAATACAGTAGACAAAATAGCCTGGTCTTTTGGAAGCACTTTAATGCTTGAAAAGATAAAATTAAAGATTTTTCATGCAGGGGCAACAAAATACACATTTCAACCATCTAGCATCGATGAATCAAGTAACGCATTTTATTATGGTTATACATATTACAACACGTTGGAGCTTAACAACTTTCCCATAGATTATCAAGATATATACATTGGATACAAATATGGAGAAAATAATCTTGCTTTTATGATAGAAGCAGAATACATAGACAAAATAAAATTGAACACCGCAATTGAGTTGGTAATCTCTGGAACAAAATCACCAATAAATCCTTGGACAGACAAAGACACATTTGATCCAAATTTTAATTTGCTTAACGAATCCAAACTTGAAAAAAGTGTATTTTTACATTTCAGTGTCCTTAAAAAATTTGATATAATTAGTTTAGGATTTAACTCCAAAATTGGAAAGATATTTAATGTTTTAAAGAAAGTGGATGCAAACGATGCAAATGGCTTACCATACTTTGCCCCCTCAAATGAACAAAAAAACATCTTAGAACTAAGTATATTTTTTAAAATTGAAATATAAGGAGGAAAAACAATGAAAAAGATCTTTATTACACTTTTAACTTTGATTACAATATTAGCTTTTTCAGATACTATAGTTCTCAAAGATGGCAGTCAAATAAAAGGAGAAATACAGACTATTAATTCAAATATTATAAGCATTAAATCTATTGTAGGACAAATTGTATCGTACACAGATTTGATAAAAGAAGTATATTTCGATGAAAGTGCTACTCCAATAGCTGGCGCATGGATCGAACCAAACGAAAATGAATGGATCAATATTCCCGGAAAACTCACAAAGTTTGATGGAAATTCAGGCACTGTACTTCTACCAAATAACGGAACATTTGTGTTTTCAAGTAGAGATGCTATTAAATACTCTAATTTTGTAGAAACACAAAAAAATACTGAAAACAAACAGTATACATCCATTATCCCAGGGAAAACTGATAAATTAAAAATTACTTTAAAAACAGGAGGAACATTTAGTGCAAACTTTTCTTCAAGACTTGGTGACGTAATCACATTCACCGTAGAAAAAGGTATTATATCCATCCCAACCAGCTTAATTAAATTAATAATTTACCCTGAAAATACAAAATACAACATAGTATTTACATTAAGAGATGGCGCGAAAATACACGCAAAGATACTTAAATTTGAATCTAATAGTTTTTTAATTGAAACGGCAGTAGGTGTAATGTTTGTAAACCCAGAAAATATCCATACCATAGAATTTTTATTCTAATTGTAACAAAAATTTTATTGAATTTGTAGATTGGATGTCAAAAAAAGATAGTAAAATTTTTCACGAGGACCATGAAAAAAGGAGGGAAAACATGAGAATAGCCATTAACGGATTTGGAAGAATTGGAAGGTTAGTACTTAGGGAACTCATACGCCGCAATAGCGACATTGAAGTTGTAGCCATTAACGATTTAACCGATGCAAAAACATTAGCTCATCTTTTCAAATATGATTCGGTACACAAGATTTTACCCAACGAAGTAAAAGCAACAGAAAACTCCATTATTATTGATGGTAAAGAAATCAAAATATTTGCTGAAAAAGATCCAGAAAATCTTCCATGGAAAGATTTAGGAATTGACGTTGTAGTCGAATCTACAGGTGTATTTAGAAAAAGAGAAGGAGCAGAAAAGCACATCAAGGCAGGTGCAAAAAAAGTTGTTATTACCGCTCCCGCAAAAGGTGAAGATATTACAGTAGTTTTAGGATGTAATGAAGAACAATTAAAACCTGAGCATGCAATTATTTCATGTGCATCTTGTACAACAAACTCTATAGCAGCTATTGCAAAAGTAATTAACGATGAATTTAAAATTGTAACAGGTCATCTTATAACAGTTCACTCATATACAAATGACCAGAGAATACTTGATCTTCCACACAAAGACTTAAGAAGGGCAAGAGCTGCTGCTATAAATATTATTCCTACAACAACAGGCGCTGCAAAAGCCGTTGCTTTGGTTGTTCCAGAATTGAAAGGAAAACTCGATGGTATGGCAATAAGGGTACCAACACCAGTTGGTTCACTTACAAACTTAAGTATAATAGTTGAAAAAGAAACTACCGCAGAAGAAGTAAACGAAGTTGTAAGAAAAGCAACAGAAGGCAAATTAAAAGGTATTATAGGATACAATACTGAACCAATAGTAAGTGGAGATATAGTTGGTACAAGATATGCAGGAATCTTTGATTCTACCCTTACAAAAGTAATGGATGGAAAATTGGTAAACATTTTCTCTTGGTACGACAATGAGTACGGATACACTTGTAGAGTCGTAGATACACTAGAGCTTGTAGAAAAAATGTTATAATCTATTCCATTTTTAATACCAATGGGGGCAAAGCTGCCCCCATTGTTAAAAAGGAGGGAAATACCAATGGAAAAAATGACAATCAAGGATTTAGACTTAAATGGAAAAAAATTAATTATGAGAGTAGATTTTAATGTCCCTTTAAAAGATGGAATCATAACAGATGATACAAGAATTGTAGAAGCACTACCTACAATAAAATATGCAATTGAAAATGGAGCATTAGTCATTCTTTTGTCACATCTTGGAAGACCAAAAGGTGAAAGAAAACCTGAATTTTCACTTAAACCTGTTGCCCAAAGACTCAGTGAATTACTAGATAAAGAAGTAATGTTTGTTCCAGAATTATACGGTGAACCTGTAAATAAAGCGATTGAAAATGCAAAACCTGGAGATATTATTCTTCTTGAAAATACCCGTTTTGATAAAGGTGAAACAAAAAATGATCCAGAACTTGCCAAAAAATGGGCCGATCTTGCAGATATACACGTAAATGACGCCTTTGGAACAGCACATAGAGCACATGCAAGTAATGTTGGTATCGCTCAATACATACCAAGTGTAGCAGGATTTTTAATGGAAAAAGAAATAAAATTTCTTTCCAAAGCAACATCAAATCCAGAAAAACCATACGTAGTAATTCTCGGTGGTGCAAAAGTTTCAGACAAAATAGGTGTTATCACCAATCTATTAAACAAAGCCGACAAGATTTTAATCGGTGGAGCAATGATGTTTACCTTCTTAAAGGCGCTTGGAAAAGATGTTGGTTCCTCATTGGTTGAAGAAGACAAATTAGATCTTGCAAAAAGAATTCTCGATTCTGCAAAAGAAAAAGGAGTAGAATTTATATTACCCGTAGATGCCGTATGCACACAAAAAATAGAAAGTGGTGTTGAGAAGAAAATATTCAAGATTGATGAAGGCATCTCAGAAGGTTGGATGGGCCTTGATATTGGTCCAGAATCAATAAGCCTCTTTAAAGAAAAAATAGCAGATGCAAAAACAATTGTGTGGAATGGACCTATGGGAGTATTTGAAATTGAAGACTTTGAAAATGGAACAAAAGAAATAGCTCTTGCTATCGCAAATGAAACTGAAAAAGGGGCAACAACAATTATTGGTGGTGGTGATAGTGCAGCAGCTATAGCTAAATTTAAATTAAAAGATAAAGTTTCACATGTCTCAACTGGAGGCGGCGCATCTCTTGAATTCCTAGAAGGAAAAGAACTACCTGGTATTGCAGCTATAGCCAATAAAAAAAAAATAGAAGATTAATTCTTGCAGGTAATTGGAAAATGAATAAAACTCCTTCTGAATCCATGCATTTTGCATCTATATTACTAAATGAGTTCGCAAAAATGAAAGGATTTGATGTAATAATAGCACCAACATTTATATCAATTCCTGCTGTATATGAAATATTAAAAGATTCAAACATAAAACTTGCAGCTCAGAACATGTATTTTGAAGATGAAGGTGCATTTACAGGAGAAATTTCTTGGAAAATGCTTAAAGATGCTGGTGTAGAATACGTTATTTTAGGTCACAGTGAAAGAAGAAATATCTTTAGAGAATCCGATGAATTAATCAACAAAAAAATATTAAAAGCCCTAGAAGTTGGTTTAAATCCCATCTTCTGCGTGGGCGAAAAATTAGAAGAAAGGGAAAATAATCTTACATTTGCCGTTATCGAAACACAAATAAAAAAAGGACTAAAAGGAGTTAAGGATATAGAAAAAGTAATAATCGCGTATGAACCAGTTTGGGCAATTGGTACGGGTAAAGTTGCAACTCCACATCAAGCGCAAGAAGTGCACAAATTTATAAGAAACTTGATTAAAGAAATGTACGGTGATGAAGCCTCAGAAAAGATAAGAATATTGTACGGTGGAAGTATTAAACCAAATAATTTCTTTAAATTAATAATACAACCAGATATTGATGGTGGTTTAGTGGGTGGTGCAAGTCTAAAGGAAAGTTTCATAGAACTTGGCAAAATAATGAAAATAGTGATATAATAAAAGCTAGGGGGATTCCCCCTAGTTTCTTTTTTTAGGAGGGTACCTAATGAGAAAAATACTCATTATTGATGATGAAAGAAATGTAAGATTGCTTATAGAGAAATTTTTAGATGAATATGAAATTGATTCACTCATTAGCGTGGAGGAAGCTTTAAAAAAGATCGTGGAAAATAAATTAAAGTACGACCTTATTATCACCGATTTAAAACTTCCAGGAAAATCAGGCTTGGAATTAATTAGGGAATTACGCAACAACGCATACGAGTGTCCTATTTTAGTTGTATCTGCATATGTAAAACCAGAAATATTATCCGAAATTTTTAAATATGACAAAGTAGATTTTCTTTCAAAACCTTTTACAAAAGATGAATTAACAAAAAAAGTAAAAAGTTTAATCGAGGAGCAAAAAGATTCATTTGATAAAGCATTAAGAAATGCAAATAAATATTTAGAATTAGGAGAATTAAACAAAGCAGAAAAAATGATAAAACAAATGTTTTACATACTTCCTTCTTCGCCTATTCCACATTATCTGATGTACGAACTACTAAAGAAAAGGGGAAACATTAATCTTGCCGAAAAACATCTAAAAGCCGCAAAAGCCCTTGATGAGGAGGAAAACAATGAAAAAAATTGACGAACTTTATCTTGTAATAATTGGCTGTGGTAAAGTTGGCGGTAACGTATCAAGTATTGCATCTTCTATGGGACACAGTGTAGTTGTAATTGATAAGGAAGAAAGCTCATTTGAAAATTTATCACCAGATTTCACTGGATTTTCTATTGTGGGTGATGCCACTGAAAAAGACGTACTTGAAAATGCCAAAATAAACAAAGCAGACTATGTCTTGGTACTTACTCACGACGACAATACAAATTTTCTTATTTCTTTAATGTGCAAATATTATTTTGGAGCAAAAAAAATAATTACAAGGGTCTATGATCCAGATAATGTAAGTTTATTTCAAGAATACGATATTGAAATTATTTCTCCAACTCTACTTATAATTGGTGAATTAAAGCGAATATTGGTTGGTGATTTGCTATGAAAGTTGTCATAATAGGTGGCGAAAAAATAGCATACTTTATGGCAAAATCCTTTTCAAGTAAGGGATATAAAACATATTTGGTAAATAAAGACCAAAAAGTATGTGAGGATTTTGCACGTGATTTGAAAGCAGTGGTAATACACGGAGATGCAACAAAAAAGAAATTATTAGAACAACTTGATATAGAAGAAGAAGATATAATTGTAGTTTTAACAAACAAAGATAAAGAAAACCTAATAATAACCCAATACGCCAGAAAAATATTCGGAGTAAAAAACATAGTAACTCTAGTTAACAATCCAGACAATATAGAACTTTTTGAAAAATTGGGAATCACAGCAGTTGTAAGTACAACTACCATGCTGCAAAAGGCAGTAGAAAATCTTCTTTTTGGAAAAGAACTTGAAGAATTTCTTTCAATTGAAGAAGGAAAACTATCATTTTTGAAAGTAGATATCCCTGAAACCTCTAAAGCTGTTGGAAAATACTTAAAAGATTTAAATCTTCCACACGAATGTGTAGTGGGAGGAATTCTAAGAAAAGGAGAAGTTATAATTCCACATGGTAACACTCAAATAAAAGCAAATGATAGGCTCTATATCGTAGGTCTTCCAACTGCTCAAACTGAAATATTAAATATATTAACGGAGGAATAAAATGCCAAAAAAATCAGAACAATACAAGGTCATTATATACAACGTTGGTTTAATATTAATGTACTATACAATAATTATTCTTTTCCCCATTTTTTTGGTACTTTTCTATCCAAATGAAATGATAAATATCTTTGGATTTGCATTTCCTGCGTTTTTCTCGTTTATTTTGGGTTATACCCTTTTTAAAATATCAAATATTTCTTCTCCACAAACTGTAACTGTTAGAGAAGGTGCTGTAATTGTTCTACTTACATGGCTTTCAGTTGTACTAATCGGTTCCATTCCGTTTATGATTATTGAACATTTAACCTTCTCACAAGCTGTTTTTGAATCTACCAGTGGTTTTACAACAACTGGATTGACTATGTTTACAGATGTCACAAATGTTTCAAAAATGATTTTAGTTTGGAGAAGCTTTATGCAATTTATAGGGGGAGCAGGCTTTGCACTTATAATGATGGGCTCAGTAATAGGTCCCAAGGGGTTTGGTTTATACCATGCAGAAGGAAGAGTTGATAACATCGCTCCCAATATAAAAAGATCAGCTAGAATAATTTCATTGATATACGTCTCTTACGCTATAATAGGCACCATACTATTAGATATCTTTGGAATGCCACTTTTCGACGCATTTAATCATTCTCTAACAGCACTTGCAACGGGTGGTTTCTCTGTTAGAAATGGCAGTATAGGTGAATATAATAATTTGTCTTTAGAAATAATTATAATAATTCTAATGTTTTTAGGTGGTACGGGGTTTGGTGTTCATTATGTACTATGGAAAGGAAATTTCAAAGCCTTGATCAAAAATGGAGAGCCCTGGCTTATGCTTTCAACAATTTTCCTAACCTCTACTCTAATTAGCATAAATGGATTTGGAAAAATATTTAACAGTTTTTCAGAAGGATTTAGAGAATCAATATTTCAAACAGCATCTGCAATAACTGGTACTGGTTTTTCAACTGTCGATTTAACTAATCCCACGTGGATTAACTTTGGGCTTGCAATGTTTATTTTAACCTCACTAATGATGGCAGGTGGTGGTATGGATTCAACTGCCGGTGGATTAAAACAGTACAGAATTTGGGTAACTATAAAAGTGGTAATACATTCTATAAAAGAATTTCTTTTACCTTCTAAAAGTGTTACTAAAATTTTTGCATGGAAAGGTCAAAATAAAAATACCATTACAAATGACGATATAAAAGAAATATTTTTAGTATTTTCTATGTATTTTTTCACATTTTTTATAGGTAGTATAATATTATCCACTTATGGCTATGACTTAACAAGTTCCATGTTTGAATTTGCATCTGCAATGAATGGTGTAGGTTTATCCGTGGGCATAACAAAACCAACAATGCCACTTGGTGCAATGTGGACATTAACAATAGCAATGTTTACAGGAAGACTAGAATTCTTAGTAATCATATACGCAATCGCAAAACTTGTCGTGGATCTAAAAGAAACCATTAAAAAATAGTTTTGATCCTATTCAACGCCTCTTTCAAAATTTCTCTGGAGGTAGCAATATTCATACGTTGATATCCTTCACCACCTGGCCCAAATTCTACCCCATCGTTCAACCATACTCCTGCATTCAATAATTTTTGGTGAGGATTTTGAATTCTTCTAAAATCAATCCACATTAAAAATGTTCCTTCAGGCAAATTAACATCTATATTTAGTTCTTTCTCAAAAAATTTTTTAACAAATAAAGCATTTTCATAAATATAATCTAATAATTTATCCAACCAATGTCTTCCCTTTGTATAAGCAACTTCCGTCGCAACAATGGAAAAAATATTGGAATGTCCTAAATGCTGTAATTCAATTATCCTTTCAAACCTATCCCTTAAAAGCTTATTTGGAATTATCGCATTTCCAGACTGAAGTCCTGCAATATTAAAACTTTTGTTTGGTGAAGTAAGGACAATTGTATTATTATAGAATTTTTCATCTATACTTAAAAAGACCCTGTGTTTATTATTAAAAATAATATCTGCATGAATCTCATCAGAAACTACAATTATATCATTTTTCAAGCAGATTTCTCCTAATATTTCTAACTCTTCTTTCTTCCAAACTCTTCCAACGGGATTATGTGGACTGCATAATATTAACATTCTAACATCCTTATCTATTTTTCTCTCCAAATCCTCAAAATCCATTTCATAGTAGCCGTTTCTTTCGATCAAATTATTATACACAATTCTTCTACCAGAGTTTACAACCACTTCATAGAATGGTCTATATACCGGTGGCTGGACAATAACCTTTTCTCCCGGAAGCGTAAAAGCCTGTATTGCAAATGAAATACCTGGTACAACGCCTGGGACAGCAACAATCCAATCTTTTTTTATTTCAAAATCATGATATTCTTTAAACCATGTTATTACAGCATTGTAATAACTATCAGGTCTAAATGTATATCCGAAAACTCCATGCTTTACCCTTTTCAAAATAGCCTCTTTTATTTCTTCTGAAACTTCAAAATCCATATCTGCAACCCAAAGAGGTATTATATCTTCTCTTTTAAGATCCCATTTATATGAATTAGTTCCCCTTCTATCAGGTATCTTATTAAACATCTAAATTCCTCCTTAACGTTACATAAGATGTAGGTGTTTCATAAAGTTTTACTTCATATAAAAAATACCTATCTGTCTTTAACTTTTCTATCAACCTTTCCCATATCCATTCTGCAATATTCTCCGCACTTGGTTGCTCAATAATATCATTAATGTATGAATGATCCAAAATGTTCAATACATTTTCTTTTACTATGTTTTTCAATTCAATAAAATCAATCACCATTCCTTCTTCGTCTTTTTCACCAGCTACTGTAACTATCAATTTATACGTATGTCCATGCAATCTTTCACATTTCCCATGATACTTTACCAAATTATGTGCAGCATCAAATGTAAATTCCTTTGTAACAAGAAGCAAACTATCACCCCTAACATTTATTTTATCATTTTTAACAAAAAATGCCTCCTTATAAAGGAGGCATATTTGGTCTGGGCGGCGGGATTTGAACCCACGACCTCCAGATCCCGATTCTGGCGTTCTAGCCATCTGAACTACGCCCAGACACCGTAACTATTCTAACATATCAATCAAAAATCTGCAATGCAATTTTCATTACACTCTTTAGATTCTAGTTGAATTGTAGAATGAAAAAAACCATTCTTCTTTAACAACCCTTTCATTTCTCCTAGATATCTATCGTATTCTTCTCCATTTACCTTTACATGAGTTTCCAAATAAAGGGTATGACCATCCAAAGACCAAATATGTAAGTGATGTACATTTTCGACAAAATCGAATTCTTCCAATAATTTTTTTACTCTATCTAAATCAACTCCTTCAGGAATTCCCTGCATAACTATGCGAATTGATTCTTTCAGTATATGAATTGATTCAAAGATTATATAACCTGCAATAACAAAAGTAATTATAGGATCAAGTATCCAAAGGTTATAATATTTCATTATATAACCAGTTACAATAATACCAATTGAAGAAAACATATCACTGAAAATATGCAAAAACGCAGATTTCAAGTTTAAATTTTCTTTTCTATGTGCAAATAACAAAGCTGCGGTAAAAAGATTACCAAATAATCCAATATATGCTATCACTAACATAACTAATGTATTTATTTCACTGGGATATACCAATTTTTTCACACCTTCTAATATAATTGTAAAGGAAATGGAAAGTAAAACAACTATATTAATAATTGATGCAACTAACTCTGAACGTTTATATCCATATGTATACTTTCTATCTCTTGGCTTTTTGGAAATCTTCCTTGCAAAATAACTCGTTAAAAGCGCACCTGTATCACTTAGATTATGCAACGCATCTGACACAAGTGCCAAACTACCTGAAATTAGACCTCCAATTACCTCCGAAACTGTGATAATTAAATTAAAACCAACAGAAAAAGCTAATTTTTTTTCTACTATATCGTGACTATGTCTATGCATTTTTACTCCCTCCAAACTCTTGTATATGCTCTATCGCATACTTAATAATCACAACAATATGTTCATCATATAACCTATAGTATACATTTCTTCCAATCTTTTTGTACCTTACAAGATTGGTCTGCCTTAAAATTCTCAATTGATGCGAAACAGTTGATTGAGTTGAATTAGTTATTTTTTGAAGTTCAGTAACATTACATTCCTTTTCAGAAAGTGCAAGTAAAATTTTCAGCCTAGTTTGATCGCTTAGCACTTTAAAAAATTCAGACAATTCATATATCATATCATCACCTCTATATATGAATAATTGTTCATATATATTATACATCAAGTGATGTTTTCTGTAAAGATTTACTTAAAATTATCATATTAAGTTCTAATTAATGATATACTTTATACGTAAAAAAATGTGTGGGGGGGTAACAGATGGTAGAAAGATATGCTCTTGAACCTTTAAAATCTCTTTGGTCTTTAAAAAGTCAGTATGAAAGATGGTTAGAAGTAGAACTATCGGTTATACGTGCCTATGAAGAATTGAAAATAGCACCAAAAGGAACGTATGAAAAAGCTAAAAAAAATGCTTACATAAACGTTGATAAAATTTTAGAGGTAGAGAAAGTAGTTGATCACGACGTAATCGCCTTTATAAAAGTAGCTACGTCAAAAATGGGTGAAGAAGCAAAATTTTTCCATTTTGGACTCACTTCCTCTGACATAGTAGATACTGCAAACAGTCTTGCACTTGTTAGAGCGACAAAGTTAATTATAGAAGAACTTAAAAAGTTGTCAGAAATACTCCTAACTAAGGCATTAAACTTTAAAGATCTACCAACTATTGGTAGAACGCACGGTGTCCATGCCGAACCTACATCATTTGGATTAAAATTCCTCTCTTGGCATGCAGAAATCGAAAGAAATATAAAAAGATTGGAATTTGCCATGAAAGAAATTTCTATAGGTAAACTTTCAGGTGCTGTGGGAAATTATGCAAATATTGATCCAGAAATTGAAAAATTAGCCCTATCTTTCCTCTCTCTAAAACCTACAAAAGTTGCAACTCAAGTAATTCCAAGGGACGTTCACGCATTTTTAATTGAAGTTTTTGCATTAGTAGCAAGCGCTATTGAAAGAATGGCAGTTGAAATCAGACATTTACAAAAAACAGAAACATTAGAAGTGCAAGAACCGTTTAAAAAAGGACAACGAGGCTCTTCTGCCATGCCACATAAGAAAAACCCAATTTTATGCGAAAGACTCACTGGTATGTCCAGAATAATAAGAAGTTATGTTAATGCGGCACTTGAAAATATAGTTTTGTGGCATGAAAGAGATATTTCCCATTCATCTGTTGAAAGATATATGTTTCCAGATTTAACAACAACATTATACTATATGGTTATAAAAACACAAAAACTAATTGAAGACCTAGTAATTTATCCGGAAAACATACAAAAAAACATAGAAATTACAAATGGGTTAGTTTATTCGCAAAGGGTTTTATTAAAACTTGTGGAAAAAGGCTTAACTCGAGAAGAAGCGTACAAAAAAGTTCAAGAAATAGCACTTTATTGTTGGGAAAATAAAACTTCTTTTAAAGATGCCGTCAAGAAAAAATTTAACCTAACTGAAGATGAAATTAAAGAAATATTTGATCCAAAATATTACCTAAGAAATGTTAATAAAATTTTTAAAAGATTTCAATAAAAGGTCCAAGTATCACTTGGACCTTTTATTGTATTCTTCTATCGCTTTTGCCATTATATTAATTGCATCTTTTAACTTTTCTGCACTCAACACATATGCTATTCTTATCTCACTTTTTCCCAATCCTGGTGTTACATAAAATCCTGAAAGAGGTGCAACCATAGTAGTTTTTCCATCTACTTCAAAATTTGAGAGCATCCATTTTATAAATTCTTCCGAATCATCAACTGGGAGTTTAGCAGCAAGATAAAACGCACCTTGAGGTTTGTGAACAACTATATCAGGTATCTTACTCATTTCTTCAAATGCAATATCTCTTCTTATATTATACTCCTTTATAACCTCTTTCATATATTCTTCATCCGCTTCTAAAAGCCCTAATGCACCATATTGTGTTATTTCAGCAGGGCATAACCTTGCTTGTGCAAATTTTAAAGCTGCTCTATAAAATTCTTTGTTTTTGGTAAGAAATGTACCAATTCTTGCACCACATGCACTATATCTCTTCGACAAACTATCCACAATAATTAGTCTATCCTTTATATTTTCAAAACTAAACATTGAAATTGCCTGTGTACCATCAAATGTAAATTCCCTATAAACTTCATCTGAAATTATCACTAAATTGTATTTTTTGGCAACTTCTGCAATTGTTTTTAATTCTTCTTTTGAATAAACAACACCTGTTGGATTTGACGGATTTGAAAATAAAATTGCCTTTGTTTTCGGAGAAATTACCTTTTCAAATTCCTTTATATCAGGCATTCTATAGCCTTCCTCTGGCTTTGCAGTTACAGGCACAAGTCTTATATTTAAATAAGAGGCAAACCCTGCATAATTTGCATAAAAAGGTTCAACAACAATAACTTCATCATCTGGATCACAAACAACACCGAGTGCAAACATTATTGCCTCACTACCACCATTTGTCACCATTATCTCATCAGGTTGCACAGTTATGTTCCATAAATTATAATATTCAGAAAATTTTTCTCTAAGCTCTCTTATACCTTGTGAATGTGTATAAGAAACCACATCTTTTTTGTACTTTTCAATATATTCATACCACTGCTTTGGAGTTTTAATATCCGGTTGACCAATGTTTAAGTGATAAACATGTATTCCTCTCTTTTTTGCATCATCTGCATATGGTACTAACCTTCTAATCGGACTTGCAGGAGCACTAATTGCCCTTTTCGACAACATAAATCATTCCTCCTTAACAAATATAGTTTTCTCTTCTACTATTTCATACCCGTTCAGATTTTCATTCCCTCTTACATCAATATATGCAAAATTCCCAAAATATTCAGTTCCTATTATTTCAAAATTTAAATAATGCAACTCTTGCATTACTTTTCCATATTTATTATAATCAACTTTTATCCTATAAACCTTTATTGGAACCATTTTTACTATCTTTATTTCCGCCAAAGCTTTCTCCACAACACTTGAATATGCATCAATTAATCCCCTAACTCCAAGCTTTACACCACCAAAATATCGAGTAACCACTACAACCACATTTAGTAAATCAAATTTCCTCAAAACTCCTAAAATAGGACGTCCTGCAGTTCCTGAAGGTTCCCCGTTATCTGAAGAAAACTCCACTATCTGCTCATGCTCTATCACTCTATACGCAGGACAATTATGAGTTGCATCATTGTATGATTTTGAAATTTCTCTTATAAACTCTCTTGCTTCTTCTGAATCATCAGCATGGGAAATAGCTGCAATAAAAATAGATCTTTTTATATTTATCTTTTTTTCATACCTTCCAAAGACCGTCCTATAACTATTCATAACTTTTTCTTTAGCACCTCTTTACCATTTAAATCAAATATGGTTATTACAACTTCATTATTTTTTTCGATAACCATATACGTAGGAGGAAAACCACCTTTTGGTAATGAAAGACTACCAGGATTTGCAACGATTATTCCATCAATTTCTTCTATTTTTGGAATATGTGTATGCCCATGCAAAACTACTTTTACGTTATGCTTCTTTGCAAAAGAAATTAAATCAAATCCATCATTTTCAATTACTTCCCCATGAAATAAATAAACAGGTACTTTTCCAAAATATTCTATACTTTGCTTAGGCATTTCCTGGACACCCAAAACTTTTAAATCTACATCTGCATCACAATTTCCTCTAATATAGTTTATTTTGTGATTTTTTAGTTCCTCTGCTAGATTTTTTGGATCATATCCCTCGGGCAAAGGATTTCTAGGACCATGATATAATATATCACCCAAATGGAATATTTCATCTACTTCTTGTACTATATTTATCTTTTTCCAATTTTTCAATGAACCATGTGTATCAGAAACTACGAGAATTTTCACAGTTTCACCCCTTCTTTAAATATAACAGGTCAAAAAAATAAGGTCACTCCTGTATTACTTTATTCAAAAGTCTTTAAAATTATTTAAGAATCAAATACTTCACCATTCTAAACTTTGCGCAATTTTACAAGCGAGTTCAACGTTATTTTCTAAAAGTTTTATATTTGATTCTAAAGTTCTTCCATTGGATAATTCCACCAATCGTTTTAAAATATAAGGAGTCACTTCTTTCCCCTTTACATTTTCCATTTCTTTTTCAATTATTTCTATATATCTTTCTATTTCATCGTTGTCTATTTCGTATACTTTAGGTATAGGATTTGCTACTAAAATTGCACCTTTTATTCCAAGACTTTCTTTCGTCACAAAAATTTTTGCAATTTCTTTTGTGCTTTCAACTTTGTAAATCCTCTCATCAGACAATCCATTATAAAAAATTGGAAAATATTCTGTTTTATACCCTAAAGTTAACACCTGAAATGTTTCTAAAAATTCCAACGTCCTCCTTATATCTAATATCGATTTACACCCCGCCGAAACAACAATTATATTTGTATTTGAAAGTTCCATGATATCTTGTGATACATCCCACTCTCCCCTATGAACACCACCAATGCCTCCTGTGGCAAATACCTTTATATTTGCAAAACTTGCAAGTCTTGCAGTAGAGCTCACAGTAGTTGCCGCAGATTTTTTCAAAGAAACTGCATATGGTAACTCCCTAGTACCCACCTTTATAGGATTATCCTTAATAAGTTCAACCACTTCCTCTTCTGACATCCCAATTTTTACTTTCCCTTTTAACACACCAATAGTTGCTGGAACACAGTTATTATCCTTTACCAATTCCTCCAACCTTCTGAAAACCTTCAGATTCTCAGGATAAGGAAGACCATGGGCTAAAACCGTACTTTCTAGCGCAACCACTGGTTTGTTGTTTTTTAACGCCTCACTCACTATTTGAGAAATTTCTAAAATAATCACACCTCCTATTTTACTTTAATATTCTTTGAAAAATTAATTTCTCCTTTCTTAGTCTTTACAATTACTTTTATCGTATATTCTCCGCTTTTTAACTCTCCAAGATTTAGGCTGTATGATGGAACCGAAAATGCTTGGGTAACAATACTTCCCTTTTCTGGCTCTTTAAAATATAAATTAATCAATACTTTATTTTCATTAACAGCATAATCTTGAAGAACGAGCGAATAACCACCTGTTTTTTGTAATCCCATTGAAATTACAACATAAATTTCATCATCACTATCAAACAAATCTTTCTGTATAAATCTTTGAGTAACAATTCCAGTATAAATTCCCTGTTTTTCGAATCTTGGCATTAAAACAGCTCCTACCTCCGTATTTTTTTCAACTTTATCAATTTCATAATCTCCCAAATATACTCTAGACTTTGAAGGACAAATTAAAAGGAATGGAGAAATTACGGAATAAATTCCATCTTTTTTGTTTTTTATTCCTATATACATTGTCTCATCTTTTGATTTGATCTTTAAAGTAGCTTTTTCAATAAAATTTTTTGGTACAAAATACCAACCCTTTATTATATACCCCTTTTGTACACCATCATCAAATAATTTTAAATAATATATCATATTACTCTTTGTACCAACAAAATTAAACATCTGGTCTGGAAAAACAGCATCAACTTTGTACACCATTACATTGATAGAAAAGAAAGTAGATACACATAACAAAAACAAAAAAAATAAATATTTTTTCACACTTTCACCCCCAAACTGATTATATCACAAAAAAGGGCTGCTCAAAGCAGCCCTATAATTTGCTCAATTGCTCTTAAAACCTCTTCTGGAAGTTCATCCCTAGTACCTTTTTTTGAAAGAATGAAATCTTTTCTTTTTAAAAACGATTTTTTCAACGATTCAATATATTCCATATCCTCCATATTTGGAAGAAATCCATCAATCTTTGCAAAGTAAAAAGTCCCAAACCATTTTACCCATTCAATGTTATTTTCCACTACATCTTCAATCAATTGTATTGTTATGTGTTTTGGCACTTTTTTGTTTATAAAGTATCCGGTATTCAAAATATAACATTGAACTCCTTTTTCAAATACAAATTTAAATTTTTCATAATCCTCTTTTAACGGATAGGTTCTAAATGGATTTGCATATGGTTCAAAAACCAATGCATTTGGATCAACATCATTATCCAACTTTTCTGCAGATGTCCTTTTTGTTGTTAACAAAGCACCCATTGTCGATGCCATATTTGGAGAATCAATTTTTACAATTGGTGGTAATGTAGGATCCTTCATTAACCAAAAGATCGCACTAATAGGACTATCAAACTTATCAACTCTATTAGCTGACCAAAGCCTTGATTTTATTGCCCTTCCATTTCCATTTCTTAAATCTTCCATTACGGGAATCAAATTACCATTTTCATCTTTTGTAACACCACAGTTCTGTATAGATAATAAATACTTATTATCTTCTGAATTTGACGGATAATCTGCTGTTTTATCAAAATAAGATGGTTCAAGTGCAACAGATGACAAAGAATTAGTTGATATAATAAACGCATCATCATGTAAAACAGTTACATCGTATTTTGAATGTTTTGTATGAGTAAGTGTTGACTTTCCGGATCCAGACAATCCAAAAAATGCGGCTACAAAATCCTTTTTTTCATTTTTTAATATCTTTATTCCACCATGACAAGCTACAAATCCATTCCTATTTGCAATACCCCATCCAAGTGTTAAGGTCCCCTTTTTTAACTCACCAAAATATCTCATTCCAAGAATAGCTGCACAATTGTGTTCTGAATCAAAAATTGCAAGTCCTAATGGGAAATCTGGGTGTTTCCAATCAGGATCTACAAAAATATATATATCTCCTTCGTTATATCTAAAAGATTTTCTATACATGCTCTCATATTCCTGAGAAGGATATTGAAAATTTAACAGCCAATTATAAAGTAAAATTTCATGACCTTGAGGTATTAAAATATGATTTTTCACCATAAATTCCTCTGAAAGTCCTGAAAACGATATTCCATGGTACATTTTTTTATATCTCGTATTATAAACCGCTTCACGGACAATTTCCAAATATTTATTATCATCACTTGTACCTAATATTCTTCGACCTGCAGCATATCTACCCGTTACCGCACCATCATTAAATAATAATACTTTTGTGCCTCTTTCAAGTCCAAGCATTTCTGGATTGTAAACTTCCCAACTAGTCACTATAGTCCCCGGAGAATTTTTTGCAAGTTTATATGCTTCTTTAGGAGTAGTAACAAGTTCTACATTATTTCTATAAAAAGCAGTCTCAATGGTCGCTCGCATTGGTGAAAAAAGAGGATTATTTACTGAAATCTCATCAATCTTAAAATATTCTCTTGTCGCCATCATATCTCCCCCTTCACAGAGAAGATTATAACAGTAAAAAAATATATATAAAATCAAATACTTAACTATTATAGTTTAATATAATAAAGGATAAATGTAATAAACTCTAATATTCGGACATAAACACTCCAATTAAAAAAATATCTCCAGTTTTTTCATTAAACCAAAAAAATATCACAAAAAAGAAACTTTAAAAACAAAAGACAATAGAAAAATTTGCAAGTGCTATAACGGATATTAAGACAAAAGATAGTTAAAGAGTGGAAAATATTATTTCACCCAGATAACTTGCAAAAAAATTAAACGAAAACGAAAAGAGATACCTAAAAAAACAAACAACATGGCTCCAGTTGAGTACTAAAGCCATGTTGTGTGAAAAAATTGGTAAATTGTTTTTTTTTGTTCCACTTTCTAAGATAAATATATTTACGGAGTAAGTTTCTTTAAGGGAAGGTTACTCTTTACATCTTTTCCAATAACCAAGATCAATTGATGGATAGGCGAGTGATTTAGTGGTGGGAGCTTCAATTTTAAATTCTTTAAATATGTAATTTTATCAAATCTTGTAGATGAAATTACAAAATTTCCTTTTAAAACTTGATTTTTAATTTCTTTCCAAAGAATTTTCTCCCTTTCAAGTTCAAAATCGTTCCAACCAATTAAATATAAATCTCCCATTTTTGGCTTAATAACTTTTTCTACCCTTCCAACCATTCCAATTACCATAGTAGCTGGTATGGGAATTCCATTATTTGTATTATACAATGAAGCATTTCCACTTGCCACACCTATGCCGGAAAACTCACATGCATCTTTCAATCCCTTCATCATAGCCGCCAATCCAACTGGATCAACATCTGGATCTCCGTAATTTATACAATCGGTAATTCCAAGTGGCTCCCCACCTACAGATAAAGTTTTTCTAACACTTTCCAATACAGCTATATATGAACCCCAGTATGGACTTTTTTCGCCAATATCAGCTCTGCTATGGGTCAAAAGCGAATAAAAAAGAGATGTCTCCTTAACTCTCATTACAGCAGGACCAAACCCAGGTGGAAGTACCGTATTAGTTCCCACCATATAATCATACTGCATATAAACTTCGCTTGCATCCACGTTTTTAAATTTCAAAGAAATATCTTTTGGAATTGAATCAACAGAAAAGTCGACAATTTCCTCTTCCGGCGCTTCTGATAATAACGAAGCAGGAACCTTTAAAATGGTTTCTCCTTTATATCTTACATGATAAATTCCATCATTTGTCACTTTTCCCACAACTGCACCGTATAACAAA
Organism: Thermosipho sp. 1074; assembly: GCF_001999655.1. NCBI lineage: Bacteria > Thermotogati > Thermotogota > Thermotogae > Thermotogales > Fervidobacteriaceae > Thermosipho > Thermosipho sp. 1074. Next base: position 31,598 of record NZ_LBEX01000018.1, on the reverse strand, counting down.
TGTTCCTCTGCAATTTTTAAAACCTTTTTTACTTTTTCTTGAGAAGTTATTATTGCCATTCTCTCTTGACTTTCGCTTATTAAAATCTCAATTGGCTTCATATCAGGTTCTCTTAACGGTAACTTCTCAAGGTCTATTACCGCCCCAAATCCACCTTTAGCAACTAATTCAGAAGTAGCTGACAAAACTCCTCCGGCACCTAAATCTTGTGCTCCCTCTATTAACCCCTCTTCTAACATTTTTAGAAACGCCTCAATAAGCATCTTTTCAGAAAACGGATCTCCAACTTGGATAGATAATTTATTTGCCCGCTTTCCAGTTAAATCCTCAGATGCAAAGGATGCACCATGAATCCCATCTCTACCTGTAGCTCCTCCAAAAATTACAATAACCTGATCCGGTCTTGTTGCCTTAGAAGGAACTATATCTTTATGTTTTACAATTCCAACAGCCATTACATTAACAAGAGGATTATACCTATAGGCATCATTTATCCTAAGTTCTCCTCCTACTGTAGGCACCCCTATTGAATTCCCATAATCGGCTATTCCTTCTATTATGCCATCTATAACCTTATGCATATGTAACGAATCCAAAATAGCTGTAGGTCTTGCCCCCATAGCAAGAATATCTCTTATAATCCCCCCCACTCCCGTTGCAGCCCCATTGTATGGCTCAATAGCACTAGGATGATTATGACTTTCAATTTTAAACGAAAGAACATAGTCCTCATTTAGAGAAACCAATCCTGCATTGCCGGATTCCAAACTAATTAACGGTAAAGATTTTATGTATTTTTTTGTATGAGAGTAACCACAATGCTCACTCCACATTACAGTAAAAGCCTCTTTTTCTGCAAGTGTTGCTTTTCGATTTAACTTTTTCTCTAAAATATCTATATATTTCATATATTACCACCTCTAATGTATTCAAAAACAGATCTGAACAGTTTTAAACCATCTGTACTTCCCAAATACTCATCTACCGCTCTTTCAGGATGCGGCATCATCCCCAATACATTTTTCTCATATATCCCTGCAATAAACTCATCTGAACCATTTACATTTTCTGTGTATCTAAACACTACATTTGGATTACTTACAGAAACATATCTTCCAAAACCATGGGCTATAGGTAGTCTTATTTTTTCACCTTTTTTATAGAATAAGGTAAAAGGAGTAGTATTATCAACAACTTCCAGCTCTACAAACTTACAAATAAACTTTCCAGATTCATTTTGTAAAAGTGCTCCAGGCAACAATCCCATTTCCACTAAAATTTGAAATCCATTACATATTCCAATAACAAAACCTCCATTTTCCACAAATTCTTTTATAGAACTAGACTCTCTTGCAGAAACTGCTCCAGGTCTTAAGTAATCCCCATATGAAAATCCCCCAGGCAAAACAACCAAATCTAGATTATTTATATCATCTTTTGGTGAAACATAATAAGTTTTAAATCCAGCCAAATTTAAAGCATAATACGCGTCTCTATCACAATTTGAACCTGGATAAACTACCACACCGGCCTTCATTCTATCTCCACCCTATACTCCTCTGTCACAGGGTTTACTAAAAGTCTTTCACAAGCTTCAATCACCTTTCTTTTGGCTTCTTCTTTATCCTTTGCTTCAATCTCACCATGTATAGATTTTCCTATTCTTATACTATCAACGGGTATGTTATTTTCTTCCCTTAATACTCTTGCAATCGTTTCTCCCCGTGGATCCCTTACATTACTCTTATATTGTATATCTACAATAAATTTAAACTTTTGCATGCGTTTAAAACCTCCCTATATTTTTCAAGAGGATTTCCTAAATCCTTTCTGTACACATCTTTATCAAATATTTCTTTAGTTTTCCTAAGTCTTAACGTATCGGGAGAAATTTCATCTCCAAGACAAACCTTTCCATTTCTATCTAGACCATATTCAAACTTCATATCCCACAAATCAAATCCAATTTCTTCAAAAAAGTTTTTTAATTCCAAAGCTATTTTTTTTGTAATATTTTTTATTTCCTTTACTTGATCCTTTGTACATAATCCAAAAAGCACCAAGTGTTCATCACACACCATGGGATCATGTTTAGTATCGTCCTTAATAAAAAATTCAACAAGAGGTTCTTTTATCTCTTCTCCTTCATCTCCCCCATACCTTCTTATAAAAGATCCCGCCTTTTTTAATCTGGCAACTACTTCAATTGGAAACATTTTCAACGGCACAGCTTTTATTCTATTAGGTTTTTCAAAATCCAAAAATTGCGTGTAAATCCCCTTAGAATTTAAATATTTCATTGCTATTGCCGTTATCTCCGCACAAATAGATCCTTTACCTGCTAAAATACTATGTTTTTCTCCATCCCCCGCAGTAATATCATCTTTAAAGTTCAAAATAACATAATCCCCATAATTTTCAACTATTTTTGTTTTTCCCTCCATATAGTTTCCCCCTTAGAGATACTTCCCCACAAGCTTTGAGCGGTATTCTTTTAACTTTTTAGATAAAACATCGTCGGTTAACGCTAACATTTCAACTGCAAGCATAGCCGCATTCTTCCCCCTGTTAATCCCCACAGTTGCAACTGGAATATCATTGGGCATTTGAACAATTGAAAGTAAAGAATCTAATCCCCCTAAATCTTCCGACTTCACAGGAACACCTATGACAGGCTTTAAAGTTTTAGAAGCAATAACCCCTGGTAAATGCGCAGCCCCTCCTGCGATAGCAATATAAACTTTTACACCATCTCTTTCACACTTTTTGATAAATTCATCCAAAAGTTCTGGCGTCCTATGAGCAGATAAATACTTTACCACATACTCCACTTTAAACTCATCCAAAATAGATACTACCTTATCAACCACATAAGAATCACTCTTACTTCCCGCAACAATGACAACCAAACTAACACCCCCTAAAAAACAAAAGGCCTCTACCGTAAGAACGGTAGAAGCCAATATTCATATTTAATTCCTGAAAAAACTAAAATTAAAGACATTTTCTCATCTCCTTTTTGGCCTCACTGGACCAAATTAAAGGCTACACTATCAGTATATCATGAAAAAAAACAAAAGGTCAACACTTTAGAAGTTACAAATTAGTTAAAATAGAAATATATTTACTAACATCATCTGGAAAAACTGTAACCACTCTTCCAAGCTTTGAATATCTTGTAGCAACCAACGCATTGGCAGCAGAAGAAATTCCTACATTTAATCCTAAATTTTTATTCAAGTAACCAAACATCTCAAACACTTCTTCATCGGAAACTGTAACTATTTCATCTATCACATTTAAATCTAAAATATCTGGTATAAAGCCTGCACCAATACCTTGTATTTTATGTTTTCCTGCAGGTCTTCCAGAAAGAGCTGCTGAACTTTCTGGCTCAACAGCAACAATCTTAACTTTATCACCAAAAATACTTTTCAACACAGTACCAACACCTGTTATAGTTCCACCAGTTCCTACACCCGCAACAAACACGTCAACATCAAACTTCATTTGTCGTAAGATCTCCGGCCCAGTTGTTAATTTATGTGCCAAAACATTGTATTTATTTGAAAATTGATTTGGCATATATGCTCCTTTTTCATTTACAATTTCTTTTGCCTTCTCAATTGCCCCTTTCATACCTTTTTCACCCGGTGTTAAGACAACGTCTGCTCCAAAAGCTCTCATCAAATCTATCCTTTCCTTTGTCATAGTTTCCGGCATTGTAAGTATTACATCAAATCCTAATTTTTTCCCAATCCAAGCAAGTGCAATTCCCGTATTTCCACTAGTAGGTTCAACAACTAATTTTGTCTTTATCCCATCTTTCAAAGCTCCTTTTAACATAAAAAATGCGGGTCTATCCTTAATACTACCTCCTAAATTACTTTTCTCTAACTTTGCAAAAAGATTTAACTTTTCAATATATATCAAATGTGTACTTTCCACCATACACTTTATCCTCCCTTTATATAATCCATTCTATTTTTTCAATTTTTTCATACACATTTTTTGCGGGCACCCCTACAAAAGTTGTTCCACTTGGAATGTCCGCAAGCACAACAGAATTAGCTCCTATCCTTGCATCATCACCTATTTTTACAGGTCCTAAAATTTTTGCCCCTGCACCTATTAAAACATTTTTTCCAATATCAGGATGTCTTTTACCTTTTTGAATATTTCTAGCTCCAAGTGTAACACCATGATATATCAAAGTCCCCGTTCTAACCGTTGCAGTAGATCCTATTACAACTCCTATAGCATGATCAATTACAACCCCAGGTTCAATATAAGCAGCAGGACTTATATCTGCAGAAAATAAAATTTTTGAAATATAATGAACCAAAAAAGCAAGAAATTTTAAATCATATTTGTAAAAAAGATGTGAAAGTCTGTGAAGAACCAATGCCTGAAAACCGGTATGCAAAAAAATTTGGTAAACTTTCTCAATGGAAGGATCTTTTTTGGAAAGCTCCTTTCTATCTTCTTCAATAGCCTTAATAGTATCAATAAAATCTCTTATAAAACTACGCACCCCATAAATCTTCACCTCCACTTAGAAAATACTAATTCAATTATACCATACTTCATTTTTTTGTAAACAAACCACTCCTTAAAGGTGCGCTACTCAAAAAACTTCTTTATTTTTTCTAATTTCTGCACACTAGATTTCAACCCACCTATTCTATTTCTTGATAACCATATTTCCTTAAATTCACTGATTAACTTTTCCAATCTTATTTTAAATTCTTGCTTGGTAACTTTAGGAAGTTCCCTTATAGTTCTCATAGCTAACTTCTTCAATGCTATTATTATTTCTAAAGATAAAATAGAAAATTTTATAGAATTTCTTAACTCCTTCTTTATTAATTCATCATGCACATGTTTTGTAAATTCATACTTTTCCTCTAAAAATTTCTTTGTATTTAAAAGTTTTTCCAAATCAAGGTCTTTTAAAAACTCATATCTGAGTTTTTCAGGATAAATATAAACAAGTGCAAAAATGGTTGAATTTGGAAAATCAACACCTGTTAATTTATACGCATTTCCCATATCTACCAAAAGAATTGCTGTTTCCTTTCCAAAATAAAGCTTAAGAAAATCAAAAACATCCAAATCTTTATTTTCATTGAATCCCCAAGATAAAGCACTTGCATAAAAAATCCCGGGATATGAAATGGGAATATGTTGCCAATGACCATTATCTCCCCAATCAGTTAACATAATCCCTTTAGCTTTATATTTTAACCCATTTTCCACGGCATTTTTAATGTTCAAAATTGCATTTTCAACTCGCCCTAAAAACGAATTCCAACTAGAAGTCCCAGGACAAACGTAAAAATCAAACCTCTTAAATAATTCGCATTCTCTGTCAAATTCATGTGTTTTTTCATATCCCCAAATCAAATAAATTACATCTTTGGGAAGTTCTTCAAAAAGCTCTGGATGATATTTTAATATATCCGCCCACATCATCATTCTTTTCCCATGTTTTTTAACCAATTTATGTATCTTTAGAATAAAATCCAAATAAACTTTACCTTTTCCATATTTTTCACATAAAACTTTTGATTTTCCTTGACAAAGATCAAACGTTTCATCTCCATTTATATTAAAATACTTACTAGAAAAATGAGGTAAAAGTTCGCTATAAAGCGAATCTAAAAACAATATCGTGTCTTTTACAGCAGGAGAAAGGGTAAAAGGTTTGGAATAATGTTCTCCCCAGGGTGTGTCAAACTCAAAAGTCTCAGCCATATAACTGTACTCATTGTGTATCAACCATTTTTCCATATGTCCAAAAGAAGCCTGGTTTGGGATTAATTCAATAAAACGTTCTTTACAATATTTATCTAAAATTATGATTTCATCCGCAGTTAATGGCGAATATCCTTTCCAAACCCTTTCGTGATTTTGATATGCAAAAGTGTGTTCAATATAAAGTTGAAGCTGATTGTACTTCAATTGTGCTAATAGGTCAATAAGTTCAAAGAAAAAATCCATTTTAGGTACCTTATCCCTGCTTATATCAAGCATAAATGCCCTATTCTCAATATCTGGCCAATCTTTTATTTCAAGAAAAGGTATTTTATTTTCAAAGTTTTTCACAATCTGCATAAAGGTCATAAACCCATTATGAATTCCTGCGTTATTATTGGCAACTATAAAAATTCCGTCTTCATTGATTTCTAGAATATATCCATCTCTTTTTTTTATCTTATTTCTATCTATCTTCGAGTAAATAAAAACTTTTTTCCCCATGTATAACGTAATATTAATGGTTATACCATTTTCATTTAGAAGCTCTTTTACCATATTTGCCGACGCAAAAAGTGATTTTGTAGGAATAAAAATGTAACCACCAGATTTTATTTCATAATACCCATTTTTAATCTTTAATTCTTTAGGATTTGGAACCAACAACATATAAATCACCTCTTAAAAAGACATTTATAATAATATTATATAACAAAAATCATACATCAAAAAGTGATATAATATTAAATAGGAAATGGAGGAGAAAATTTGGAAAAATTCTTTGTAAATGTGGAAATTGGAAGTATAATTTTATACGTTGAAGATAATAAAGTAACCAAAATCAAGCTTTCAAACAAAATTGAAGAAGAAGAAGAAGAAACTCAGGATAATATTTTCACTCAACAGATAATTGAATACCTAAATGGAAATAGAAAAAAACTTGATTTTAATGTAAAAATATCTGGAGGAAAAGTTTTCAAAAAAATTTGGGACTTTGTTAAAAATATACCCTATGGTCAAACAATGACATATGGCAAAATTGCAAAAAAATTAGATGTAAACCCAAGAGTAGTAGGATTTGCCATGAACAAAAACCAACTCCCAATATATATTCCATGTCATAGAGTAATTGGAAAAAACAATATAGGCGGATTTAATAGCGATTTGAAATGGAAAAAATATCTTCTTGAATTGGAAAAAATTACAAATTGGAGGTAATTATGAAAGGCGCAGGAAAATACAGGAAAACTTTTATAGAACCATTTATATTGCTAATTATAGCAGAAACTCCTCTCCATGGATATGAAATCGCAAATAGACTCTCAGAATACGGGATAGAACTTGCTGGATTGGGCCAAATGGGAAACTTATATAGAATTTTATCAAGACTAGAAAACAAAGGTTTTATAACATCTAAATGGGATTCAAATGCTCAAGGCCCTTCAAAAAAAGTTTACAATATAACCAACAAAGGAATTGAACAACTCAAACTAAATAAGAAAGAATTAACAAAGATTAAAAACATTATAGAAAAATTCATCACAAAAGTTTCAAAGTTTGAACTCGAATAATTGTTCTTGACATATACATAATAGAATACTATAATAAAATTGAATATATATGCAATATATATATAACAAAAATGTCTTCATAAGAGTATGTGGCACTTTTTATTGTGAATTTATTCACCCAGATAATTAAGGAGGGATTGATATGAAACAGAAATACGATGTAATAACAATAGGCGGAAGTGCAGCGGGAATTGTAGCGGCTACAACGGGAAAATGTTGTTATCCAGACAAAAGCTTTCTAATGATTAGGAAAGAAAAAGATGCAATGGTTCCATGTGGTATTCCATACGTTTTTGGATTTTTAGGAACAACGGAAAAAAACATTATTCCACTAGCTCCTATTGAAAAAGCAGGGATAGACTTTTTACAAGATGAGGTAATAAAAATTGACAGAAAGGAAAAGAAAATATTCACAAAGAGTGGTAACGAATTTGAGTATGAAAAGCTAATACTTGCAACAGGATCAAAACCATTTATCCCGAATATTCCAGGTAAAGATTTAGAAAACGTATTTTACGTTCCAAAAAACAAAGAATACCTTGATGAAATGTTAGAAGCGTTAAAAGGATCGAACAAAGTAGTAGTTATAGGTGCAGGCTTTATTGGTGTAGAGATATCTGACCAATTAGCACACATTGGAAAAGATGTTACACTTGTTGAAATTTTGCCACATATCTTGGGTAAAGCCTTCGATAGTGATATAGCAAATATAGCCCAAAAAGAACTTGAAAGTATGGGAATAAAAGTATTAACCAACACAAAAGTCACAGAAATTACAGGTTCAGGAAAAGTTGAAGGGGTAAAATTAGAAAATAATGAAATCTTAAAAGCAGATGCAGTAATTTTTGCCACAGGATACACCCCAAATTCTGAATTAGCAAAAAATATGGGATTAGAATTGAATAAATACAATGCAATTAGAGTTGATAGTTATATGCGTACTAGTGATCCAGATATATTTGCAATTGGTGACTGTGCACAAAAGGTCGATTTTATAACAAGAAAAAGTGTTTCTATAATGCTTGCTTCAACTGCAACTTCTGAAGCAAGAATTGCAGGAATGAATTTGTATAAACTCTCAACTGTAAGAAGTTTTCTTGGAACCATAGGAATCTTTTCGACAAAGATTGGAAACAAGGTTTTTGCCTCCGCAGGTTTAACCGAAGAAGAAGCCTTAAAAAACAATTTTGATGTCAAAACAGGATACTTCGAAGGTGTCGACAAACATCCTGGATCTCTTCCAAATGCAAATAAACAAATCGTAAAGTTGATAGTATCAAAAGAATCCGATGTCATAATTGGTGGAGAAGTAGTCGGCGGAGATAGCGCAGGTGAACTTATAAATGTTATAGGAATAGCTATACAAAAAAATACAAGTATTACAGAATTATTCATTTCCCAAATTGGTACACATCCTCTTCTAACATCGGCGCCAACAGCTTACCCATTAATTAAAGCCGCACAAAATGTTTTTATATCCAAATAAAAAAGTAGCCCGTCTATTTTCAGACGGGCTATTTAATATAAATGTTAAATTAAATTAATTTGACACATTTACCATTGATTATTATAATGAAAGTAGGTATATGTAAAATGCATATAGGAGGGTGTCGTATGAAGATTGCAATATTAAGCGGAAAAGGTGGAACTGGTAAAACAACCATCTCAACAAACCTCGCATGGACATTATCCAAAATAAAATCTGTACAATTACTCGATGCAGACGTGGAAGAACCAAATGATCACATTTTTTTCGATATTTCATTTACTCACGAAGAAAATGTAGAACTTTTACTTCCTGTTGTTGATAATAATACATGTATTAGATGTGGTGAATGTTCAAAAAACTGTCAATTCGGAGCCATATCCGTCTTTGAATCTGGAGCTATGGTTTTTGAAAGCTTGTGTCATGGCTGTGGAGTGTGTAAAATGGTATGTCCTGTAAACGCCATAACTGAAAATCCCAAAAGCATCGGTAAAATAATGCTGGGAAAAATAAATGAAAATTTAAAATTTGGGATGGGATTGTTAAACATAGGTGAGCCCTCTGGTGTCAAAATTATTAGACAATTAAAAAAACATATTGATAACAGTGCAGAAATTGTAATAATTGATTCGCAACCTGGAAGTTCATGTCCAGTTGTTGAAACACTAAGAAATGTTGACTTTGCAATTCTCGTTACAGAACCTACTACCTTTGGATTGCACGATTTAAAGCTTGCTTTCGAACTTGTTAGCGAAATGAACATTCCTTCAGGCATTATAATAAATCGTGATAGTTCCAAAACAAAGATAATTGATGACTTTGCTGCAGAAAAAGGAATACCAATTTTAATGAGAGTGCCTTTTGAAAGGAAAATCGCCAAAATCTACTCCGAAGGAAAATTATTTACTGAATATTTTCCGGATTATCAAGAAAAATTCATAGCAGTTTATGAAACAATAAAGGAGCTGGTAAAATGAAACAAATAGCAATAGTTAGTGGTAAAGGTGGAACCGGTAAAACAACATTAAGTTCTTCACTTGGAATTTTATTTGACAATGCAATTCTAGCAGATTGTGACGTAGATGCGGCAAATTTAAACCTAATGTTTAATTCAAAGGTATTAGAAAAACATGAATACTACGGAGGAAAAAAAGCAATAATTGATCACGAAAAATGCAATAATTGTGGGATATGCAAAAAAATATGCAGATTTGAAGCAATTGTATTTGATGGTTCATATAAAGTTGATCCATATGCCTGTGAAGGTTGTAATGCGTGTGTAATTTCATGCCCACAAAATGCCATTAAATTGGAAGAATCATTATCTGGTAAATTTTATTATTCTACCTCAGAAACAAAAAATATAGTCCATGGAAATTTAACTCCAGGTGAAGAAACTTCAGGAGGATTGGTTGCAGAGGTTAGAAAATTAGCAATTGAAAAGGCTAAAAGTCTAAAAAAAGAAATAGTTTTAATCGATGGAGCACCTGGCATTGGTTGTCCAGCAACTTCATCAATCGCCGCCACATATTTCGTCATAATTGTAACAGAACCTACTTCAAGTGGTATACATGATTTAAAAAGGATCATAGATACCGTTAGGCATTTTAAAAGAGATTTTGCAATTGTAATTAACAAATACGACATTAATGAAAAAATTTCAAAAGAAATAGAAAGTTTTTGTCAAAAAGAAAACATACCAATACTGGGAAAAATTCCATTTGACGAAACTGTAGAAAACGCAATCCTTGAAAGTAAACCTATAGTTATATTTAAAGATAGTAAAGCGGCAAAGGCAATAATGGAAATATACAAAAAATTAATTAAAATCATAAAAAAGGAGGAGAAAGTATGAAAATAGCAATTCCATCTGAAGGTAAAATTCTTGATTCAATGATCAACGATAGGTACGCAAGGGCCGAGTATATTATCATTTACGATACTGAAAAAGATGAAATAGTAGAAGTTATAGAAAACGACTCATCAGAAGCACATGGTAAAGGTCCAAAAGTCTCCCAAATGCTTGTAAACAAAGGCGTTAAAGTATTAATTTCCCAAAGTGTGGGAAAGAACGCTTTTGATGTCCTTAAAGCTGCAAAAATAGATGTTTATATAACACAAAAAGACACAGTAAAAAATACAATTGAAAATTTCAAGAATGGAAAACTAGAAAAAACAGAAAGCGCAACAAATTAAGGTGATATTATGTTGGTTGCAATAGGAACAGCAGATGGAAAAACAATGAACCCAGAACATTTTGGTCACTCTAATACTTATTTGATTTACGAATTTGATGGAACAAATTTTATAAAAAAAGAAGAAAGGAAAAATCCATATGCAGAAACCCACTTACATGCAAAAGTGGATGAAATTCTTGAATTTTTAGGAGATTGCAAAGTATGGGTAGGAATATCTATGGGAAAAAGTTCCAAAAAAAGACTTAAAGAACTTGGATACATACCAATTACAGTGGATACACCCGAAGTAAGTAAAGCGTTGGAATTAGTTAAAATGCAATTACAGGGGTGATAATATGCCATGGGTAAAGAAAGAAGATTGTGTAAAATGTAAGGTCTGTGTCAATGTGTGTCCTGTGGAAAATGCTATCTTCATCCAAGATGATGGCTATCCTTTTATAAACAACAACATTTGTACAAGATGCGGCTTATGTATGGAAAAATGTCCCAAAAACGCAATTCGACCAAACTATGAAAACCCCTCACTTAGAGGTATGGGAAAAGGAATGGGCCATCGCGGCTTTGGAAGAGGTTTAGGACATGGAAGGGGAAGAGGATATTAAACAAATCTCTCTGCATCTGCAGAGAGATTTTTTATATGATATAATATTTAAAGGGGATAAAAATGCAAAAAAGCATATATTCAATTATTTTAGCTGCAGGTGAAGGAAAAAGGTATAAAAACGGCATAAAATTGCTACATACTATTGGTGATAAATTCATGCTTCAAATGGTAATAAACCTAGTAAAAAGTTGCAATTTCGATAAAAATTACATAGTTGTTAATCCTTTATGGAATTTTATAAAGGACAATTTTGTGGTTCCAGACAATTTTTTTATTCTTAAAAACAAAAATTACAAAGAAGGTATCAGTACATCGATCAAATTAGCAATAAAAGAAATAAAAAGCACAAACATTCTCCCCGAATATGTTGCTATTTTCCTAGCAGATATGCCGTTTATAAAAAAAGAAGATATAAAGACACTCAAAAAATACTGTAATGGAAGACACTTAATTATTGCTCCATTTTTTAACAACAAGAAGGGTTTTCCAACTTTTGTACACAAATCACTTTTCGATGAAATTTTTAAACTTGAAAATGACATAGGTATCAAGCAAATAATAAACAAAAATCCTTCTTTATTGACAAAAGTAAACTTTAGTACAAATAGAATTTTAAGAGATATAGACGATTAAAGTTTACCCTTTAACTTTTTTATTTCTTCTTCAACTTCCATAGCTCCTTCGTTGTAATACTTCTCTTCATCTGGTTCAAGTTCTTTTAATAACCTTAAAAATTCACCTGCATGTACTCTCTCTTCATTTGCTATATCTATTAATACTTCCCTTGCAAGTTCATTATCCGTAGATTCTGCTAACTGCATGTAAAGTTGTATAGCTTCATACTCAGCTGAAATCATATAACGAATAGCTCTAACCAATTCATCATGAGTTAATTTTCTATCAGATTTTAACCCTGAAAATGGATTAGAAAATTCTGGCATGTTATCCACTCCTTTAAAAATTAAGTTATGGTACACTTTTATTATACTGCATTTTCATCTATAAACAAAGGCACCCAAATGGGTGCCTTTTTTATTTAAAATGGATAAAATCCCAAATCCAATCTGTTTTTCTCAAATATCTGTAAGATAAGCTCTTTAACTAAATTTACATGTCCCTTTTCCCATTCTCTTAAGTTTATTAATATACTTTCTAGCGTCTTATCTTCCATTACCTTTGCTCTTTCTGCAGCTTTATCATAATAATTTACAAAATCTTTTTCTATTAACAATGCCATTCTTAAAATTGACAAATCTTTGATATCATCTTCAGATGGTGTTTCTTCTATCTTTTGGCCCCTAAGTCTCTCATTAAAAAAATCTTTTGTCGTATCTAAAGGTGCAACTGGTATTTCTTCTTCTTCTTCTAAGGCTTTCCTTATCTTTCTAATATACTCCGTATGCTCTTTTTCCATTTCTTGTAAAAATTCCAACACTTCTCTTGCCAACTTATTTTTTACCTCTTCTTTTTTCTCTTTGTAAAACTTAAATCCCTCTATTTCAAAATTTTCCGCAACCTTTAAAATATCTTCAATAGACATTATTTTACCCCCTTTGTAAGAAATTCATCAATTCCCCTTGCTGCCCAATATCCATCTGCTACACCGTGTATAATATCCGGGCCATTTACAATATCTCCTCCCGCAAACAACCATTTAACAGATGTCTGTCTATATTCATTTGTCAAAATTCTTCCTCTGACAAACTCCAATTTTTCTTTTAAATCTTCAGGAAGATAACTATAATCCGGTGCTTGACCAATAGCTTCAACAACCATTTCAGCTTCTAATGTCTGTCTTTCATTTTCATCGAATTTAGGATTAAATCTTCTATTTTCATCAAAAACCTGTAAACACTTCTTTAATTCTATTCCCATAACTTTATCGTTTTTAATAACGATCCTTACAGGACCCCATCCCGGATAGAATTTTACACCTTCTTCAGCCCCTTCTTCTATTTCATCCATATCAGCAGGCATTTCCTCATATGTTCTTTCCAAACTCGTTACCTTTACATCAACTTTACCGTATTCCATTATCTGGAGCCTTGCCATAGATCTTGCAACATCCATTGCCACATTACCTCCACCTATTACTACTAAACTTTTAGGGATCTTGGGTTTTGGTCCTTCTCCTCTAAGATAATCTCTAATTTCCCTTAAAAGAGGTAATGCCTGAATTACATCTTCATGTTCCGTTCCTGGAATTCCAGTTGAACGTCCCAAAGTAAACCCTGTTGATACAAATACCGCATCAAATTCGTTTTTTAATTTTTGTAGAGGTATATCTTTTCCAACAGAAACACCAACGAGTATCTTTACACCTAAAGCTTGAATAAAAGCTATATCTTTGTCAAGAGCCTCATCTGGCAACCTGTAGGATGGTATCCCATATCTCATTACCCCACCGGGTCTTGACAAAGATTCGAAAACTTCTACCTCATATCCCATAGTTGCTAAAAAGTACGCAGCTGAAAGCCCTGCAGGCCCTGAACCAACAATTGCAACTTTTTTACCTTTATTTTCCGGTCTAGCTTCTAAAACTTTATCATACTCTGGTACGTTATCAACAATATACCTCTTTAACCACCTTATTGCTATAGCCTCTCCTCTATTTCCCAAAGAACAAGCTTCTTCACATTTGTGCGTACAAACCCTTCCACAAACTGCAGAAAATGGATTTGCACCTAACATATTATTTTCCTCATTTCCCTTTAAAAGCCATTTTAGTGCATCTGTTAAATCATCTCTCCATATTGCCTTTATGTACTCTGGAATTTGCATATGTTGAGGGCACCTATCCGTACACAAAGCACACTCAACACATCGTGCTGCCTCATGCATGGCTTGCTCCTTGCTGTATCCTTTCACATATTCAATAAAAGATTTTGAACGCCCCTCACCTTCAATCATTTCCATTTCTACTCTTTCAAGTTCAAGTAAATCAGAACCTTCATCTCTAATCCATCCTACAGGAACATCCTCAATTCCATGGATTCCCTTTTCGGTAGGCGCAAATATAAAATCTTCTGGTTCTGGAGAAACATGGACATATTCTCTCGTCATCTTTAGTGAACCTGTAGTACATATATCCACACACATCGCACAGAATGAACATCTTCCATAATCTATAACAGGACGTTGGGGTTTTTTACCGTATTCGTGTGGCAAATCATCAACTTCAACCATTCTAATGGCATCTGTCGGACATATCTTTGCACATGTTCCACATCCAATACACTCATTCCAATCATTTATGTGAAATCCCCTATATCTTTCTGCAGCCTCTCTTTTAACATAAGGAACTTTTATAGTAACTGGCTTTTTAAATATATATTTCCACGCTTTTATAGGAGCAAAAAACTCTTTTTTAGGAATTGATTTATTTGCCATTATGTCCCCTCCTTATCTATCTACCTCTGGAGCACAAACATCCATTGTTGAAAGCCAAATTGGAACATCTTCTATTCTTGTTCCAGGCAAATACTTTTCTATACCTATAAATGTTTGAGGATATGAAGCCCCACGTACTGCTACTCTATATGGTTTTTCTCCTCCATCTGAAACCATATAATAACCATACTCTCCTCTTGTTGATTCTATATGCACGTAAGCTTGACCTTTTGGTACTCTATACCTAAGGGCGTTACCTTCACTAATTGGAACATTAATTTTTCCTTCTGGCATTTTTTCAAGACATTGCCTAATTATTTTTATACTTTGGTATATCTCAAGATATTTAAGATATACCCTTGCATATGCATCTCCTTCAGTAGCTGTAGGAACTTCAAAATCAACTTTATCGTAGAACAAATAAGGATCAACTTTTCTAATATCATACGGCACTCCTGTCGCTCTAAGGCCAACTCCAGTAACACCAAGCCCTAATGCTGTTTCCTTATCTAATAAAGCTATTCCTTTTAATCTCGTATGAACTATCCTATTCTTAAAAATCAAAGTTTCATATTCTCCCAATCTTTCTTCAATGTAATTTAAAGTATTAAAGATTAAATCTTGTATCTTTGGAGTTAAATCTTTTCTAACTCCTCCGGGTATTATGTACATATGATAAACTCTTGCACCAGTTAAACTTTCAAAAATATCTAAAATACGATCTCTATCCGATACTCCCCAAAATGAACTTGTATAAAGGCCAATAGTGCCGCCAATACCCGGAAAACTCATTAAATGACTTGCAATCCTTGCTAATTCTAAAACAATCATCCTTATCCATTGGGCTCTTTCAGGAACATCTATCTTTGCAATCTTTTCAACAGCCATTGCATAACATGCTTCATTAATATCTGGTTCAGGCACACAAATCCTTGGGATTAATGCAAGATTCTGATACCAAAGTCTTCTTTCCATTAGCTTCTCAAAACCTCTATGCAAAAAACCAGGTAACGGTCTTGCTTTTTCAACAGTATCCCCTTCAACATACATATGGACACTAAAATTACCGTGCATTCCCGGATGGTTAGGACCAAAAAAGAGCTTTACTTCACCCATCTATATCACCTCTTATTATCTTAGCTTCATGAATGACATCCTTTTGATATTCCCTATCTGGAAATTTCTTTTTCGAATACTCAAATGGATCAAAATCCTTTCTTAAAGGTGGCATGTCATCCCACATTTCTAAGAAAAGCGGCCTCATATCATTATTTCCCTCAAACTTTATTCCAAAAAACTCATGGAGCTCTCTTTCGTAATATCTTGCAATAGGCCACATGTGTTTTACAGTAACAAATTTTGGAGTATCCCTATTTATTTTTGTTGTAATCAAAAATTTTCCACCATTATTCCAAGAATAGAGAATATAAACAAGCTCAAACTTTCCCTCATCTATCCAATCAACTGCCGTTATTAAAGATAAATGTGAATATCCATCTTCTTTTAAAGCTAAAAGCGCTGGTAAAACTTGTTCATTTGGTAATTCAAGTTTTATTTCTCTCTCGTCTACCTTTGTTATATCTAAATTATTAACTATTCTTTTTAGTTTCTCTACTGTATTACTCATGGAATTCATCATGTACAAACACCTCCCCAAGGGATCTTATCTGATTCTGTTTATACCATTCATAATTTTCTTTGTATTTTTTCCATCCATTTGCTTCTCCTCTTCTTATCATCCTCATAAGTTCATTAAATGCTTCAAGTAATGCTTCAGGTCTTGGCATACAACCCGCAATATACAAATCCACGGGAATGTAATAATCCAATCTGTTTATTGTAGCATATGAATCGTAATATATACCTCCGTTTAACGTACATGATCCAAATCCAATAACATATCTAGGTTCCGCCATTTTTTCATAAGTATAAATAACCCTTCTAAGTGTTTTAGCACTTAGATATCCAGTTATAAACAAAATATCCGCCTGCCTTGGAGTAGCCATTGGCCCCATACCAAATCTTTCCATATCAAACCTTGAAGTCATTGTTGGAGGAAGTTCCATAGCTCCACAACCTGTACAATAATGTAGCATCCACAATGATCTACTTCTAAGTTTATCTGCTATTTTTTCCCATAAACTTCTTTCATCAACGGCCATTTCTTTCACCTCCTAAAATACCCAACCAAGTAATACAAATAAAACCTGGACAAACGCTAAACTTAACGGTACTTTCCAATAAAATTTAACAACTTGTTCTATTCTAAATCTTGGCAAAACCGATGAAATTAATGTTGCAATTATCCAAACTATAGTAAATTTCAAAAGAAATGTAAAATAATTACTTACTCCAAGGAATATATCCACAAACAATCCTATTTCAACGAATATCGAAAAAGTATGCATTAACATTAAAAGTCCCATATATTTGGCAGACAGTTCCACCATTGGACCAGACGCAATTTCAGCAGGTGCAATAGGTGTATCAAAAGGTTTTTTACCCAGCATTCCAAGCAGCGAAACAAAAGCAACAATTCCACCTATTGGCATTTTAAATAAAGTCCAAGTATCCTGCTGAGCCATCATCAACCCAGACACAGAACTGGTTTTATAATAATACAAAACACCTGCTATAGAAATTAAATAAGGTAGTTCATAACCAAGCATTTGAGTTAAAGCTCTTGCAACCCCTATACTAGCATTAGGATTCCCAGAACCAACCATTCCCATTGCCATTCCAAGTGATCCAACTGCAAACAAATACACTATTATAAAAATATTGTCAAGTCCAGGAAATGCAACTAAATCCCCCAATGGTACAAAAGCTAAAGTTGCAATAACTCCTCCCAATGCCATTAAGATTCCAAAATCAAAAATCCAACCATGAGAAATTCCCCTTTTTGAAAGAGCCTTGAAAACATCTATAAAATTCTGATACCAAGGCGGGCCATACCTTCTTTGTACTCTGGCCATTATTTTCCTTGCAATTCCTTCTAGAGTTAATCCAACAAAAAATCCCGTTAATAAAACTGCAATTACCTTTAATATTGTCATCTCTTACCACCTCACCCAATATATTATGAGGATTACAACAGAAATCCAAAAAACGTATCCACTCGGACTTGGTTTATAAATCAAATCAGTTACAATATCACCAATTGATCTAAAGAACACAGCTAACATACCATACAATTTTTCAAAAGATGGATGTCTATCGTACAATCGTTCAATAAACCTATAAAATCCTGTCGCATAGTGGTACAAGTCATAATTGTATAAGTAATCCCCACCAGTATATTGATCAGTTAATTCAACCCTCTTTCCCCTTGGGAATATCAAATACAAAACTGTTGCGATTATAAAACCTACTGCAAACATTGTAAAAACTGTTAAAGTATTCCACTTACCCAACGGAGTTACTATCTCAAATCCACTGTATGAAATAGGTTTTATTCCAAGAACTTTCTCTATTGAACTTATATAATCTAAAACTGGCTTTGGATAAACTCCAATAAAAAGCACCAGAACAACAAACAACAACATAGGTATTAACATAATACCTGGGACTTCTTTTACATCCGCATGTTTTCTCTTTAGCTGCCCCAAAAATACACCTGCTAATGGTCTAAAAACATAAAGAAAAGATCCGACACTTCCAATAAATGTAATTGCCAACGTGATAAACATACCCTTGTTGACAAGCGCACTAAAAATCATCCACTTTGATATAAATCCGCTTGTAGGTGGTATCCCCGCAAGTGAAATTATTCCAACAAGATATGTAACAAATGTCCATGGCATTCTCCAAATTAATCCACCCATTTCATCAATCTTCGTAGTTCCCGTCCTATACACAACTGCTGCAAAAGATAAGAAAATCATAGCAGCAGCTATTGCATGGTTAAATACATGAAACAATCCACCTGCATAACCTATTGAATTCATAGTTCCTAATCCCACGAGGATGTATCCACCATTTGCAATAGATGAAAATGCAATTAATTGTTTCATATCATTTTGCCTAATTGCCATAAACGTACCAATTAATATTGAAATATTACCAAGCCAAATTAAAAGGTAATTAAGTAGTGGAATCCCATGATAAAATGAAGAAAACATTTGAACAGTTGGGAAAACAGATATTGCAATTGCCAAAACATAAGATCCCATTTTTACCAATTGCCCAGATAAGATTGCACTAAACGCATCTGGAGCGTTACCGTGGGTAATTCTAAGCCAAGTATGGAGTGGAAAAATTCCACTTTTTGCTATACCAGCACTTGCAATAAATAAAATTATAAACCATTTAAACAACGACGAATCATTAACTAATTGTTGAGATACCTGTTCAAACGAAAGCACACCATACCTCTTAAAAATTGCAAAGGTTGCATAAAGGTACATGTAACTTCCAATGGCACTTGTCACAGCATAAATTACAGCTGCTTTTTTTGAATCTTCTTTTCCCATGGGAACTATCAAAAATGAACCCAAAACGGCTAATTCCCAAAAAATGTAAAGAGTTAACAAGTCATTTGCAAAAAATACCCCTAAAACTCCAGAAATCATAATCAACATAAAAGCGTTAAAAGCGGCAGGTTTAATACCCTTTTTCTTAATCCATTCAATTATAAAAAATGCCACAAAAGAAATTATAATCATACTTACTAAAGCAAAATACTTCCCTAAATATGTAACTTTAAATGTACTTTCTAAATTGTTAAAAAGTCCAAAAAGTTTTTCACTATAATTTATATTTAAATTCCAAATTTCATAAAGTGCATACGCGGTGAGTAAAAAGTTAAATATTGAACCTAAAACTCTGTTAGATTTTGTCAACAGATAACTTACAACTGAACCAAAAAGAAAAACCAAAATTAAATTAGTTAAGGATATCATTTACATCCCTCCTAAAACGTTATTAATATACGTCTGAGAGCTCATTATACCTTGTGATATGTTTTCAGATATCTTTAGATACATTTCAGGGTATATACCTATATAGATTAAAAGTAGAGATAACACCAAAGCAATTAACAAAATATTCCATGAAATATTAGAATCTTTTTTATACTTACAATACCAAAGCTTTATATTCCACCTCAACAAATATGCAGCTTCTATTATAGTTGAAAACAACAAAAGCGCAGGTAACAAATAATCCCCTTTTTCAAATGCACTTTGCAAAATTAACAATTTACTTCTAAATCCTGCAAAAAGTGGAAAGCCAATTAACGAAAACGATGCAATACTAAAGGAAATACCTGCAGTTTTGTTATTCATAAAACTTCCTATTAAGGTTGCACCAATAACAAACAAAATTATTTTTGACGTTGCATCATTCAACAAATGAAAATAAGCAGCAGTTAATGCGTTAGATGTATTGAGAGAAAGCACACTTAATACTAAACCCGCTTGTGCTATAGAGGAAAACGCAAGCGCTTTTAGAAGATTTTCCTGTCTAAATGCGGCAATTTCAGCTAATACCAAAGTAATCAATCCAAAAACATACAAAACATCCAAAAAATAACCGTTGAAGATTGTGATAAATATCCTACTTAAAAGGTAAAACATTGAGAAAGTTACACTTGTAGCCAAAATAGTTGGTGTTATTGCAGATCCAGAAGCATAAACGTCTGGAATCCAACCTGCTAATGGTAAAATTTTGCTTTCAACCGCCAAACCTATAAACAACATAAGGGTAACATAAGGCAAAAATGAACTTTTCATGTTAAGCGAAATATCTGCAAAATTCAAAGAACCTGTTCCTATATATGCATATATAACACCTAAAAGATAAAATCCACCTGCAACACTTCCAACAATAAGATATTTATACGCACCATAATAATTTTTCTTTGAAGATGCAATAATGTAAGCTGCAGCCGCTGTTATTTCTAAGAAAACAAATGAGTTGAAAATATCACCGGTTAAAATTATTCCATTCAATGAAGAAAGTAAAATCAACACTACTATCGATAAACCATTGGCAATTTGAGGTATCAACGAAACAATTAAAAATATTATGTTAACAACCAAAAGTGTGTTAAAACTTGCAGAATCTAAAACTAAAACAATTCCAAATGGTGCCTTCCATCCTCCCATTTGCACCGTGGAATTAACAGGAATATTCATCAATAAAAAAAGGTTAATAATAACTATAAATGGCAGGACATATTTTGCCTTTTCCTTAAAAGGTACAAACAAAAATGCAGAAAGTAAAGGTACAACAACAAGCAACGCCGTCATTCTTTCGCCTCCTTTGTGGCGATTTCTTCAACTTCTAAAGTTTCATATTTTTCGTAAACTTTTATCAATAAAGATGCACCAAGCGCAAGGGTTCCAACACTAATTACAATTGCTGTAAGTACCAATGCTTGTGGTAATGGATCTACAAAATTGGCAACAGGGGTATATTGAGAATATATTGGTACATCTTTTCCTTCAATATATCCAAGAGAAATTATAAATATATTTATCGCGGTATCTATAATCGTTAAAGATACTAAAAATTTAAACAAATTTTTTTGAGTTAAGATTCCGTATATACCTATTCCTATTAAAACAAAAGCAATATAATAGACCATTATCATCCCTCCCTGTACATATCGGCAATTACTCCAGATAATTCCGCTCCAACCTTAAATCCAATTAAAATATATACAATTGGTATAATACCAGCACTAAACAAAGTACCTATTACTCCTGTTGGAAGGAAATTAACAAGAAACACTCCTCCTACGGCCAATCCAATTAATCCCAAAATTACGTATAGACTTCCCGCAAAGCCTTCGATAAATTTGGATGTTTTTGAAAGAGAAAATTCTTCGTTTGATAAATACAATAAAAGTATTCCCACAGCTATTATCGTTCCACCTGGAAATCCTCCACCAGGTGTAAGATGGCCGTGAATAAATACATAAGTTCCAAACAAAAGTATTAGTGGTAATAAAATCCCCACAGATACCCTCAAAACAAAATTGGGCATTCTTCCATATTTTTTTCTTCTAATCCCATGTAAAACAAAACCCACACCTAATGCCGAAGTGAAAAGCACCGTAACTTCACCTAAAGTATCAAAAGATCTGTAATCAACCACTATTGAAGTTACAACATTTGCGGCACCATCTTCCAAATCCTTAGTTTCACCAAACTTAACCTCTCTTTTTTCACTATTCACACTTTTATTTATATAAGCATCCGAAACTTTAGAAATTTTTGCCTGTCCATATTTTGGAAGAATAGATAAAGAATTTGATAAGAACAAAATCAAACCTAATACTATTAAAACGGAAAAAAATCTTCTCATTTTTTCTCACCACCTATTCTTCTAAAAGCTAAAATTAATACTGCTGTTGTCAAGCCGGCCCCCACCGATGCTTCTGTAATAGCAACATCTGGAGCTTTCATAATTACAAACAAAAACACAGACAACAAGCTCAAAAGCGAAAGTGCTATAAAAGAATCAAGTATTTTTTTTGCCTCTACTGCATAAATTCCTGATATAATCATCAAGACCCCTACAAAAATAGTGATGATTGTCATTCTTCTCCACCACCTTTGTATTCATCAACTATAGTTTTTTCCGTAGGTTTAATCCCTTTCAAATACGCTGCTCTAGCTAAAACTGAACTCCCGACAGGGTTAGTCAAAGCAATAAATGCTATTATCAATAAAGCTTTTGGTAAATAATCAATATCAACAAGCCCCACACCTAATACAACAGAAAATGAACCCAAAGTAGTAGCTTTGGTACCAGCTTGAAGCCTATTGTAAACATCAGGCATCCTAAAAATCCCAAGTCCTCCCAAAAAATAAAAAAACGCACCAATTACAATCAGTATATATCCCACTATAATCATTTTTTCCCCTCCAAATATCGTGCAATAACTACAGTTTCAACAAAAGATAACAAGCCATAAACCAGTGCTATGTCAAGATACAATCCATTGTTAAAAATCAATGCCAAAAAAACTATTGTTCCAGTTAAAACTACGTTTAAAGTATCAAGGGCGGCAACTCTGTCTGCACTTGTAGGTCCAAATAAGATTCTTAAAAAAGATAATAAGGCTCCAAGACCCACAAGCACAAAATAAATGTATTGTAAGAAAATCATTCAAATACCCCCTTTAGAATTTTTTCAAATTTTTCCGAAATGTATTTTTTCTTTTCTCCTTCTTCTGTAGTTTTAACGTCAATCCAATGAACATAGAGGACATCTTCTTTAACATCTAATGTTAAAGTACCTGGAGTTAAAGTTATAGAGTTTGCAAGCGCAAACTTTGAACTATCTTTTGTTAAATTCGTGTTAAGCTTAACAAATCCGGGATTAATAGGAAGTTTAGGATTTAAAACACGTACAGCTACATCAAAATTCGCCTTTATCATCTCCCATATAAAAACAGGAAGATATATTAACACAAATTTCACAAATCTTACTAAAAATAACTTGTCAAATTTTATTCCATAATACTTTTTAAATATCATGGAAATAACAAGCGATACAAAAAAACCGACAATAAGTTCTGAAACATTACTATAACCTGTTAGTAATATCCATGTGAAATAGGTCACAAAAAAGGTTGACAAGCTCATAACGTTCCCTCCTTTATAAAGAATAATAAATTTGAATTCGTTATTAAATCCCGAGTTATAATGTCCACTTTCTAAGTGTATTTTAACATAAAATTGAAATTATTCAAATCACAAAAATAGATTCAAATTATTCTATATAGATAAATTTTTTTATTTTTAAACAATATTTCCAAATATCAAAAAAACAAACAAAACGAAAATTTCCAGTATTATTTCTATCAATCCCCCCTTGAATTATTTGTGAAAAATATAGTATAATTTATTGTGACTATCTTCACAAAATTGAAAGGAGGAAAAAGATGGAAAAGAAAATACCAAAACCAGTTGTAAAAAGACTAGGCCTTTACTATAGATGTTTAAACAGGCTATACGAAGAAGGCATTGAGTTTGTCGCATCAAAAGACATTGCGGAAAGACTAGGAATTAAATCAAGTCAAGTAAGGAAAGATCTTTCATACTTTGGAGAGTTTGGAAAAAGAGGTGTGGGATATAACACATACGAACTAATGAATAGTCTTGAAAAAATAATAGGTGTTAATAAAATTTGGAATGTAGTTGTAATAGGAGCAGGAAATATAGGAAGTGCACTTGTAAGTTATGAAGGTTTAAAAAAAGAAAAATTCAATATAATTGGAATATTTGATGCTGACAGATCAAAGGTTGGAAAAAAGATTGGAAAACTTCAAATCAAACACATTTCTGAAATCGAAGAATTTTTCAAAAAAAATATCGTAGAAATTGCTGTGATTGCCGTTCCCGAAAATGCTGCTCAATTAGTGGTTGAAAAGCTCGAAGAATTAGGTGTAAAAGGATTAATAAATTTTGCACCAATAAAATTAAGAACAAAACTTCACGTGGAAGATGTGGATATTACTTTATCTTTTAAAGCGCTATCTTTTAAAATTGAAAGAAGTTTAAAATAAGAAGGTGAAAGTAATGAGAAGGGATCTTTATCTTTGGAAATACTTTTCACTTGCAAGAAAAGTTGCAGATAATTTAAATAAAAAAGGTCACGATGCATACATAGTCAAAGATACAAATGAAGCACTCAAAAAAGTATTGGAACTTATTCCAGAAAATTCTTCTGTTGCCACAGGTGGCTCTCTAACGTTAAATCAAATCAAACTATTAGATGCACTAAGAAATGGGAATTACATTTTTTATGACAGATATAGTGCTAAATCAAAAGAAGAAAAATACGAATTAGAAAGAAAAGCTTTTTTTGCAGATTATTACATTTGTAGTGCAAATGCAATAACTGAAAATGGTGAAATAGCACTTTTAGATGGAAATGGAAATAGAGTAGCAGCTGTAATATACGGACCAAAAAATGTAATTTTGGTAACTAGTGTAAATAAAATTGTCTCAAATCTGTTAGAAGCAAGGGAAAGAATAAGATACATATCCCCAATGAATAGCAAACGTCTAGACTTAAATACACCTTGCACACAAACAGGATATTGCATTAATTGTGCCTCGGCTCAAAGAATATGTAATTACTACACAATCATAGAATCTGATCACAGACATCCTGGAAGGATTAAAGTTATCCTTGTTTTGGAAGAATTGGGTTTATAAAAAATCCAAGGGGAAATCCCCTTGGATTTTAAAAACCTGAAACTTCCTTTATAGGTGGCAAAGTTTCGATATAGTTTTTATAGTATAGTAATTTTTCTCCTACTCTTAATATTGAAGGATTCTTAATATTATTCCATCTTATTAAATCTTTTATCGAAATTCCAAATCTCTTTGCAATATTCCAAAGATTGTCACCTGGTTTTACTATATATTCAAATTTAACAACTGCTTCCCAGTTATTATCGGTTGTCGCTTTTATTTCTTTTCTATTAAGGACGTAATCTGCCATTAATTCTGATACTTCCATCATTACCTCTCTGACAACTGGTTTTCCTTTAAACATTGTATATCCCCCGCCACCACCAGCTCTATAATTGTTTAACACAATTTCATATTCTTTGTCCATTTCGATAGGTTTCCCTTCAAACATTAAATCAATTATTCTATTTCCTGAAGGATTATTTAGCACTATCTTATAACTTATACCTTCCCACATATCATAGTTGTAATGTCTTGGTTTTGGCTCAACCCAAGTTTTATTAACAGAAACTTTAAAATTATTAAAAGCAAAATAATCCGCACTTTTTTCCAAAGCTTCCTTTATATCTTTTCCTGTAACTTTTATAACCTTTAATGTATTAGGATAAATGTATACGGCATTTATATCCCTTAATGTTATTGGTCCACTTTTCCAACCTTTTATGTCGTTATTGAACAAAGCTGTCGAAGAAATTTTAGCCTTACTGTAGTACATTTGAACTTTATTAACGAATTCAATTAAACTATTATCCTGTAGTCTTGCAAATAATGGATCATAAATCCAAAAATCTCCTTTAGCGTAACCTACAGGTTGATCGAGCCATGCTTGAACTTTTTCTTCATATGGCTTTGCCATAGCAACAACTTCATTATCAGCTTCAACGCCTTTTACAGGTATTTCTTCCACAGAACTATCAATAATCTTCCACTTTCCATTAACTTTTTCTAAATTTAAAACAATCTTTCCAAGGTATTTTCCCCATTTTGATGGCATTGATACTGGTACACCATTTATTTTTGCAGCAATTGTTCTGTGTTGGTGTCCAAGCAATAACACATCAATCCCATTTACTTCTTGTAAAAGTTGATACCCTTGATTTTCACCTGTCAATTCCTCAGTTGGGGTTCCTGTTTCTGGATCTCTTTCTAATCCTCCGTGGTATGCTACGACAATAACATCCACTTTATCCCTTAATTCTTTTACATACTTCTTTGCAACTTTCACAGGATCTTCAAATTTTAATCCTTTTATATTCTTTGGATCCTCCCAATTCGGGATAAATTTCGTAGTCAAACCTAAAATTCCAACTTTTATTCCACCTACATTAACTATATGATAAGGCTTAAACACGGGATTTCCATTTTCATCTAATATATTTGCACTCAATGCCGGAAATTGTGCCTCTGAAACCGCCTTGTTCAAAATATCCAATCCATAGTTAAATTCATGATTTCCCAATGTCCATGCAGAGTATCCCAATTTGTTCATGACTAAAATCATAGGATCAATAGGTTTGTTGTCAATTCTTGCATGATAGTATTCCAATGGAGTACCTTGTATTAAATCTCCAGAATCGATCAAAATAACATTCCCACATTCCTTTCTCATTTGCTTTACTAGAGTTGCAATTTTTGCAAGTCCCACATCAGAAGGCTTGTTTGTAGCATAACTAATTGGTAAAATGTTTCCATGCAAATCACTGGTATGTAAAATAACCAACTGGACTGAAAAACTTAAAACCATAAAAACAAACAAAAATAAAACAAAAATCTTCCTCACACCATCACCTCCCATTTTTTAACTTATGCAAACATTTTCTACAAATTGCTATGTATTTTTCCTTACCACCAATATCTATTTCTCCACCATCTGGAACTATTTTGTATGAATATGTGGCTCTATGTTCTCCACATTTCTCGCACACTGCTTTTTTCTTTATAACCTCATCTGCAATAGCTAAAAGCTTTGCTGTAACTTCAAATGGATTTTCAAGATAAGAAATGTCTAATCCTGCACAATAAACATCTATACCTTTAAAAACCAAATCTTTTACAAGATCAATTAATTCAATATCAAAAAACTGCACCTCATCAATGAAAATTGCACTTACCGTCTCATCAATATATTCGTATATTTCTTTGGACTTATCAACTTTAAATGCTTTAACTTTAAAACCCGTATGAGTTGATACTATATCTTCTCCATATCTATTATCAATAGCTGGTTTAAAAACCTTTGTCTTTTTTCTCCCAATATTATAAATCTCAACAAAGGACAAAAGTTCCGTTGTTTTACCAGAATACATAGGTCCAGTAATTACTGTTATCTTACCAGGCATTTCATTCCCTCCAAAACAATGTAATTCTAGATATATTATATCACAACAAAATCCCTTCTTTAAAAAAAGAAGGGATTTAATACATTGAAATTTTTTAATAATACATTTTCCTATATATAACAAATCTTATTTTCAATTTTTTTCGACAAGTTTTTTCTTTCTAAGATATTCTTCTGTGATTTCTCCATTAATAAATTTTTCATTTAATATTTCTAAAGCCTTTTTCTTTGCACCACCACTATTATTTTGAAAATTATCTAATTCTTTCAACACATCGGAATTTTTTATAAAACAACAAATTAAAACTCCTAGTAATAACAATCATATTAACATCATATTTCAACTTTCCTTTAATTCATTAAAATAAGTCTCCTCTTTCTTGAATATTGCCTTTTTCTTGTTTCACCCTTTGCTAATATTTTAAAAAACTCGTTTTCTTTAGAATTTTTATTTCATTATAGTTCTATTCCATACCAACGCCAATTGTACATTATAAACATTTCTACTTTCAAATAAAAAAAATTTCCTAATACAATAACAACTGTTTTTACATATTTTTCATATATAACTACATCGATAAAAATAAGTTTCTTTTAATACCGCATGCTTCATATGTACATTTTCCCTGACCTTTCCTATTACTAGTTGGGTAACAATAGTATAACACCTAATTATTAAAATTTCCTAAAAACTCGTTTGTTTTTTTCATTTTTTGTCTAATTATCTATCCTTTAAAGTTTTCATTAAGTAAAGTTATACTCTAATAGATTAACTTTCTTCCATTTTGTAAAATTCATCCAAAAAATTTTCCAATTGTTCGCTCAGGCTCTCTATTTCACTTTTAATCAACATTAGATACTTTTCTCCTTCTTTTGTAATCTTATACACCTTTCTAAATGGACCATCTCCTTCTTCTAAATCATATGTTATAAACCCATTTATTTCCAATTTCCTTAATATATTATATATGACACCTGGATCATGCCTGAAATTATAAAATTTAGATTCAAAAAGTCTTTGTACAAGTTCATAACCATGAGAAGGTTTCTCTTTCAACAATAAAAGCAAACTTGCCGTTAAAAAATCACCTAACACAAATCCTCTTCCTCTTCTTCCAAGTCTTCTTGGCACAAATTCACCTCCGCACACTTTTACTATTTTAATTATACCATTCTTTTCACTTATAAAATTCACAAAATCATGTTAAAATACTAATGTAAAAGAGTAATGGGGTGATAATTTGAATTTAAATGACTTTTTTAAAAGAAAAATTAACAAACATCTCATCATTCCATTCATCGTTATTGCAATAGTCTCTGGAATATTCTTTGTTTTTTTGGGATTTCGTTCTATATCAATAGAAGCATTCATTCAGCTTGAAAGATCCACAGAAAGATGGAACAACTTATTTTTTAACCTTGAAAACATTCTACAATTTATTTCTCTTGACCCACAACTTGTAGATGATCAAAAGAAATTAGAAAATGCTTTAAAAAATATATACAAAAAATTTTCAAAAGAAATTTCATATATATACTTCTCAACTGATCAGAAAAATCTTATTATATATCCACATAACTCTTCGATAGAAAATGAAAATCCAAAAAACAGACCTTGGTTCGTATCTGCAATAAATAAAAAAGATAAAGTTCAAATTACTGAACCTTATGTTGACAAAATTACAAAAGAAATTGTAATTACCGTTTCAAAATACGTGGAAGGAAAAAACATTTCAGGTATAATTGGAATAGATTTAAATCCAAAATTTTTAAAAACTTTAAGCAAAAACGCACTGTTAATCTCAAAAAATGACAACACAATTCTTTATGGAACTCCAGAAAATATTGGAAAGAAATTTGATTTTGCCATAAAAAAGGGTGATTACATTTATAAAAATTATCTAATAGTATCCAAAGAAGCTCGCGGTGATGTATATTTTGTCATTTATAAAAATTTATTTTTAGAACTTTTGCCATATTATTTTACTTCTATATCTAGTATACTTCTCATCTTTTTACTTGCAAAGACCGTCCATAAAAATATTGAAAGAGAACTTAAAGAATCAATAGCAACACCTATTAAAAACCTAGTAAATGAAACTAAAAATTATCTTACAAACCAAACATTTAACTCTTCAAAAATTTCATCAAATATAAAAGAAATAGATTTTCTAATCAATGAAGTAGCAGATATGATTTCCATTATTGAAGCAAATTTTCAAGAACTTAAATCAACAAACGAAGAACTGCTTGATGCATACAGTGAAATTGAAAGATATTCTGGTGAACTTGAATCAACCTATGAATTATTTATAGAAAAAATGTCAAACATAGTAGAAGGATTTGACGAAACTACAGGAAATCATATAAAAAGAGTACAAATACTATCTGAATTTCTAGCAAAAAAATTGCAATTGCCAAAAACCCTTGTTAGAAAAGTTTACCTTTATTCACCATTGCATGATATAGGTAAAATAAAAGTCCCCCCAAAAATACTATCAAAACCTGGCCCTCTTTCAAAAGAAGAATGGGAAATAA
The DNA here is from genome assembly GCF_001999655.1 of Thermosipho sp. 1074. Lineage (NCBI taxonomy): Bacteria > Thermotogati > Thermotogota > Thermotogae > Thermotogales > Fervidobacteriaceae > Thermosipho > Thermosipho sp. 1074. The sequence continues at coordinate 1,502 of NZ_LBEX01000018.1, read as the reverse complement.
TGAAGAAACACACAATATGGGGTGCAGAGATATTAAATGGCGATCCAAGACTTGAGACAGCAAAAAAAATTGCACTATATCATCATGAAAAATACAACGGAAAGGGTTATCCATATGGCTTAAAGGAAGATGAAATACCAATAGAAGCACAAATAGTTAACATAATAGATGTCTATGACGCACTACGTTCTAAACGACCATATAAAGCTGCTCTTTCACACGAAAAAGCATTAGAAATAATAATAAAAGGTGATGGGAGAACATCACCTGATGATTTTAACCCAAAAATATTAGAGCTCTTCAAAAAATATGAAAGAGAAATCAAAGAATTATGGGATAATTTAAATGAGAACAATTAAATAACCCGGGGTTTATCCCCGGGTTACTTTCTCCAAAGTCCATGTATATTACAATACTCTCTTGCTGAAACCTTACTTCCCTTCTTCACCTCAAAAATTGCTTCAGGTTTATCACCAGGTTTCAAAAATTTTTTGTAAACAACTCCATCTACTGTTAGTTCTATCCATTCTATATAGTGTTTTTCTTCCATAGGATGCATTGCATTTTCTCCAACTCTAACCTTATAACCATCTTCAATTTCTTCAATAAACGGAACATGTTTTTCTTGAGTAGAATCTGCCGTCTTCTCCTCTAAAAGTTTCATTGGTTCTCCACAGCAAACAAGTGTTCCAGCACCCTCGTGTAAAACTTCAACAATATTTCCACATTTTTCACATTTGTATATTTGCCCTCTTTTTGTCATGATTCTCCCTCCTTAATTGAATAATAACACCTCTTTGGACTTTCCACCTTACCTTCTTTCCTCAACTCTTTAATTAAATTACTTACAAGTTTGGTATCTACTCCTAATTTTTCAGCAATTTCTCCAGTTTTCATAGGTCTTCTTTCATATTTTAATACTTCAATTATCTTCTCTTTGTTCATAATATCACTCCGCAACAATTGGTGTGTAAACCCTTTGAGCAAGTTCCTTGTCAAGCATGAAAAGTGCGTTTTTATTATCACCAATTAATTCTAATTGGCTTAGAATATCATTTGCATTTTCTTCCTCTTCTACTTGCTCATCAACAAACCATTGCAAGAAATTAAAAGTAGCCCTATCTTTCAAACTTTCTGCTAAATCAACCAATTCATTTATTTTAGAAGTAATATGTTGTTCATGTTTAAGAACTTCTTCAAAAATTTCCTTTATACCTCCAAAATCTTGTGGTGGCTCATTTATTGTCACCAATTTAATTTTTGCACCCTGTCTTGCAAGATAATCAAATATTTTCATAGCATGATCCCTTTCTTCCATTGCTTGAATCCTCATCCAATTTGCAAACCCCTTTAATCCAATATTTTCAAAATATGCTGCCATGGAAAGGTATAAATACGCCGAATAAAATTCCTCATTTACTTGATTATTCAAAGCCTGAACCATTTTTTCGTTTAACATAATACCCCCCCTTTTTTAGTTAAGTTTAGAAATATTTTCGATT